>JANYBG010000065.1 GCA_025360865.1 Pseudomonadota bacterium | reverse complement strand
TACCGCTCAGCAACTCGTAGAGAAGTACGCCTAACGAGTACAAGTCGCTGCGGCCATCGATCGGATCGCCGCGCAACAGCTCGGGACTTGCGTAGTCCGGCGTCAGCGCTCGGCCGTAGATACTGGTTAACCCAGCCTGATCCGTATTATCAGCATCCAGCAGCTTGGCGACGCCAAAATCAAGTAGGCGCACCTGTCCGGTCTCGGTCACCAGAATGTTCGAGGGTTTTAAGTCGCGATGGATGACCCGCTTTTCATGGGCGTACTGCACGGCCTCAAGAACCTGCAGGAAAAGCGCCAGGCGCGTGTGAATCCCAAGCCCATGCTTGTCGCACCAGATCGTCATCGACTCGCCCCGCACATACTCCATCGACAAGTACGGCCACCCTTCCGAATCCACCCCTGCATCATAGAGACGTGCGATATGGGTATGCTCGAGACTCGCTAGGATATCGCGCTCGCGCGCAAAGCGCGCCTCAAGACCCGATTGGAGGCGATAGCGCATCGGCAGCTTCAACGCTATCTCACGCCTGAAGGCGCCGTCGGCTCGCCGGGCCAGCCACACCTCCGCCATGCCGCCGGCTCCCAGAAGTCGAATCATTTCATAAGGACCAATGCGTGCGCCGGGCTGCAGGCCGCGCGCAGCCGGAGCGTTCGCCTCCGCTGCCGCGGAGCCGAGTTTCGGTAGGGTCGCCAAGGCTTGGTGATTCGCCACCTGAGCTTCGTCCGGCAGCAGCGACTCCCAGAGCGCCGGTGCCAGATCATGATGCTCGGGGGAAAGACTGTTCAGCCAGGCGCGGCGCCCGTCGGCATCCAGCGGCAGCGCCTCATCCAGCAGCTGGCTCATCAACGCCATCTGGGATATCGACAGTGTCATCGTTTTCCTAAAAACCCAGATGAGTCGCGCGCGGCCATTGCTTCAGCGCAACGCGGCCACCAAGATTAGCCGCGCTTTCTCCCAGTCGCGTTGCACCGTGCGTTCCGTAATGCCCAGAGTTTCGGCAATTTCCTGCTCGCTGTAGCCCCCAAAGTAGCGCATCTGCGTGACCTGCGCCAAACGCGGATCAGCCTTCTCCAAAGCCTCGAGCGCATGGTGCACGGCTAAAATCGTCTCCTCCGCGTCGGGTAGCGGGGACACAAGACCATGGGATAAAGTTAGCGGCGGTCGGTCCCCGCCGCGCTTTTGCGCGATGCGCTCGCGCACGCTGTTGACGATAACTGAACGCATCACCTGTGAGGCGTAGGCAAAGAACGCGCGGCGATCGCCAGCACGAAGCTCCCCGGCTCGCACGAACCTCAGATACGATTCATGCACGAGACAAGTCGTATCTAAAACCGCGTCGCGCCCGCCGTCGCGCAACCGGGCATGGGCTAGACGGTGGAGTTCACCGTAAGCGGCCGCAAACAACGCGTCGCGTGCCTCCACATCGCCCGCCTGAATCAGTCCCAGCAGCTCGGTAAGTTGATTCATCGGAAGCCAACTTATCGCGTCCGAGAGGTCTCTGCCACTCATATTGTGGATTCGATGTCGGGTTAGGCACCTGGATGGTGTCTGTATAGGTAACGCAGCGAATTGGATCAGCCGGGCCATTCCGGCAGATCTTTGCAGACGCCTCGCGGTCAGTTCAGTACCCCATCGACTTTATCAACCATCTCACGGAGAACTAGCATGAAAAATATGACATCCAATAGCGGCTTTCGCAATATGATCGCACTCGCGATCGCCACCGCGTTCTGCGCAGGAGCCGTGGCACTGCCGGCGGTGGCGGATAACGCCGACGCGCCCGCGGCGACCGTGAAGTACCGGCACATCGACTTGTCGACCGAGAAGGGTGCGAAGAGGCTTTACGATCACATTCGCTATGTAGCCGAGCAGCTCTGTTCCCCGTCTGATGCGCTGGCCTATCGCCAGGCCAAGTCGTGGAATGTCTGTGTCGTAAACGCCATATCGGACGCGGTGGTGAAGGTTAACAAGCCTATGCTGACGGCGGTCTACGATTCGGAAAAGACCATGTATTCGCGGACGATTCGGCTCGCGTCGACTGGCAAGTAACGGCGGCGGCAATCTGCCAATTATAAGCCCACCGAAACTTCGCGCGTAACGCCGGCAGGCTCCGACGGATAAAATGATCGGGGCCTGCCGCTCTACGATTTAGTCCCATGACCTTCATAAGGAGGGTGAATGTCAGAAGAACAACAACACCAGGCGCCGCGCGCGATGACACCGCCGCGCATGCTGGTCATTCTGCTGACGTTGGTCCTCATCATCAGCTACATTGATCGGGGCAATCTCGCCACAGCTGGGCCGCTGATCGCAGACGAGTTTGGTCTCTCACCCTCGCAATTCGGCACTCTTTTGTCCGCGTTCTACTTTGCCTACGCTATGTTGATGATCCCGTCCGGCTTGCTCGCCGAGCGCTACGGGGCGCGCTCAGTGCTCGCCGTCGCCGTCGGGATCTGGGCCTGCGCGACTCTAGCGACCGGGTTCGCAGGCTCGTTCGCCTCGCTCCTGGCGCTGCGTGTGCTGCTCGGCGCCGGTGAGTCTGCCGTATTCCCGGCTTGGTCCAAACTCATCCGAGCGGGTGTCGACGATGCGCATGCCGGCATCGCCAATGGAGTTGTCAGCTTCGGGTACCTGGTCGGACCGGCGATCGGGACCTTCGCCGGTGGGCTGCTAATGTCCCACTACGGCTGGCGGGTTACGTTCTGGCTATTTGGGGCGCTGTCGCTCGCCTGGCTCGTCCCTTGGAGCCGGGTGCGGGTCGCGGAGGCGACGACACGTGGGGGAGTCGGGTCGGTACACGTGCCGTCCTTTGCCACGATCCTCCGGCAGCGGGCGCTGTGGGGTGCGTCAATCGGCAGCTTCGGGATCAACTACAGCTTCTTCTTCGTGCTTGCGTGGATGCCGACGTATCTCGTCAAGGAGCGCGGGTTCTCGTTAACTGAGATGGCGGCGACCGCGGCCCCGGCATACGCCCTGTCAGCGGTCGGTTCGGTACTCGCTGGGCTCGTGATCGACCGATGGATCCGCGGTGGGCGGTCGGCGAACGCCATTCACAAGGGCCTGATGGCGGTCGGCTACGCCACCGCGATCGTCGCCATGATTGGGATCGCCGTGCTGCCCCGCGACGGCTCGATCGCGAGCTTGTATTTCTACGAGTTCTTTGCGGGCATTTCTTCGCCACCGATCTTTGCCGTGGCGCAGGCGTTCGCCGGCCCGGGGGCCACGGCCCGCTGGGTCGGTGTGCAGAACCTGTGCGGCAACCTGGCTGGAATTATTGCCTCGATGCTCACTGGGGTACTCGTAGAGAGTACTCATTCGTACGTCGCGGCGTTTGCAGCGGCTGCGCTCGCCAGTGTTCTAGGCTTCGGGGGTTGGGTGCTCCTGATGCCTCCGGTCGCGCCGATCCGCTGGCCCGCGCGCGTGATGGTGACGTCATCCCGTTTTTCCGTAGTCATTTAGAACTAGAGTAAGGTGCTTCCTGAGTCCTTGTACAGCAAGGAGTGGAAGCTATGAAGAAAAGCAGGTTCAGCGAGGAGCAGATCTTGTTCGCCCTGAAACAGGGGGATGCCGGACAGCCGATCGCGGATGTATGCCGGCAGATCGGGATCAGCGAGGCAACGTACTACATTTGGAAGAAGCAGTACTCGAACATGGGCATCTTGGAGGTGCGGGAGCTGCGCCAGCTGCGCGATGAGAACGCGCGTCTTAAGCACTTGGTGGCCGATCTGACCCTTGATCGGCACATCCTGCAGGAAGTCATTAAAAAAAAGATCTAGCGACGCCCAGACGTAAGGATATCGCACGATGGATACGAGACTGCTTTCAGCTGAGCATACGACGCTCCTGTGCATTGAGCTGCCTGCGAAATGCCACCTGGTACTACCGCTCGCAGGCGCGCGACAACAGCGTGCTGCGACAACGGATGCGCGAGCTGGCGACCGCTCGGCCTCGATGAGTATCACTGGTCAGTGATCCAACCTGATAGGCTAGAGTGCGATGTACTCGGTTTTAAAGTGGCAGGTCCGGGTTCGCGAGCGTACGCCA
>JANYBG010000046.1 GCA_025360865.1 Pseudomonadota bacterium | reverse complement strand
TGGAACGAGGGCAGCCTCAAGTGGCGCAGCATCCCGCGTGAACAGGCTCAGCTCACGCAGTCAACGCGCTACATCGAGACCAGCACCGGGCTGCTCAACGAGAACTGCGACATCGTCCCGGTGATGATGTTCCTCACCGATCACCGCGCCGAGACCATCCAGCGCGTGGTGGCCGCGGCGAAGCGGTGGCGCGCCGGCAATCCCATCGATGGCGCCCGCATCCGCCTGGCGACCGGCAACGTCGGCGTCATGGCGGCCACCAACGAGACCGTCGAGTCCAGGGAAGTCTGGATCCTCGCGGGGGTGTTCGCCGCGGTGATCCTCATGTGCCTGGTGACCTTCCGCTCGGTCGTCGGCACTCTCCTGGTCGTGCTGCCGCTGGCGCTGGTGTCGGTCCTGGTTTACGCCGTCATGGCGCTGGTGGGCATTGGTCTCAAGGTCTCGACGCTGCCCATGGTGGCCCTTGGCGCGGGCATCGGCGTCGACTACGGGATCTACCTGTTCAGCCGCATGCAGGAGTTCCTGCATCAGGGGATGTCGGTGCGTGAGTCCTACGAACGCACGCTGCGAGTGACCGGCGCGAGCATCATCTTCACCGGGGTCACGCTTGCGATCGGGGTGGCGACCTGGGTGTTCTCGCCGCTGAAGTTCCAGGCGGACATCGGCGTCATGCTCACCTTCATGTTCCTGGTGAACATGCTCGCGGCGATCATCCTGCTGCCCGCGCTGGGCGCCTGGTTCATGCGTCCGGACGGACTGAACCCGTCCCCGTCACAGCCGCGTGCGAGCGCCTAGGCGAATTCGCCGAAGCCGCGCGCCATCCGCGGCGCGCATGGGAGGATGACCGCGATCGCGGTCAGCTCGAGCATGAGGCACAGCGCGCACGCGCCGGACGGTTTCAGGAGCGACCGCGGGAACGCTCCCGGTCCTGAGCGCCTCGCGCCACGACGCCAACGTGAGGGTCGGACGGATTGAGGTCACGCCGGCGCTGACGAAGGCGCTGAACCCACGAGGAAGTAGACGTCGTGCCAGAAGTGGCGCGGGCGCTTCTCGGAGTACACCACCCGCGGCACTCCCACCACCGGAACAGTCGCGGCCGTGACGGCGCGCATGAGGTCCGTGACCTGCGGTCGCCGCGCCAGGGTAAGGCTCAGGGGTGGCCTGAGGAGCGCACCCCGATGGCCGGGGTGGCGACGAGCGCTGCAGAACGGGCACGGGGCGCGGGAACGCGCCCGCAGGCTGGCGCGCACGTCAGCCCTCCCAGGAGCCCGAGCGATTGTGCTTGGTGCGCTGCCGCCGCGCCTTGCCGTCCAGTCGGCGCTCGCGCGAGGCGCGGGTCGGTTTGGTGGGCTTGCGCGGCTTCGGAGGTACCAGCGCGCGGCGGATGATGTCCGCCAGCCGCTCGAGTGCCTCGCGCCGGTTGCCCTCCTGGCTGCGGTGGTTGCGCGCGATGATAAGCAGCGCACCCTCGTCGGTAAGGCGCCGCCCACTCAAGGGGCGCATGCGCATCTTGACCGCGTGACTGAGCGAGGGACTACCCTCGAGATCGAAGCGCAGCTGGGCGGCGGTGGCGAGCTTGTTGACGTTCTGCCCACCCGGGCCCGATGAGCGCACGAAGGTGATGGACAGCTCGCTGTCCGGAATCTCGACCCCTGGGGCGACCTGCAGCGGCAACGCTCGCTAGTCCGCGGAGTGGTCCAGACCGGCATCCACCGGGGCACCGGGGGCCCGCGGTGGACGCTGTTCGAAGATGTGCACCTCGCGCTGGGGCATGGCCATCCGCACGCCGTGGGCGCGGAAGATGCGCCAGATAGCGCGGTTGACGTCCGAGCGGATGTTGTTGACCCCATTCACCGGATCGGCGATCCAGAAGCGGATCTCTAGGCGAATGCCGTTGTCCTCGAAGCTGATCAGGCGCGAGACGGCCGGCGGGTCGCGCAGGATGCGCGGGTGGTTCTGGGCGGCCTCCACGAGCAGCTTCAGGGCGAGCTCCGGGTCGTCGCTGTAGCTCACCGTCACCGGCAGCTTCAGCCGCACCCGCTGGTCCGAGTAGCTCCAGTTGATGAACGCGCTGGTGATCAGGTTCTGGTTGGGGACCAGCGTGTCGACGCCATCGCGGTCGCGCACCACGACATAGCGGCCGCGCAGCTCCTGCACCCAGCCGAAGTTGCCGGTGCCCGCGCCGGTATTGCCGATGCTGGTGCCGGGGTGGTCGAGGAAGCTGATCACATCACCAGGCTTGATCGACTTGTCGATGAGCAGCACGAAGCCGCTGACGAAGTTGCTGGCGACCGACTGCAGGCCAAAGCCCAGCCCGATGCCGATCGCGCCGGTGAGCACGTTCAGTGTCGTGACATCGACGCCCGCGGCGTTGATGCCCAGCAATATGCCAAGCCCGACGAGGAGGAAATAGCTGAACTTCGAGACCCCGACCCGGGTCGACACGGCCAGCGTGTCCAGCCGCATGACGTGGCGCTCGATCGCGCGGGCGATGAGGCTCGCGACCACCACGAACGCGCTGACGACAACCAGTCCCTTGAGCAGTGCCCACAGGCTCAGCTGCGAGCGCCCCGGAAGGATGTTGACGCGATTGAGGTCCGCCTCGATCACGTCCATCCAGCCGGTGATGACGATGCCGACGATCATCCAGAGGACAAGCGTGATCGTGCGCTCCCGGGTGCGTATCCAGGAGGCCGGCCCGAGCAGCAGTCCCAGCAGGTACACGCCCAGGCGCACAAGCACCAAGGCGATGAGCAGGCGAATCGCCCCGTCATTCACGACCGCCGATATGCCCATCGCGTGGAGCGCCACGTGGCCGGCGAAGAGCGTGGCGATCGCGGCCAGGATCGGGGCGAGCTTGAGCGCCCCTTCGAGGCCATGGTCCGCCCAGTGCAGCGCCCGCGCGGGCACCGCTGAGCGCGGAGCGGGCCTGTGCCGTGCGCGCAACAGGCGGGCCACGATCAGCGCGACGATCGTCGCGATGGCGATCACGAACCCCGAGATGATCAGCTGGGGCGCGGTCAGCTGTAGCAGGACGCCCCGCATGGGGCTGTCGGGACTATCCATCAGGCGTTGAGGTCCGGAATCAGCTGGCTTTCAACGCGCGCGATCTGGTCCTTGAGCATCAGCTTGCGCTTCTTCAGGCGCTTGAGCTGCAGCTCATCCACGTGCATGTCCATCGTGAGCCGGCAGATGACCTCGTCGAGGTCCCGGTGTTCGATGCGCAGCTGCCGCACTTTCTCTACGTTGCGGAACAGCGCGCGGTCGACGTTGTCTTCGGTATCCGCCATGCAGCAGGGCCCATGATTTTGGGAGTTGGGCTTGGACTGTCTAGGCCGTTGGCGGCGGCCGCCCAACAGCGCCAAGCTTAGCCGAGCAGCCCGCCAAGTGCCACGTCAGCGCCGACCACCGCGCGGGGGCGGACGGCCGCCGCTGGAGCGTCTGCGGTCGCCACCGCCTCCGCGGCCCCCACCACCGCCACGGCGCGGAGGACCGCCCGGATGTGAGCGAATGACGGGAGCCCCGGCGACGACGCCGGTGGCGAGCAGTTCCTTCGCCACCGGGGAGAAGGGCACCTTGTGGCCGATGTACTCCTCGATCTCAGGCAAGGATACCGCGTACTCCTCACACGCGAAGCTGATGGCGTCGCCTTCGGCGCCGGCGCGCGCGGTGCGGCCGATGCGATGCACGTAGTCGGCCGGGTCCTGCGGAAGGTCGTAATTGAATACGTGGCTGACGTCCGGGATGTGCAGCCCGCGCGAGGCGACGTCGGTCGCGATCAGGACCGCGAGCTTGCCGTCGTGGAAGTCACGCAGGAAGCGCAGTCGCTTGTTCTGCGGCACGTCGCCGGTGAGCGCCTGGGCCGAGAAACCGTTGGCCTTGAGCGAGGACTCGAGCCGCTCGGCGGTGCGCTTCGTGTTCACGAAGATCATCGTGCGCACCGCCTCGGTCTGGTGCAGCAACCCGATCAGCAGCGGGACCTTCTCCACCATGGCCGGGTAGTACATCATCTGGCGCACGGCATCGACGGTCATCTTGTCCGGCTCGATGCGCACCAGCTCCGGCTCGTTCATGTGCTCGTAGGCGAGCTCCAGCACCCGCTGCGACAGCGTGGCTGAGAACAGCATCGACTGGCGCCGGTCCGGCGGGGGCAGGCGGCGCATGATGTAGCGGATGTCGGCGATGAACCCCAGGTCGAACATGCGGTCCGCCTCGTCCAGGACCAGGACTTGCGCGTGGCGCAGGTCGAACACGTGCTGCTTGAAGTAATCGATGAGTCGCCCCGGGGTCGCGACCAGCACGTCACAGCCATCGGTGAGCTCCTGGCGCTGCTTCTCGTAGTCCACGCCCCCGAAGACCACTGACTGGCGCAGGCCGGTGTGCGCGCCGAGCACGAGCGCGTCGTGGTGGATCTGCACCGCGAGTTCGCGCGTGGGGGCGACGATAAGCGCCCGGATGGAGGTCTTCAGGCGCCCAGGCCCCACCGGCCGCGTCAGCAGCGACTGGTAAACGGCCAGCAGGAAGGCCGCTGTCTTGCCGGTGCCGGTCTGCGCCTGGCCGGCGACGTCGCGTCCGGAAAGCGCGATCGGCAGCGTCTGCGCCTGGATGGGAGTGCAATTGACAAAGCCGGCTTGCTTTACGCCCGCCATGACCTCATTTACGAGGCCAAGCGAGGCGAAGGTCACGGATTCGGAGTGTGATTCAGTCATCAATTCATTCTGGAGTGTGAGGGGGAAGAC
>JANYBG010000202.1 GCA_025360865.1 Pseudomonadota bacterium | reverse complement strand
GAACGCCTTTCCCTCACGCGAAGCGCCTTTGCCACCACGCATGGGCTTCCATCAGCATCCAGGTCGAGGCGACCACGACCGCCGTGAACATGACGAGGACCGTGAGGTTGATGGCGAAGGATGGAGTGACGCGTATTGCGCCGGCGACCGCGAAGCTTTACGGCGGGGATTATTCCGGCCAGATAACCTTGGACGACCGTGGCGCCATCCCCGCCGTGAAGCTCGATCAAAGCATGACCGGCATCGATGTAGCGCCGCTGCTCATGGATTTCACCAAATCAAAGCGCATCTCAGGGCACGGCAACGTCACGACGAACCTTGCGGCGAAGGGCCGCGGGAGCGAAACGCTGATGAAATCCTTGAGCGGCCATGTCGCCGCGAATCTCGACAACGGCGCTGTCGAGGGCATGGACCTATGGTTCGAAATCAATCGCGCGATCGCGCTGATTCAGGGACAAACCGCGCCGGCAGGCCAAAGCAGCGGCCGCACGAAGTTCGATAGCTTCAAGGCGTCCGCGGAAGTCAACAGCGGCATCGCCTCGACCAAGGACTTGAACATCGCCTCGCAAAACCTGCGTGTGACGGGGCAGGGCACGACGAACCTCGTCACCGAGGCGATCGACTATCAGCTGAATGTCGTGATCCTGAAGGAAGCGCCCACGGGGAAGTCCGCGACCGGGCCGGCGTTGGCGAACGTTCCACTCACCGTCACAGGGACGATGACGAATCCCACGGTGCGCCCCGATGTCCAGGGAATGGCCAAGGCGCGCGTCCAGCAAGAGCTAGACAAGCACAAAGACGAGCTCCAACAAAAGGTTCAAGAGCAGCTGAAGGGCCTATTCAAATGACGAACGACGCGAGCGGCTGTAATTCACCGCAGCGACGGGGCAGGTCAAAGACTGCCGTTCGGCAAACAGATCAAGGGCGACACGTGACGAGGAAAGTGTTCGCGGCATCGGGAAGCTGCCGTGAGCGCTAGCGAACTGACGCGACCCCGTGGCCGCGCCTACGTTTTATTTGAGAGTCGCGATAGCGCATCCAGGATTGTCACGCGATTTCCCCCGACGTGCGCAGTTCGCGCTGGCAGTTATGGTTTTCAAAGAAGTGTTAGGAGTTTCTCTACTGTGGCGATGCACCGGCAGGCCGTGGAGATCGATAGCGGCGTAACCCGTTTTCGCGCTGAGAGCGATTGAATTCGAAGTTGCTAAGGCTTACTTAACTCACAGCGGTCCGGCGAGAACTTTCCAGCAATGACTTACATCGCTGCGTCAAATGCGCAAGAGCCACCGTCGGACGACGCGCCTGGCGGGACCCTGCCATCATCGGCTATAAGGTCTGAGCCGCCGGGAGTGATTGTTCCAGCGAGGGAATCGACGGGCATAAAGGCCTCGGCGCTGGGCAGCCGCGAACTTCGGCGTATTCTGAGTCGTGTACAGGTGCTCGCGATCGTTGTTGGGTCGATCGTCGGCGCCGGCATCTACATCCGGCCCGCCTCAATCGCCCAACTCCTTGGATCTCCGACTTCAATTCTCAGCGTATGGCTGGCCGCCGGGGCATTAAGTCTCTGCGGCGCGCTGACTTATGCGCAGCTCGCGATGCGCATTTCCGGGTCCGGCGGTGAGTATCAGTTCTTGCAGGTGACGCTGGGGAGGTTGCCAGCGTTCCTGTTCGGCTGGATGCGCCTGACGATAGCTCCCGCGGTGATCGCGGGCATGGCTGTGGCGTTCACCGTGTTCTTAAGCGATGTAATTCCGATCGGCGGCCCATGGTTTCACTGGATTTTGTCGCGGGGGAGCGGAGCGACGTACTTGGACTTCGGACCACGACAAGCCATCGCGGTCTCGCTAATTGTCGGGCTTGCCTGGGTTAACTGTCGTGGCGTGCGGAGGGCGGGGGGCTTTCAAGTTGCTGTAACGCTTGGCAAGGTCTTGGGGCTACTCGCGCTCGTGGGCGCGATCGTCATACTCGGTCATTCACGCCCGGAGGACTCAGTAGCGTTGGCACCCGCTAGTCAAGCGGGGGTGCTCACAGTCAGCGCGGCGAGCCTTGCCGCAATGGCCACTTACAATGGTTGGGCCAATGCGGCGATGCTCGGGGGCGAGATCCGCGAGCCTGAGCGGGTGCTGCCATGGGCACTCGTCTGTGGGGTCAGTATCGTCACGATCCTCTACCTGGTAACAAACGTTGCGTTCCTGCACGTCCTGTCCCTACGGGACATCGCCAGCGCCAATTCCACCGCCTATCCCGCGGCAGCCAGCGTGGCTAGCAAGGCGACGCGCCAGATACTCGGTGCTCGGGCTGCCGCTGCGCTGCCGGTGCTCTTTGCGCTCTCGGTCCTTGGCACTGCGCACTGCAACATTCTAGCGATTCCACGGGTGTTATTCTCGATGGCTCGCGATAGGCTGCTACCGCAATCACTCGCGCTTGTCGGGACACACTCTGGGACGCCCAATCGCGCGATCGCGTTGGTTGCCACGCTTGCATCGATGTTCGCCGTCGTCGGCAGCTACGACCGCCTGACAAACATGACTACCTTTTCCTTCTTGCTGTTCTTTGCCCTCACGGCGTTCGGGTTCCTGTGGAGTCGGCGCCGGAGCCAAGCTTCCGCCAGAGATAGGAGATTCTGGGTGACCACGGCGGTTGCAGTTGTGTTTCTTCTTGGAACTGTGTGGTTGATTTTGACTACCGCACTGCGAGGGTCGGTCGAAACGCTAGCCGCGGTTGGCCTGATCGGTTTGGGAATTCCAGTTTTTGGCGTGCTCCACGTACTGCGTAGTCGCGTAAGTCCGCGAACGTAAAATCGCAGACCGCCCGCCAAAAAAGCCGATTCTGGTGGTGTATCTGCTCGGACTCACGGCATTGCTGCCGGGCAAATTGCGATAACGGCGCGCGATCTCGCCCTTTTCTCGAGGCTCGATACGTAACAGCTCGAGGCGGACCGGGAGTGGTGCGGAACCCGCCAATCGAAGGTTCTGCTCGTTGTCTGCTAAGAGGATCTCTCCGGCGCTTGCCCCTTGTAGCCGGGCAGGTAGGCGGCCGCAGGAGAGACTGCGAGTTTCACGGCGGGGTCGACACTTGCGTCAAACTGCGCCCGCGTGTCGCCGATCGGCACGCGCGGACGAAAGAAGTCGGCCCAGAGGAATTCGGCGAAAGGGGTTGGTGTCTTCTCATAGCCGCCCGCGTTGCGTACGTAAGCTGCCAACGAGCGGTAAGGGTCATCGACCAACTGGCTTAATTGATCAGGTATGTCCTGGAAAGGGCGGAGCTTGCCGTTCTGATCCATCGGGTGCACCCAATTCGCGGCCTGCATCCTCGGCCAGAAGTCCGCGATGGCGAGTTTCGAGAAATCCTCTTCCAACAGGAAGAACCCGGTGTCCAGATCGGCTTGCTCGGCGGCAAGCGCCAGGTGATGGTGATCGGTGATATATAGGCGGCCGTCGGGTCCCCACACGGCCGGGACCGAGTGCACCTGCATGAAATCGCGCTGTTGGCTCGGGTTCATCGCCACCAGGATGCCGCGCTTGTCGTGCACTTCGATCATGCCGACCGTGATCTGGGTTGGACGCAGGCGATGGATCTCCACTTCGTGAACTTTCGGCATAAGCCTCCGAGCGCTTTATAGACATGATCGTAGCATCACAGCCGGGACGCGCGATGTTCCGATTGTGGCTAAAAGGAGGTTCACCTTGAACCATTGTCCGATCACGGCCTCCGGCTCCCGGGGGCGATTGGTTATCAGGTGCGTATCACGAGTCTGCGCCACACTACCGGCCTCGAAGCGGGCGGCGTGGCAGCTGGTCACGATGACACGGCGCCACTGAGGTCTAGGCCGCGCGTGCTGCAGGACGCAATTCAGTCCTAAAAAATGAGCGCGCTGGCTGACTGCGGCTACCGGGGAAGGAGACCTGACGAGCATCGGGGGCGCCTCGAACAGGACATCGCGGAGCTTCGCAGGCCCGACCAGCGAGATCTTTCACGATCAGTGATCGTCTGGCACCAGTTCAGACGGCATGCCATGGGTGCCGACAAAACCTCTTCTTGAGTTGCGACCACTCACGTAAGCAGCGACCGCCGACGAACGATTTGCTGGCGAAGTTCAAGCTAGAGGTTCGCGACACACTCGATCCCAGGCTTCCGCGATTGGATATCGATTGTGTTCGGGGCCGGGCGGCAGGCGGGCGGTATCGAGAGAACCGGTTCTCGAGTTGCGCTCACTTACGTACGCAGCGACCGCTGAATTGGCGGCGCCAAGGGAACAAATCAACGAGGAGTAAGAATCATGCACAAGAAGAAGACTCTGAGTAAGGCTGTCTACAGCGGCGTCCTGGCGGCGGGTCTCTGCTCGTGGGCGGGCAGTGCGTTGGCGGATGAGGGCGACGCTTTCATCCCCAAGCTGGTCAATTCATCGACCATTCCCGCCAACGGTGACCTTAACCCCTACGGCGTTGCGTTCGTTCCAGAGAACTTTCCCGCTGGCGGGACGCTCGGGGAGCGCGACGTGCTGGTGAGCAATTTCAACAACAGCACCAACGCGCAGGGAACTGGCACGACGATAATCAAACTCACGCCCGGCGGGCCGCTGGCGCCTCCACTCGCGGCTGAGGTCTTCTACACAAGTTCCTTAGCTGGCCTTAGCACGGCGCTCGGAGTGCTGCGATCAGGATTCGTATTGGTTGGAAATGTGCCGACGATGGATGGGACGGCCGCCACCGTTGGCCAGGGCGCCCTGCAGGTGATCGGTCGCGACGGCAAGCTGATTCGAACATGGGTCGATGAGGTATTCCTGGACGGTCCATGGGACTTGGCTCTGGACGACGATGGGGCGCGGGCGCATGTGTTCGTCTCGAATGTATTGAACGGGACCGTCTCGCGACTAGATGTCGAAGTCGTCTCAGGTAACCTGGAGTTGCTCAAGAAGACGACCATCGCGATGGGGTACATGCATCGGACCGATCCGGCAGCTCTGGTTCTAGGTCCTACGGGACTGGCCTTCGACGAGCGCACCGCCACATTGTACGTGGCCTCGACGGCTGACAACGCGATCTATTCAATCAGCCAGGCGGACCAGCGCAGCAATCCGGTCAACAAGGGCGCGTTGGTGTTCGCCGACTCGCACCTCCGGGGTCCCTTGGCATTGCGATTCGCCCCGAATGGGAATCTGCTCGCGGCGAACGGCGACGCGATCAATGCGGATACGGTTCATCCCAGCGAGATCGTGGAGTTCACGAAGCGTGGCCGGTTCGTCAGGGAATATAACGTGGATTCCAGCCAGGGAGGCGCATTCGGGCTTGATGCGCAACGTGATTCAGATGGCGGATTCAATTTCGCGGTCATCGATGACGTGACGAACAACCTATCCGTCTATCGGTTGCCTGCGAATTGACGCGGGCATCCAACCGTCACCCGAGCGCGTCGACTGGACTCTCTGTAGACGCCGCTCGTGTGGTGGCGGGTGCTTGAGCTGGGTTTCGAACACCCTTGATGTTTTGGATAGCCAGATGCGTTTATCTTAGATAAACGCACGCTGCGGCACTGCAACGTCGCCGCCGACCACCACCCGCGTGGCGCTTTGATCAATGCCGGGTCGAAGGCGAGAGCCTGGAATGGAGCCGAAGTCATTCTAGAAGCGCGTGATCATTGGGGAGGTGCGCATACCACGAAGCCAGTCGCTGACGGATGGTTCTCTCGCCGACCTGCGCCTCGGGCATCGGCGTAATGATCTTGTCGTGCACGAGTAGACGGTAGATGTAGAGCGCCTTGTCGCTGGCGGAATCCGTCGCTTCGAATTCGACCACTCCGCGCCCCTCGGCGTAGCGAATCCCCGCTTTCAATGCCGCCTTGAACAGCTCCCCCTCGTTTCTTGGCTTCATCGACACAATGTAGCGCGCCGGATGAAAATTGGTAGCGCGGGCGGGATTTGTGACGTGCACGGCGGTCTGCGCGGGCGGTCAGGATTCCACCCCGATAGTCGTCCGCCGCCAGACTTCGCAGCGTCGCCGTCGCTCAGCTCCCGTCCTAGCTATGTTTTCACGACTGGGCGGAACCGGACGGAGCCTAGTTCAGATCCTGGGCGGAGATCCGACGCCTCAGCTCGCGCGCGCTTCGTCCTCGCGGATCGTGGCGCCACTGCGCCACAAATGCCACGCCGCCCAGAATCCGGTCGGCGCGAGGATCAGCAGCGCCCAGCGCAACGATTCGGGCCCTGCGGCGAATGAGTCTCGGAACCAGTCACTCAGCCAGCCCACGGTCTGAGGCGCAACGACCAGGTTCCCCAGGTTGGCGAGGAAGAGCAGCAGCGCGCACGCGGTGGCCCGCATATTCGCCGGAATCACGTTTTGCAGCAGTCCCAGGATCGGACCGATATAGAAATAAACTCCCGGCACGAAAATCCACAAGAACGTCGTGGCCGCGCTTTGTGAGGGCACCCAATAGGCAAGTATCGAGGGGATCGTGCTCACGGCGACCACGCAGGCAAGTAGTCGCGCGACGTAGCGCGGGTCGGTGGCCACGCGCCGCGCGACCAGCCATCCGGCCACTAGAGTGCCGGCCGTGCCGGCCAAAATATGCATCGGCCCAAGGAGCGCTCCTGCCTGACCCACACTCAGATGATGGGAGCGTTGCAGAAACGTGGGCGTCCACCACATCAATCCCCAGCTCCACAGCGTCGCGACCGAGCCTCCCAGGATCAAGTGGATCGCGGAGCGCTGGGTCCATATGTAGCGCAGCGTCTCCGCCAGGTGGTTTCTGCTCGGGACATGAGTGGCGTCATCGAGCGCTCCGCGCGGTGGTTCTGGCACGGTAAGCCAGACAACGACCGAGAACACGACGCCGGGAACTCCGAGCACGAGAAAGGCGCCGCGCCAGCCGCTGCGCTCGGCCGCCGCGCCAGCCACGGAGGAACCCAGCCAGGCGCCGATACAGGCGCCGAGCGCGAAAATCGTCATTGCCATCGGGCGCCGACCTGGGGCGAACTTGTCTGCGAGGATGGAAGTTGAGGGAGCGGTGCCGCCCGCCTCTCCGATGCCAACGCCAAAGCGCGCCAGCAGCAGTTGCGTGTAGTTCTGCGCCAGGCCGCACAGCGCCGTCATCCCCGACCAGAGCAGAAGAGCCACGCTAACGAGGTTCCGTCGATTCGCTCGGTCTGCCAGCAGCGCGACGGGAATCCCCACGGTCACATAAAACAAGGCCAAGGCGACACCGGTCAGAAAAGCGATCCCGCCATCGGACAGGTGGAGTTCCTGGCGGATGGGCTCTATCAGTGTCGAGATCGAAAAGCGGTCCGCGATATTCAGGGCGTAGACCGCCGTGAGCACGGCGAGCACGTACCAGCGGTCGGCTGGCTCGGCCGCCAGCGGAGGGCCGCTCAAACCCGAGCCCGGAGGCGGTTCTGGGAAAGACTTCATCTCTCTCCGGCTTGTATTAATCCGACAAGAGCGCGCAGTCGCCGCACCCGATTCCCAGCATTCGCGAGGCCGCGCGTCAGGCCGCCACGCTTGGCGCTTACAATAACTTCAAGTGTATTATGAGTTCGTGAGGGAAGTTCGCTCGCGGTCTGGCCGGAATGCGGTCAACGACCACGACGGCCGCGGGCGGTGGCAAGCAGAAAGAGGGGAGCAGCATGGGTAATTCTCTTCCAAGCCTCAGCGCGCGCGTCGCGACACTCTGGGCAATGGTTGGTCTCGCGGGCGTGCCATTCGTGGCCCTCGCGCAACAGGCTGACCAGGGGGTGCTTCAGGAAGTCATCGTTACGGCGCAGAAGCGCGCTGCGAACCTGCAGGCGGTACCGTTCTCGGTGTCATCCACGAGTCCTGACCAGATGCGCAATAGCGGCTCCGAGGATCTGGTGGATCTGGCACGCAATATCGCAGGCTTCACGGTGGCGGACCTTGGTCCGGGGCAGAGCCAAATCTCAATTCGCGGCATCAGTTCAGGCCAAGTCATCCGCGACCAGCCGGGCCTCAAGGAACAAGTGGGCGTCTATCTGGATGAGTCACCTATCTCGGTCGCGCTGTTCACACCGGATCTTGAGCTGTTTGACCTTGATCGCTTTGAAGTGCTGCGGGGCCCGCAGGGCACACTCTTCGGCGCAGGCTCGGAAGCGGGTACCGTGCGCTACATCACGCGCCAGCCGCAGCTCGGCAAGTTTGAGGCGCTGACGGATGCATCAGTCGAGACGGTCACCCACGGCGGGCTGGGTGGCTCGGCCCGAGCGGCGCTGAACGTACCCCTGGGCGATATCTCAGCGCTGCGCCTGGCGGTTTACTGGCACCACCTGCCGGGCTTCATCGATGCGGTTCAGCCTGGTGGCGGCCTCAAGAAGAACGTGAACGATGGCGATCGCACCGGTGCGAGACTCGCACTGCTCATCAAGCCGAGTGATGAGCTGTCGATCACCCCGCGTATCGTCTATCAGAATCTCACAACCAACGGCTTTCCGCGTGTGGATGTCTTCAACATCCTCGCGAATCCCAACACGGCGGTGGCTCCCGTCACGATCGGTAGTCGCGAGCAGTACACGCAGTTTCGCGAAGGCCTCTTGGACCAGTTCTTTCTGAGCGACCTAAAAGTCGATTACGGCTTTCGTCCTGCAACGCTGACCTCAATCACCTCTTACACGCATCGCGAAGTACGCGTGCTGCGCGACGCAACTCAGCTGACCGGTAGCGTTACGTACGACATCAAGGGCACTGCGGATCCAAACATCCAGACAGATGCGCGTGTCAACTCGCCCCTCTACGACCGCTCCAAGCTCAACGTGTTTTCCGAGGAGGTGCGACTCGCCTCCAACACCACGGATAAAGACCCGTTGCAATGGTTGATCGGCGGCTTCTTTCAGAACGTGGATCGACGCTACGGACAGACGCTGCCGACGCCCGGGTACGACGTCATCATCGGCGCACCCAGCTCGGCCTTCAATGCGCCACCGGACACGCCGTTCTACTCCGACTTAAGCTACCGGCTCAAACAGTATGCAGCTTTTGGGGAAGCCACCTGGAACATCACTCGCCAGTGGGCACTCACGGGGGGCCTGAGGTATTACAGGTTCAACGAAGACAAGAGCGTTCTGTTCGGGGGTATTTTCTCCGGGGAAACCTTCATCGACCCCCCTACCAATAAAATTCCGGGAGCCATTCCGGATTCCACCAAATCCAGTGGCACCTCACCGCGTCTGATCCTGAGTTTCAAACCAACAGAGGACGTACGGTTCAACGCTCAGGCCGCACGCGGGTTCCGTC
>JANYBG010000145.1 GCA_025360865.1 Pseudomonadota bacterium | reverse complement strand
GTTCAGCGAGCCGCCGCACACCAAGACTTCCGCGCGCGCCCGAGCCTGTCGCTGGGCGCCACCGCGCACGTATTCCACGCCAGTGGCGCGCGTGCCCGTGAATCGCACACGCGTCGCGAGCGCGTGGGTCTGGATTTCGAGGTTGCCGCGACCGCGGGCCGGCTTCAGGTACGCACTCGAGCTTGAGACTCTGACGCCATCCTTGATCGTGACCTGCCACAGGCCCGCCCCCTCCGGCTGCGCGCCGTTGAAGTCACGGGTCTGCGGGATGCCGATCTCCGCGCATGCCTGGAGGAATGTGCCGCACAGCGGATGCACGCTCGCGGACACGTCGCTGATGCCCACGGGGCCACCGGCGCCGTGGTACTCCGAGGCGCCCCATGGGTGATCCTCGAGCTTGCGGAAGTAGGGCAGCAGTTCCGGCCAGGTCCAGCCGGGATTCCCCGCCGCCGCCCAGTCGTTGAAGTCCGCCGGCTGGCCACGCACGTACACCATCGCGTTGATGGAGCTTGAGCCGCCCAGGACCTTGCCGCGTGGCCAGAAGCCAGCGCGGTTGTTGAGGCCCGGGTCCGGCTGCGCCTCGTACATCCAGTTGTAACGCGGATCGTTGAAAGTACGTCCGTAGCCGATCGGCACCTGGATCCAGGGCGAGCGGTCGGAGCCGCCGGCCTCCAGCAACAGCACACGTGTGGCGCCATCGGCTGAGAGCCGGTTCGCGAGCACGCAGCCCGCGGCGCCGGCGCCCACGATGATGTAGTCATACTCGGTCATTGTGTGATAGGAATCGCGCGATGAAACTGACAGACATCAAGACCTTCGTGGTCGGCAACCCGCCCCCGGGGTACGGCGGGCGTTATTTCGTGTTCGTGAAGCTCACCACCGATGGCAATGTACACGGTGTCGGTGAGGCGTACAGCGTGCCGTTCGATCCGCATCTGGTGGCGCGGATGCTGGAGGACGTGTTCCGGCGTTACCTCATGGGCCAGGACCCGCACCAGACCGAGACGATCTGGCGGCGCGTCTATTGCGCCGGCTACACCCAGCATCCGGACCTCACGATGATGGGCGTGCTGAGCGCGCTCGAGATGGCCTGCTGGGACATCATTGGCAAGGAGGCCGGCCAGCCGGTCTACAACCTGTTGGGTGGGCGCGTGCACGAGCGCCTGCGTACCTACACTTATATCTATGCCCGTCCCGGGGACAAGAGCGACGTCTACCAGGACCCGGAGCTGTCCGCTCAGCGCGCGGTCGAATACCTCGCGCAGGGATTCACGGCCCTCAAGTTCGACCCGGCCGGCCCCTACACCGCCTTCGACGGGCGGCAGCTGTCGCTGCGCGCGCTGGACATGTCGGAGCGCTTCGCGCGTGTGCTGCGCGAGGCGGTGGGCGACCAGGCGGATCTGCTGTTCGGCACCCATGGGCAGATGACCGCGGCGGGCGCCATCCGCCTCGCCAGGCGCCTGGAGCCCTACGATCCGCTGTGGTTTGAGGAGCCGGTGCCCCCGGATGCGCCGGAGGAGATGGCGCGCGTGGCGCGTGCGACCAGCATCCCGATCGCCGCCGGGGAGCGGCTGGCGACCAAGTATGACTTCGCGCGCGTGCTGCGCGCGGGCGCCGCGGCCATCCTGCAGATGAACCTCGGTCGCGTTGGCGGCATTCTCGAGGCGAAGAAGATCGCCGCCATGGCCGAGGCCCAGCACGTGCAGCTCGCGCCGCATCTTTACTGCGGGCCCATCGTCGGCGCCGCGAACATACAGATCGCCACCTGCAGTCCCAATTTCCTCATCCTCGAGGGCATCGAGCGCTGGCAGGGTTTCCACGCGGATATCCTCATGAAGCCGGTGCGCTGGGAGGAGGGATACGTGATTCCCTCCAGCGAGCCCGGTCTTGGCGTGGAGCTGAATGAGGCGTTCATCGCCAAGCACCCGTACCATGGCGACCGGCTGCATCTTGAGATGACGGATAGCCCACAGCTCTAGGCCGCGCGGCCTATGGGGGCAGCGCCGCCCTGAGGCGCTCTTCGTACCAGCTGTGAAACCGGTTCACCATGAACTCGGTGTCGCCGATGGGACCTGGCAGGTAGGCCGGGCTCAGCACCCCGCGCTGCGTCTCCGCGACGAACTCCGCGTCCTGGCGGTTGGTCGCGTCCCATACGCTCGTGAGGTTCGCAAGATCGTAGTCGACCCCTTCCTGGGCATCCGCGTGCACCAGCCAGGTGGTGCGCACCAGCGTCCTGTCGCGCCCCAGTGGCAGCGTGGAGAAGGTGAGCACATGGTCGGCGAGAAAATGGAACCACGCGTTGGGCTGGACGTGCAGGTGCAGGGTGCCCAGGCGCGCATCCGTGAACTGCCCGAGCAGTCGGCGCGAGGCGGCGCGCGTGTTCGGGGTCATCGATTCCCCCGTGCCATCGAGCACGAGACGTTCGGTGCGAAAGCCCGTGGCGCGCCCATGCAGCTCCTCGATCAGCTCGAACGGCAAGCCGAACTGGTGCCACAATGCCTGTGACGTGTCGCGCGCCGCGAGGAAGCGGCGGTGCTCGGCGCGCTCCTTGTCCGACATCGTGTTCACGTCCGGCTCGCCGAGGAATTCAAACAATGAATTGAGCAGCTCCGGGTGCCCCGCGCAGTGAAAGCACTCCCGGTTGTTCTCGATGGTGAGCTTCCAATTGCCGTGCTCTATGATGTCGTCCTGCTTGGCCACCTTGGTGTTGGTGACCGCGTGCGGGGCGAGGTAGGGGGTGATCCTGCGCCGCATCTCCTCGATGTCCGCGGGCGGCTCATCCGCCAGGCAAACGAACACCAGCCCCTCGATCTGGCGCACGTGCACGGCCTTCAGGGGGGGCTGCGACCTCGCGATCTCCCCGGTGCCGCCGCAGCCGACGACGTGGCCGTCGAGGTCATACGTCCAGCGGTGGTAAGGGCACATGAGTGTGGCGCCGGCGATGCCGGAGGCTTGCTGCAGGATGCGCGAGCCGCGATGCCTGCAGGTGTTGTGGAAGCCGACGATCGCGCCGTCATCGCGGCGCAGGAGGAATATCGGATAGTGGCCTATCTGGTACGTGCGGTAGTCGCCGCCCTCGGGGATCTCGGCGCCCGTGGCGAGGAAGATCCAGTGGCGGGCGAAGATGTATTCCAGCTCCGCCTCATAGAGCGCGTCGTCCGAGAAGAAGGCGCCGGGGAGCGCGAAACCGTCGCGGCGCGAGGCCAGTATCTTCTCGATGTGTTCGCGAAGGTTCAACGGTAAGCCGTCCATATGGTCTTGAGGTCGCAATACTTGTCGATGGCATGAGGCGAGCGGTCGCGTCCGGCGCCTGACTGCTTGAAGCCACCGAAGGGGGTGGCCATGGTTGAGCGATCGAAGGAGTTCACCCACACGGTGCCGCCGCGCAGTGACCCGGCCAGGCGGTGCGCCACGTTGATGTCGGCCGTCCATACGGCCGCGGCCAGCCCGTAGGGGGTGTCGTTCGCCAGCCGCACGGCGTCAGTCTCGTCCTTGAACGTCATGACTGAGAGCACCGGGCCGAAGATCTCCTCGCGCGCGACTTTCATACCCGGCCGCACGCCATCAAGGATGGTCGCCTCGATGTAGAAGCCGCCGCTGGCCTCCAGCGCGCGATGACCGCCCAGGGCGATGCGCGCGCCGCTGGCGACGCCGCTGTCGATGAACCCGAGCACCCGGTCCATGTGGCCCTGGTCGATGACCGCGCCCATCTGCGTCGTGGGATCCAGCGGGTTGCCCTGGGTGATGGTGGCGGTGACCGCGCGGATCTCCTCCACCAACTCCTCCGTGACGCTCTCGTGCGCGATCAGCCGCGAACCGGCGTGGCAGGTCTCGCCGCTGTTGTAGTAGATGCCCCAGGCGATGTCGTAGGCGGCGGCCTTGAGATCGGCGCCCGCGAACACCACCTGCGGGGTCTTGCCACCCAGCTCCAGCGCCGTGCGCTTGAGGTTGGACTCGGAGGCGTAGCGCAGCATCAGCCGCCCGACCTCGGTGGAGCCGGTGAAGGCGATTAGATCCACCTCCGGGTGCAGTGCCAGCGCCTGCCCGGCTTCCTCTCCCAGTCCCGGGACCACGTTGAACACCCCCGGCGGCAAGCCAGCGGCGCAGGCCAGTTCCGCGAGGCGAATCCCCGACAGGGGTGACTGCTCGGCGGGTTTGAGCACGACGCTGTTCCCCATCAGAAGCGCCGGCCCGAGCTTCCAGGCGCTGATGATGAGCGGGTAGTTCCACGGCACGATCGCGCCGATGACGCCCAGCGGTTCGCGGCGGATCAGCGCGAGGTCGTTGGGACCGGTCGGGGCGACCTCGTCGTAAAGCTTGTCGGTGAACTCGGCGTAGTACTCGATGCAGTCGGCGCAGTTGGCGACATCGACACCGACGGAGTTCGTGATGGGCTTGCCGACGTCGCGCGTCTCGAGCAGCGCGAGGTGGTCGATATCACCGCGGATGAGTTCCGCGAAGCGGCGCAGCACGCGCTTGCGTTCACGCGGTTCCGTGCGCCGCCAGATGCCCTGCTCGAAGGTGCTGCGCGCGGCCATGACCGCGGCGTCGACATCCGCGGGCCCGCACCGCGCCACTTGGCAGATGACCTGGCCATCGATGGGGCTTACATCGTCGAAGACGCGGCCGTCGCGGGCGGGGGCATAGTGGCCATTGATGAAGGCGCGACCCTCCGGCTTCTGCGCCGCGGCGAGTCTTTCCCACCCATGCCGGTCACGTTGCGCCGCTGCTGTGTTCACGTGCCTAAGCTTCCATAGTCCGGTTCCCCATCGCAGCCTAGAAATTGGCTAGCCCCATCGAAAAGAGGCATCGGACGGTGCGACACCCTGACTAGAATGTACCGCGTTCTGGTCTCACTCAACCCTCACTCGAAGTCGGCAGAGGCACTCATGGCAAGCAAATCCGCTTCCGGGCCCCGCAAGGCCACGAAAGCCCGCGCCAAGACCCGGGCCAGGGGCAAGCCCGGGGGGCGGCCCGCGCTGCGCACGGCGATGGCCGCGGGACCGAAAGCCGGGCATGAGCGGGATCTCATGGCGCGCCTGGCCCGCGGAGCGGTCATCTGCGCGGAGGGTTACGTGTTCGAGCTGGAACGACGCGGCTACCTGCAGGCCGGCGCATTCGTCCCGGAGGTCCTGCTCGAACATCCCGAGGTGGTCGAGCAGCTGCACATGGATTTCGTGCACGCCGGATCGGATGTCACCCAGGCGCTCACTTATTACGCGCACCGCGAGAAGCTGCGGGTCATCGGCCGCGAGCAGGACCTGGGGGCGATGAACCAGGCGGCGCTTGGCATCGCCAAGGCCGTCGCGCGCCGGACCGGGACGCTGTTCGCGGGGGACCTGTGCAACACGAACATATTCGATCCCACTGACCGCAAGGCGATCCGCGAGGCCGAGCGCATCTTCGCCGAGCAGGTTGGGTGGGCGGTGGAGGCAGGCGTCGATTACTTCGTGGCGGAGACCTTCTCCTGGGGCGCCGAGGCGCTGCTCGCGCTAGCGGCCATCCGGAAGCACTCGAAAGTGCCCGCGGTCGTGACCCTGGCGATGCACCGCGAGGACATCACCCGCGATGGCCTCTCACCGGTGGAGGTGTGTGAGCGCCTGGAGGCCGCCGGGGCGCAGGTAGTGGGCATCAACTGCCACCGGGGACCTGCGACCATCATGCCGATGATGCGCAAGATCCGCGCCGCGGTCAGTTGCCACGTCGCGGCTCTGCCGGTGCCTTACCGCACGACCCCCGCGCAGCCATCATTCATGTCCCTTACCGACCCGTGCCGCGGTGACGCGCGCGCCTTCCCGATCGGGCTCGACCCCTTCGTGTGCACCCGTCAGGAGATCCGCGACTTCGGTGCGGAGGCCTTCGCGCTGGGCATCAATTACCTGGGCGTGTGTTGCGGGGCCGGGCCCCACCACATCCGCGCACTCGCCGAGGGCCTGGGCCGGCAACCGCCGGCGAGCCGCTATTCGGCGGACATGTCGCGCCACGCCTTCTTCGGTACCGCGAAGCGGATCCTCAAGATCCAGACCGATTACCGGGACAAGCTGTAGAGGATATTGGGGGAAAAGCCTCAGTCGCGCAGCAGCGCGCGGCGCAGCGCATGGCGCCAGCCCGCCGCGAGCAGCGCGCGACGCTCGACGGCCATGCGGGGGGTGAAAACCGCGCCGCGTCGCCAGGTCGCGGCGAGGGCGTCTTGGTCCTCCCACACTCCCGTGGCGAGGCCTGCGAGAAAGGCAGCCCCCAGGGCGGTGGTCTCCACATCGGCCGGCCGCTCGACGCTTGCCTCCAGCATGTCGGCGAGGAACTGGCAGAACCAGTCATTCGCCGCCATGCCGCCATCGATGCGGATGGACGCGGCGCGCGCGGCGCCGTCGCGTGCCATGGCCTGCGCGAGGTCCAAGGTCTGGAAGGCGACCGACTCGAGCACCGCGCGCGCGAGATGCGCGCCGGTGGCATCGAGGGTGAGCCCGCAAATGAGTCCGCGCGCGGTGGGGTCCCAGTGCGGGGCGCCCAGGCCCACAAAGGCCGGCACCAGGTACACGCCATGGTCATCGGGCACCGCGGCCGCGGCGGATGCCGTCTCATGTGCGGAGCCTATTACCTTGAGCCCGTCGCGCAGCCACTTGACGGCCGCGCCGGCGATGAAGGTGGACCCTTCCATCGCGTAGGTGATCCGGCCGCCGATGCGATACGCCACGGTCGTGAGCAGCCGGTTCTGCGAGCTGACCGCGATCGGGCCCGTGTTGAGCAACAGGAAGCAGCCCGTGCCGTAGGTGGCCTTGGCCATGCCGGGCGCGAAGCACGCCTGCCCGAACAGGGCGGCCTGCTGGTCACCAGCGATGCCGGCGATAGGCAGCTCGCGGCCGAAGAGCGCCGGGTCGGTCATGCCATAGACTTCGCTGCTATCGCGCACCTGTGGGAGCAACGCGCCCGGCACCCGCAGCAGCCTCATGAGTTCCTCGTCCCATGACTGGCGATGGATGTCGAACAGCAGGGTGCGCGAGGCGTTGGTGACATCGGTGGCATGCACGCGGCCGCCGGTGAGGCGCCACAGCAGGAACGAATCGATCGTGCCGAAGGCGAGTTCGCCGCGTTCGGCGCGGACGCGGGCGCCGGCGACGTTGTCCAGGATCCAGGCGACCTTGGTGGCCGAGAAATAAGGATCCAGCAGCAGCCCGGTGCGCGCGCGCACCAGCGCCTCGGCGCCTTCTGACTTGAGGCGCGCGCATTCCCCGGCGGTGCGCCGGTCCTGCCACACGATCGCCCGATGAATGGGTTTGCCGGTCGCGCGTTCCCACACGACCGAGGTCTCGCGCTGGTTGGTGATACCGACCGCGGCGATGCCCGCGGGTCCACGGCCGGCCCGTTCGATGGCTTCGCGCACGGCCTCCACGGTGTCGTGCCAGATGTCCTCCGCGTCGTGCTCGACCCACCCGGAGGCTGGGTAGTGCTGGGTGAATTCACGGCGGGCGAGGGCCACGGTGCGTGCCTGCGCATCGAAAACGATCGCGCGCGTGGACGTCGTGCCCTGGTCGATGGCCAGCACATGCGGTGATTCGCTCATGTCAGTCGCCTTGATTGTCCGGGTGAATGCGCCAAGGCGGTGCCATCAGCCACGCCCGGGAAGGAAGGCCAGCGGCCGCCGCCGGCCCCGCCTCGAGATCCGCCGCGCACGCGTCCAGGCTCCAGGACGATGAAGGTCGCGTGGCACCGGCTCACAGTTCCACCGCCAATGGCCGCGACCAGGACGCGCTGATCGCCCCACAACCGCTGGCACGGCACCGCCCGTAGGGGGACACCCTCCCCGAGAAACGTAACGGGAGCAAGTGCGCCGCGGCCGGCACTCCAGTCACCGG
Source organism: Pseudomonadota bacterium (assembly GCA_025360865.1). Lineage (GTDB taxonomy): Bacteria > Pseudomonadota > Gammaproteobacteria > Steroidobacterales > Steroidobacteraceae > 13-2-20CM-66-19. The sequence continues at coordinate 4,444 of JANYBG010000145.1, read as the reverse complement.
GCGCTTGCGCGGGCAGGCCCCTGCGGACCAGCCCCCCTGGCGGCGGAACTTCCCTAGGTCCTGATGCCTGAACGCAACAAGGCGGGTGACCCTTGGCCTGGGGTCCGATGCCGGGTGGTTTAGTGTCGGATAAACGCCGCGGCCGGTCGAGGCCAGTGCCCGCGCGGCCCGCACCTCGGACCCACCCATTGAGCATCGGGGTCGCCATCCGTTTTTAAGATGGGTCTATTCAATTTCTAGACTTTCGGTGGCCTGACGGGTATGAAATGCTCCAATCGCGGGGGTCAGGGTCATCCTGATTCGCGGGGACAAGCCCGGGGTGACCGTCGGCGGTGTCGTGCCCGGAGGGCGCATTTATTCATGCGTCCGTCACGGACGTGGTATACAAAGTTTACGGGGGAGCCGCCCAGCCGCTGGGCGAGTTCGCGTGGCGAATCTACAACCAATCCTCAGGGGACTGCTCGATGAAGTTAAATCCAAAGATCTCTGCCGCCGTTGGAGCGATTCTGAGTGCTCCCGCGTCGATGATCGTATTCGCAGCTCCGGCTGATACGGCAAGCGCCACCGCCGCGGATGCGGGCGGACTCCAGGAAGTCATCGTCACGGCGAACCGCCGTGCTGAGAACCTTCAGGACGTGCCAATCACGATCCAGGCGATCAGTGGTGACACGCTCAAGCAGCTGAACGTCACAGGTTTCAATGACCTGCTCAAGTACACGCCGAACGTCACGTTCAGCGGCAACGGTCCGGGCACCGGCAACATCTTCATGCGCGGGCTGGGCGGTGTCGGTTCCGGCAACCAGTCGCAGTCGACGACCGCGCCGTTCCCGAACGTCGCGCTCTACCTCGACGACCAGTCGATGCAGTTCCCGGGGCGTAATAACGATGTCTACCTCGTTGACGTGGAACGCGTCGAGATTCTGGAAGGTCCGCAGGGAACCCTGTTCGGCGGCGGTGCCCAGGCCGGCGCCATCCGTTACATCACGAACAAGCCCAAGCTCGGCGTGACCGAGGGCGCGATCAACGGCAGCTACGGCGTCACCGCTGGCGGCGACCCGAACTCCAGTGGCAACTTCGCGCTGAACCTGCCGCTTGGTGACAACTTCGCGTTGCGCGGCGTGATTTTCACCGACCACCAGGGTGGCTACATCTCAAACGTCCCGAGCACGATCGCGGTGCGCAAGCTGGGCACGGGTGACGACAGCAACCGCGCGAATCGTCCGGGCAGCCCCATCGTCACCAATGGCGGCGTTCAGGGAAATAATCTCAACACCATCTCCACCAGCGGCGCACGTCTTTCCGCGCTGTACAAGTTCAGCGAGAACTGGGACATCCTCCTGCAGCAGAACTATCAGAACACGGAGGCCGACGGCTACTTTTACACCTACCCGCTGGACTCGAATGGCAACGTGCTGGGGAAGAACCAGCTCACGGCCTTTACCCCGGCGTTCAATAAAGACAAGTATGCGAGTACCGCCTGGACGGTCAACGGCTCGTTCGCGGGCCTTAAGGCGGTGTATACCGGCAGCTACATGACCCGGCACATCGACGGCCAGCAGGATTATTCGAACTACCTGCGCAGCGGCCACGGTTCGTACTACGCCTGCTCGGGAAAGGGTGCGGGCTACTCGTACTTCCGTTCAGCCAAGGCCACCACCTGCTACGCGCCGGTAGGCTCCTGGCGCGACCAGGTGCGCAACACGCACATCAGCCACGAGCTGCGCATCAGCACCGACCAGGACTACCGCCTGCGCGGCCTGGCGGGCGCCTTCTACGAGAAGTTCAACATCTATGACAATATGAACTTCAACTACATGGGCATCCCGCAGTGCAGCCCGGCGAACCTGGCGATTTCCAACGCCGGCGGCCCGGATTGCGTCACCACCGTGGGGCCGGTGATCCCCGGCTACTTCGCCGGGGACCCCACCTATCGCACCAACTCCAACACCGCCTTCGGTGAGGACGTGAATCGCGGCTACAAGCAGACCGCCTTCTTCGCGTCAGCCGACTTCGACATCATCCCGAAGGTGTTGACGGTGAGCGCCGGCGAGCGCCACTTCAAGTACGACGAATTCGAGCACGGCCAGGAGTATTACAGCGCCACCTCGACCGTGCTGAATGTCCCCAACGGCACGTGCACGCATTGCGGGTTCGGCATCAACCTGAACAAGAGCGAGAGCGGCTGGAAGGGCCGTGCCAACATCTCGTGGCACATCCTGCCGGATGTGATGGTGTACTACACCTGGTCGCAGGGCTTCCGCCCGGGCGGCTTCAACCGCACCGCGACCAGCGTGGACGGCTCCATGATCGCGCTCAAGGGCGTGGCGCCGTTTGGCGCGAACCCCGGGGACCTGCAGCTAAACAAGCCGGCCGGCTACAACTCAGACAGCCTCCTGAACAACGAGATCGGCTTTAAGAGCGAGTGGTTGGACCACCACCTGCAGGCCAACGTGTCCGCCTATCAGATGGACTGGAAGGGCGTGCAGCTGCCGCTGTTCGACCCCGTGCACCTGGGCAACACGACCTTCGTCGTCAACGGCCCGACCTATCGCGTGAAGGGAATCGAGCTGCAGCTGGTGGCCCGCCTGTTCGAGGGCTTCACCATCCAGGGATCGAGCTCCTGGAATTCCTCCGAACAGACCAACGCGCCCTGCCTGGTCAGCAACCGCGTCGCGCCGGCGGGCAAGACGCCGAACCCGACACCGCTGGGCCAGTGCATCACGCAGGTCAGGGGCGTGCCGTACACCAACCCGTTCGGCGTGCTGGGTACCCGGGCGCCGTTCTCACCGGCGGTGCAGTTCAACCTCCGCGCGCGCTACGACTGGGCGATGCAGGGTGGCTACAACGCGTTCGCCTGGGCTGGCGCGAACCACATCGGCTCGATGAGCAACGAGCCGGCGAGCTTCCCTGACGGCAACGATCCGGCGCAAAACCCGCCAACCACGACGCTGCTGCGTTACCAGATCCCAGGCTATACGACGTACGATGCGTCGCTGGGCGTGGCGAAGGACAACTGGAGCGCCGCGGTCACGGCGCAGAACCTGTCCAACTCCAATGCGGTCAGCAATATCAGCTCGGGCCAGTTCATCAAGTCGGAAATTCCGATCCGCCCGCGGCTCATCTCCTTCAATCTGGGATACAAGTTCTAACGCGGGTACCCCCGTGCAACCGGCCCGCGCGGTTGCAGTAGAATCAAGGGCGGACCATTGGGTCCGCCCTTTTTTTGGAGCGCATGGAAACGACGGACTCCCCTGCCGACAAGGCGCTGGCCGCCGCCGACATCGCGCGCATTCGCGCGTTGTTGCGGCAGGGGAAGTTCGGCGAGGCGCTGGTGGTATCCCAGGAGCTATCAGCCCGGGCGCCCGGCGAACAGGATGCCCAGCTATTCGCGGCCTTCTCATTGCGGCACCTGGGGCGTATCGATGAGGCGCTGACCGTGCTTGCCGATCTTGAGGCGCGCGAGCCGCGCTTCAGCCGCCTTTACGAGGAGCGCGGGCAGTGCTACGTCGCGATGCGGCAGGCGCAGCCGGCCATCGATGCCTTCCTCGCGGCCGTCCATCGCAACAACGCGCTGCCGGTGAGCTGGGGGATGCTCGAGGGCCTGTACCGTATGGCGGGCGACTCGGCGAACGCGCAGGCCGCGCGAAGCCACGTCGCGATCCTGCGGGGCATGCCGCGCGAGATCGTCGCGGCCACCGGGCTCTTCATGGATGGCGACCTCGATGGGGCGGAGCCGATCATCCGCGCCTACCTCATTGAGCACGGGAACCACATCGAGGCGATGCGGCTGCTGGCGCGCATCGGTATCGCGCGCAAGGTGTTTGATGACGCTGAACTGCTGCTCGCCGCGGTACTGGAACTCGCCCCGGACTACACCCTCGCGCGCGCCGAACACGCCGAGGCATTGGTCGAGTTGCACCGTTACGCGGAGGCGCGCGCGGAACTCGAGCGGCTGGTGCGTGAGGATCCGAACTCGAAACTCGCCCACCAGAGCCTCTATGCCACAGCCTGTGTGGGCGTGGGCGAGCACGAACGTGCCATCACGCTGTACCAGGAGCTGCTGCGCGGCGGTCCGGCCGATGCCGACGTGCATCTGTCCATCGCGCACGCGCAAAAGACGCTCGGGCAGCGCGAGGACGCCATCGCCTCGTACCGCAAGGCGGCGCTGAGCCGCCCGGATTTCGGCGACGCGTACTGGAGTCTTGCCAACCTCAAGACCTACCGCTTCACGCCTGAGGAGATCGACACACTGCGCACGCTGACGTCCGACCCGGCCGTCGCCGCGGTCGACCGGGTGCACGCGGACTTCGCGCTCGCCAAGGCGCTGGAGGATGCGGGCGACTTCGCGCAGTCGTACCACTATTACGAGCTGGGCAACGCCCTCAAGCGCGCCGAAAGCCAGTACGCCCCGGAGGTGATCGAGAACAACACGCGCCAGCAGATC
>JANYBG010000072.1 GCA_025360865.1 Pseudomonadota bacterium | reverse complement strand
ACGTTCGTCAACAACCTCAAACGGTCCCGATGCCAGCCCGGGTGGCGGTGTCAAGAGCTTTCGGCTAGGGGCGTAAACTTGGCGACATGGGGTTACGGGAGTTGAAAGAGAAAAAGCTGGTGGGCGTCACCGCCAGTGAAGCCCGGCGTACGTATGGAAAAGTTACTGCTCGCACTGACGTTCGGGATGTATTGGCCGAGCGCCTACGAGCACCGGAGACGGTGGGCACGCAGCAAGCGGGGCGAGCTCGAGGATCAGTACTGGTTGCCCATTGAGGTGTACAGAATATGATTTCGACGGTACAACAGCGCGGATGAGGAACCCTGGAGAATTGCGGTTTGTCGGCCCGACTGCGGTCTCAACTCGAAGATCCTTGACCGTGGTGTCACTCTTCAAAGTAGCTGCATGAAATCTGCGATGCCGTGCTTAATGACGATCAACGGTGGGTCCTCGAGCATCCGGTTCGCGGTGTACGAGGCCGACAAGATGCGGCGACGGGTCAGCGGGAAGATCGATCGCATCGGATTGACCGGTACCAACTGGGTTGTTGACGATCCGACTGGAAAAGCGGGCGTGCCGCGCCGCATTTCTGCTGCCGACCATCGCATGGCGGCGCGGTTTCTGTTTGACTGGTTTGAGGCGCAGCCGGTCTTCTCGTCGATCAAGGCCGTGGGGCACCGTGTAGTGCATGGCATGAAACACACCGAACCCGAGCGGGTCACATCTAAGTTGCTTGCAGAATTGCACCGAATTACACCGTATGACCCCGATCACCTGCCACGCGAGATCGCTCTGATCGAGGCGTTGCTGCGGCGGTATCCGAAACTGCCTCAGGTCGCATGCTTTGATACCGCATTTCATCGCACGATGCCCCGGGTCGCTAAGTTGCTGCCGGTCCCGCGGCGCTATGCGGCAAAGGGTGTCGAGCGCTATGGCTTCCACGGCCTGTCCTATGCCTATTTAATCGAGGAACTCCGCCGCCTTGATCGAAGGGCGGCGAACGGTCGCGTCGTTCTCGCGCACCTCGGCAGTGGTGCCAGCCTTGCCGCTGTGCGTCACGGGAAGAGCGTCGATACCACCATGGGCTTCACGCCCGCATCAGGATTGGTGATGAGCACGCGCACGGGAGACTTGGATCCGGGCCTGGTTTACTACCTGGCACGCACCGAGCAGATGACGACGGCGCAGTTTCAGAAAATGGTGAACCACGACTCAGGGCTGCTCGGCGTGTCGGGGACCAGCTCCGACCTGCGGGACTTGCTCGGCAAAGAGGCCGTTGACGTGCGAGCGGCGGAAGCGGTGGAACTGTTTTGCTATCACGTGATGAAGGGGATCGGCGCCTTCGCGGCTGCGCTGGGTGGATTGGACACGCTCGTCTTTGCAGGCGGTATCGGGGAAAACGCGCCGCTCATCCGCGAGCGGATCTGCGACAGACTCGAATTTCTGGGGATCCGACTCAATCCGAAGGGCAATGCAAAAAATGCACCGTTGATTTCGCGGGACGGCAATCGGGTCAAGGTTAGAGTTATTCGCACGGACGAGTCGCTCATGATCGCAAGGTCTGTCAACCGCATTATCAAGCTGAGGCTTAATTAAACACGTGCCAAACAACACACTTACACCAGACCTGCTCCACGACATGGATGCGTACTGGCGGGCTGCCAACTACCTGTCAGTGGGCCAGATTTATCTGTTCGACAATCCGCTACTGACACGGCCATTAACGCTCGGCGATATCAAGCGCATGTTGCTAGGCCATTGGGGCACGACTCCCGGGCAAAACTTCATTTACGTGCACTTGAACCGGGTCATCAAAAAATACGACCTCGACATGATTTACGTCTCCGGGCCGGGACACGGCGGCCCGGCCGTTGTGGGCAACACGTACCTTGAGGGCACGTACAGCGAGATTTATCCCGACATCAGCCAGGATGAGGCTGGGCTCCGAAAGCTCTTTACTCAGTTTTCGTTTCCCGGAGGAATTCCTAGCCATGCCTCGCCGGAGTGCCCGGGCTCGATCCACGAGGGCGGAGAACTGGGCTACTCTCTAAGTCATTCGTTCGGGGCAGTGTTCGACAATCCAGATCTCGTGGTTGCCTGCGTCGTCGGTGATGGCGAGGCGGAAACCGGACCGCTGTCCACCGCTTGGCATTCCAACAAGTTTCTCGATCCAGCCACCGACGGCGCGGTACTGCCCATCCTGCACCTGAACGGCTATAAGATCTCCAACCCGACCATCCTCGCCCGAATTACGCGCGAGGAATTGGAACAGTTGCTGCGTGGCTACGGCTGGACCCCACACTTTGTCGAGGGTCACGAGCCGCAGCTGATGCATGAGGCCATGGCCGCGACGCTCGACATCGTCATTGAGCAGATCAAGAAGATACAGCAAGACGCGCGGGTCCACGGCTCCATTGCGCGACCGCGTTGGCCGATGATCGTCCTGAATTCACCCAAGGGCTGGACGGGGCCCAAGATGGTCGATGGGCTGCCGGTTGAGGGTAACTTCCGTTCCCACCAGGTGCCGCTGTCCGATCCAGCCACCCATCCGGAACACCTCAAACTGTTGGAAGACTGGATGAAAAGCTATCGTCCGGAGGAGCTTTTCGATGAGCTGGGTCGCCTAAAACCCGAGCTGGCCGACCTTGCGCCCAAGGGCGAGCGACGCATGGGCGCAAATCCGCACGCCAATGGCGGCATACTGCTTCGCGACCTGCGGATGCCGGATTTCCGAGAATACGCGGCTGACGTTCCATCGCCCGGAATGCGTGGGATCGGTGACACGCGAGTGCTCGGGCCTTTCCTGCGGGATGTGGCGAAGCTGAACAGTAAGCAGCGCAATTTCCGGGTCTTTGGTCCCGACGAGACGCTCTCTAACGGCCTTGACGCCCTCTTCGAAGTGACCACACGCCAATGGGACGCCTCGATCGCGCCGAACGATCAGTTTCTGGCGCCCACCGGGCGTGTGGTTGAAATGCTCAGTGAGCACCAGTGCGAGGGGTGGCTCGAGGGCTATTTGCTCACCGGGCGGCACGGACTCTTCAACTGCTACGAGGCGTTTATCCACATCGTCGATTCGATGTTCAACCAGCATGCGAAGTGGCTGAAGGTTACCTCACACCTTCCGTGGCGGCGGAAAATCTCGTCGTTAAACTACCTGCTAACCTCGCATGTTTGGCGCCAGGATCACAACGGATTCACCCACCAAGATCCCGGTTTTATCGGCCACGTCGTTAACAAGAAGGCCGAGATCGTGCGCGTTTACCTGCCCCCAGATGCCAATTGCCTGCTTTCGGTTATGGACCACTGTCTGCGCAGCCGCCATTACGTCAATGTCGTGATTGCGGGCAAGCACCCGGCACCGCAGTGGCTGACGATCGATGCGGCTGTCAAACACTGTACCGCGGGCGTCGCCATCTGGCAGTGGGCGAGTAACGACCAGGGGGTAGCGCCCGACGTGGTCATGGCCTGTTGTGGCGACGTCCCGACGTTGGAGACGCTCGCCGCCGTTTCGATCATGCGCGAGCATCTGCCAAGCTTGAAAATCCGTGTCGTGAACGTCATCGACCTCATGAAGTTGCAGCCGCAAACCGAACACCCGCATGGGCTCAGCGACAGAGAATTCGACGATCTCTTCACACAGGACAAACCCGTGATCTTCGCCTTCCACGGCTACCCGTGGTTAGTCCATCGGCTGACCTACCGTCGTATCAACCACGGCAACATCCACGTCCGCGGTTACAAGGAGGAAGGTACGATTACTACCGCCTTTGACATGACCGTATTGAACGACCTGGACCGGTTTCACCTCGTGATGGACACCATCGACCGCCTGCCGCAGACCAGCGACAAGGGGGTCTATCTGAAGCAGCAGCTTGAAGAAAAGCTGATCGAGCACAAGCAATACATTGCGAAGCATGGCGAAGACATGCCGGAAATCCGCGATTGGAAGTGGGGGGTAGCCGACGTCGGCAAACTGCCGTAAAGCGATCGGCGCCGAGCAGTCTACCTCACTCTGCGAGCATTGTCGGCGCTCCGGACACCGTGACACTGGAGGTACTGCGCCCCGTCCCAATGTCCCTCGCATCCGCAGCCAATGCCGTGCGTGTGTCACCGCACCGACACGGCTGATATCGCGACTACACTGACCGATTCCGTGAACGGCTGTAGCCTCTCTACCGCTCGGGTATCGCGCGCCTTTCGCCGTGTCACCCCCGCTTCCAGTGCGGCAGTGATGGCCGTCAAGGGGGGCAATTTGTCCCCGATATTTGATGCGAAACAACTGTGCCGCGGGTGGGTATCGCAGCAGAGATACTGTTTAAAGATTGGTCGAATGTTGGAGAGGTTCAAATGACAACACTTGTATTGGACGTGACGGCGGCGAATGAATCGCAATGAAAACCAGTGTTATCCAAGTACGCGACATGTTATCCGTATTGAGCGTGGACGCTGTGGAGAAGCGGATCGGCGATCGAAAGCGTGACTGTGAATTACGCTGCAGGCAACGCCACGGTACGGTTCGACGAAACTCACATCGAGGTCAGCGATATCAAGGCGGCCGTCCGCCAGAGCGGATATGAATCGGATGGCGAACACAGGGCTGAACAGGGAAGCGGACCGAAGCCAGCCCACGAACATGCAGCTGCGCCGGCTCCACAAGGGAGCTCGGGGCCAATGCCCGCGACCGCCGCTCAGAAACCGCCCGGGGATACGCCGGCCATGGCACCCAAACCGTCACCCGCTCCGCCGCCTGCTGCGATGAAACCCGTGCCCGACGCCCATGCCGCCACACCCGGTGCGCCTGCGGACGATTCAAAAGCAGGCAAACGGGGGCCAAAGGCGGAATCGCAGACACCGCCGGCTGCCTGAGTGTGAGAGCCGGGCACGTCCGCGCGTCTCACCTTCGGCTTGAACAACCACTCGCGTACATTGCCAACCTTGTTCTCGACCTGGCGCTTCTCCCAGCCGGCTGCCGGTCTTCAAGCCGTTCGATCCGCCAGGCAGTGGTTTCACATCATCAGGAAGCGGCGGTCGCACTGTCGCTCCCGGCCGGCGAACACCGCATCCACCGCCGGCTTCGAGTCGTTGTAGATCCCGCGCCGCGGATCGCCCCCTAAGAACTCGAACGCCTTGGATTGCGCATCGAACACCATCTCCTGGCTTTCGTGCGGGTACGCCTCCAGGAAGAACACACGGCTATGGCACAGCCGCACGTGCGCCACCTTGAGCACCTGATCAGGGCTGCCCGAGCCCCACGTGCTCGTGGCTGAAGTCAAAGTAGTACGCCTCACCACGTGCGAAGCTCTTCGGGATGAACACGCGGTTGACCGAGTGGCGACGGCACTTAAAGTTGCCCAAGATCCGCAATTGGACCTGGGCGCGGCTCACATCTCGTGCAACCGAAGTAGCTCAAAGCCAGCCCCCAGTGAATCCCGCGCGGCGCAAGCCGGCGGCGACGTAGGGACAGCTGCGCATCAAACGCCAGATGAGTCCGGTACGATAGTTTTCAATCATCAGAATCGTCGGCCCTTCATTCAGCCCGAAATGCCACGGAGACACCCAGCCGCGAGAACTGCCCGGCACGGGGAAAGTCGGATTGAAGGACGCCCTGAAGCCGTGTCTATTCGATGTGGTTAGTTGGAGCTCGTGAATGCAATAGTCAAGCGCGGGCAAGACAATCTCTGGCGCCCACGGCAGCGAGGCTGCGACGGCCCAGGGCGCGATGGTGCCGTCATCCGGCCCGTAAGGCACTCCCCGCCCGATGTAGTCGAAGAACCGGCGTTGCAGTCCAGCCACTTCGAGAGTGATCTCGCCAGGACCTTCGCTCGCTGTCAGGCCCCAGCAATCTCTACCGTAGTGTGAAAAGTTGCGCGGGTTATCGATTGCATACTCGCGCTGTGCATAGGTTGCGCGACGGCTATTCTCGAAATAGTCGATGCCTTTGGCGCGCATAAAGGCGTCTTGTATGCCGCGAAAGTCGATCCAAGTGTGGGAGAGTTGGTGAGTAAATAACGGGCCTGAATAAAGATAGTCATATCCATAGCAGCGCTCCCACCGATACGTTGAAGTCCAGGCGGCGTAACTGCTTTCAGGAAGCGGATGAGTGGGAGAGCCGAGTCCGAGAACATACAGCACAAGCGCCTCGTCGTAGCCTTCCCACCGCCATTTCAGAAAGCCGCTTTCAGGCTTCCAGCCGTGGGTGACAGTCGCGCCGCCGTTCTGTGCCCATTCCCAGTCAGCGCGACGATAGAGTGCGTCGGAGAGAGTTCGGATTTCCGTCTCGGCAGTCGTATTCGCGTCAAAGTAGGCACTCGCAGTCAAGACGCCGGCGAGGAGAATTGCGCTGTCCACTGTTGACAGTTCGCACTGCCAGGCCCGTCGTCCGGTCTGCATGTCAAGAAAATGGTAGTAGAAGCCGCGGTAGCCGGTCGCATCAGGCTCGGGGTTTTGAGGGCTATTCCAAAAAAAACGCAGCGTGGCGAGGACGGTTTTCACGGCCGCTGCGCGCGAGATGAAGCCACGCTCAACCGCTGCGGGATACACCGTCAGCGCAAGGCCTGTGGCGGCAATGCTGGAGGGCCAGCCGGGTGCGTTCTTGTCACGCACCAGTCCATTCTGTGGATTGGTCCACTCCAGAAAGTAGCTGAAAGCTTGGCGCTGAAGCGATTCTAGTTCAGCAGCGACCGTGTGTTTTGCGAAATTCATGGTTTACGCAGGTTCCGGTTGCGGGGCAGCAATCATCGTACGCGTCGATTATTTCCGTGGCGCGGCGGTATGCGCCGCAATACAGGTTCTGGCACCAACGTATCGGTGGCTCACAGGTTAGTCTGTGCGGTGGATGACACAATGCCGTCTGGATATGGCCTCGCCCTCGGTAACCCGTGCGACCTCCAGATCGGGGGGTGGGTGACCGAATCACGTCAGGGATAGTTGGGCCAAAGTGTTACGCGGGAGCCGCTTGCGGCTACCGCTTCGGTACCGCTGTGCGTGTGCCGCGACGCGCGGACCCATCCTTGGCAAACGCTCCAGGGGCATGGCCTGCGGCACTTGTCGACCCGCGGGAGTATCCTGCTCCGCGCGCTCCTCTCGCTTGCGGCCGGGGGAAGATGGCGCGGTGCGTCGCTGTGTACCTACGTGTGCCTGACGGCTGGAGGTTCCTGAATGGCTAAGGTCCCGGCGCAGCCCCCGCCACCCAACTGTGGCAACAGTGGCGAACCCGTAGCGGCGATCGAGACGCTAAACCAAACCTGCTACTGCCTCAGCTTGGACGAAAAGGCGTTGCGCCTTGCTCTCGAAGCGGATCTTGGCATGCGCGGCCTGTCTCTTAGCATGGCCGAGACTCATCCGCATCTTTTTGCGTCCGTGCCTATGTTCGTGTCGCGCGCACACCTCGACGCAATGGCGCGTGTAATTGGTGCAGTGGAAGCGGTGGTCGCCACTCAGCGCTTTCGCAATGCAGCGTTGGCATGGGCCCCCCCGATTGCTCGTTACGATCCGGGCTCGCCGGGGGGGCTTCTGGGGTATGACTTTCACCTGTCCGTCGCCGGGCCTCAACTCATCGAGATCAATACGAATCCGGGCGGCGCGCTCCTGAACGCAGTGCTGGGGCGTGCGCACCGGTCCTGTTGCGCCGATGCCTCAGGACTTGCGATGGCGCCGAAGGAACCTGATGACATCGAAGACATGTTATTTGAAGTATTCATGACGGAGTGGCGGTTGCAACGCCCGAGCAGTGCGCTGGGATCGGTCGCAATCGTCGATGAGACGCCGACGCAGCAGTACCTCTATCCAGAGTTTCTCCTGTATCAGGAACTTCTCACCCGTCACGGAATTGAGGTGACGATCTGCGATCCTGGAGATCTTGTTGGGAAGGAGGCACGATTGTGGCAAGGAGGTCGGCCCATCGACTTTGTCTACAATCGCCTGACGGATTTCGCACTCGAGCAGCCCGCTCACGCCGCGCTCAGTCACGCATACCTCGGTGGGGAGGTGGTGGTAAGTCCTCATCCGCGCGCGCACGCGTTGTATGCAGACAAGCGCAATCTCACCTTGCTGTGCGACGAGGCGTTCTTGCGCGCCACGGGCATCGCCGATGACGCGATTGTGACCCTGATTGCCGGGGTACCACGCACCCAAATCATGACGGCCGCCAACCGCGATGCGTTGTGGGCGATGCGACGCGACCTCTTCTTCAAGCCGGCCACCGGGTACGGCAGCAAGGCGGCCTATCGTGGCGACAAACTCACGAAGCGGGTGTGGGAGGAAATGACCGCGACACCCTACGTGGCTCAGGCCCTGGTCGCGCCGAGCATGCGAAACATGGGCGCCACCCTGACACCCAGCGCACTGAAAGCCGATATTCGGGTCTTTGCCTACGCCGGGATTGTAAAGCTCGCTGCGGCGCGCTTGTATCAGGGACAGACCACGAATTTTCGAACGTCGGGCGGGGGGTTCGCACCGGTATTTACCGAGCCGCGCCATGCGGGGGAGTCCGTCCGTTAGATCTGAGAGAAGACGGAACGAAGCCGGGGCGGGCTTGCGGGCTTTTTTAGAGTATCACACCGTTCTCGGTGCGCCGTGCAAAGGCACGGTCTTCCAGTGGGTGCGAATCCCACCCGGCGACTTTCGCTCCAGCCGGCAGCAATCGGAGCAGTCATGGAGGTAACGAAATGGCTGAAGCCTTCGGGAAAGGGCCCTTTAAGGGGCTTGGCGAGTGTGCAGGCCGTAACGTGAGTAAACGCTGAGAAATCCTCGAAACGTGGAATGCGGAAGCCGACCCGCGAGAGAACCGGGGAAGGCTGTCATCGCTGGGGAAGTGAGCGAAGCGCGCACCCAGAGAATCCGCCGGGGTAGTGGCGACGGCATGTATACAAGAGGAAGACCAGTGCAACACGGGAAACCCCATCGCGCGATTGGACAGCACGATCAACCGGACGCCCGCGAGGGACAGGCCGGGCGCAATGGGGTGGCGGAGAGGCCCGTAGTACCGTTGAAATCGGGTAATACCGATGGAGGGAAGGGGCCTCAGTTCGAGGCGAGTGTCAGAAGCAGTGAGGGACGGGAGATTGGGTAACCTAGCAACTCCGCTGAGTGTTCAGAAGCTGCAGACTGCACTCCATGTCAAAGCGAAGGGAGAGCCGGGCGTACGGTTTTACGCGCTGTTCGATAAGTTGTATCGCGAAGATGTTCTCCGCCACGCCTACGCCTGTTGCAAGGCGAACGGCGATGCCCCCGGGGTAGACGGAGAACGCTTTGAGGACATCGAGGCGAATGGGCTGGAACAGTGGCTCGGAGAATTGGCGAAGGAGATCAAGGAGAAGACGTACCAACCGCAAGCGGCGCGCAGGGTTTATATACCGAAGCAGGGTGGGTCGGGGCTTCGGCCCCTGTCCATTCCCACGATCCGTGATCGGACGGTGCAGACGGCGGCGAAGCTGGTGCTAGAGCCCATCTTTGAAGCCGACTTGCCGGAAGAGCAACACGGGTATCGGCCCGCACGCGATGCGCTCACCGCGGTTCGGCAGGTGCACAGCCTGCTTTGTTCGGGATACACGCACGTTGTCGACGCGGACCTGTCCGCGTACTTCGACACGGTCCCGCATGTCGAACTCCTCCGCTCTGTGGCGCGCCGGGTCGTTGACCGGCACGTGCTGCATCTGATCAGGATGTGGCTCGAGACGCCGGCGGAGGAGACGGACGAGCGGGGACGGACAAGACGCACGGCCCGAAACCGCGACACGAGGCAAGGCACGGCCCAAGGCTCACCTTTATCACCGCTGCTAGCGAACATCTACATGCGGCGGTTCTTACTGGGGTGGAAGCACTTGGGACACGAGCAGCGTCTCCGCGCGCGCATCGTCTCCTATGCCGATGATCTGGTGATCTGCTGCCGAGGCAGCGTTGAGGAAGCGCTGACGGCCATGCGGGACATTATGTCTCGGCTGAAGTTGACGGTGAACGAGCGCAAGACTCATGTGTGTCGCGCACCGGAAGAGTACTTCGATTTCTTGGGCTACACGTTCGGCAGGTGCTACGCGCGGCAGACAGGGCGGGCCTTCATCGGCACGCGACCGTCGGCGAAGAGTGTGAGTCGGGTACTTGTGAAAATCCACGAGCAGACGGCGCGCAACCGCACCTGGTTGACGGCCGACGAGGTGGTGCTGGGCCTCAATCGGTCGCTTGTGGGCTGGGCCGGCTATTTTAAGCTGGGTCCGGTCACGCAGGCGTATCAGTTGATCGATCGGTACACCACCACTCGGCTCCGCCGATGGTTGCGTATGAAGCACCCGGGTGCACGACGCTGGACCAATTCGTCGCTTGAACGCGAGCTTGGTCTGGTGCGGTTGCCGGCGGTGCGGCGCAACTTCCTGCGGGCGTAAACAGGAGGCCTCGTCCGAGAGCCGGATGCGGGAAATCCGCCTGTCCGGTTCGATGAGCGGGATGTGGAAACGGAGTTACGGACCGTCGATTGCGGCCCCGCCAGACGAAAGGGGCGGCAACAGTTGAGACGGTCCTACCGCCACCGCGCCACATCTCGACTCTACCCGTCAATGACGCGGGGGAGCCCCGCGCCGCCTGCGGCGGTCTTCGATCATTGACCGCTGCGCTGCGGCGTGACGGCGGAACGCCGGGCAAGCCCGCCCTGCAGAACCAAGGTCCGCTGTCATGACTACGCTCTACGTACGCGACGAATCGGGTTTCCGCGAAGCCCAGAATGCTGATGTCCTAGAGACCGCGCGCATGCGCTCTTGGCGAAGCGCTATCGATCCGGCTCTCCGGTCCTGACCACTCCAGCCCTGACACGTGAATTTCTGCGGGTTCACCTGGGCGCCTGCGAACACGAAGTATTCGGGCTGCTGCATCTGGATAGCCGGCATCGCCTGATTGCCGTCGAGGATCTCTTCCGGGGCACGATCGCCAGCGCGTCGGTGTATCCACGGGAAGTCGTTAAGGCAACGCTGGCCCGCAACTGAGTTCCGTGGCCAACCTCCGGAGTCAGACATGGAATAGACGCTCTCGGCTCTACGGCACAAGCAGCAAGGTTGGGCCGAAATGGTCTAACAAACGTCTAACGTCCCGCTGAAAACGGCGGTAGCGGAGCAAGATCCCACTTTAACTAAGTTAATGCTTTCGAAGTGATTCAGTGACGCCCGCTTGTGCTCGAATAGGCCTGAGGCCAACTCCTAAGCGGTACGTCCTTCATCACGTCAGCCGGACACCTTAGTTGTTCGAT
>JANYBG010000223.1 GCA_025360865.1 Pseudomonadota bacterium | reverse complement strand
GTGTGCGAGCGCGGCTTCACCTTCGGCTACAACAACCTGGTCTCGGACATGCGCTCGCTCGCGATCATGCGCGCGAGCGGCGCGCCGGTCGTGTTCGATGCCACCCACTCGGTGCAGCTGCCCGGCGCGCAGGGGTCATCTTCCGGCGGGCAGCGCGAGCACATCCCGGTGCTCGCGCGCGCCGCGGTCGCCGCGGGCGTCGCGGGACTTTTCATGGAGACGCACCCGGATCCCGCGCAGGCGCTGTCGGATGGCCCGAACGCCTGGCCGCTGGGGCGCATGGAGGCGCTGCTTGCCGTGCTCGTGGAGCTGGACCGCGCCGTGAAGCGGGCGCCGTACGTCGAATCACAGCTTGAAGGACCCCACCAGTTATGAGTCGGATCAAGGATATTCGCGGCCGCGAGATCATCGACTCGCGTGGCAACCCGACCGTCGAGGCGGACGTCATCCTGGACTCAGGCGTCATGGGACGCGCGGCTGTGCCCTCGGGCGCCTCCACCGGCACGCGCGAGGCGGTGGAGCTGCGCGACGGCGACAAGAAGCGCTACGGCGGCAAGGGCACGCTCAAGGCCGTCGAGCACATCAACACGGTGTTGAAGAAGGCGCTGGTGGGTTCTGACCCGCGCGATCAGGCCGCGCTCGACGCCAGGATGATCGCCCTCGACGGCACCGACAACAAAGGCAACCTCGGCGCCAACGCGATCCTCGGTGTCTCACTCGCCAATGCCCACGCGGCGGCGAACGATGGCCGCGAGCCGCTGTATCGCCACCTCGCCCGGCTGATCGGTGGCCAGCGCGAGCCGGTGATGCCGGTGCCGATGATGAACATCATCAACGGCGGGGCGCATGCGGACAACAGCCTGGACATCCAGGAATTCATGATCGTGCCCGCCGGCCTGCCGAGCTTTCGCGAGGCGCTGCGCTGCGGGGCGGAGATCTTTCACGTCTTGAAGAAGCTGCTCGCCGACCGCGGGCTGGCGACGGCGGTGGGCGATGAGGGTGGCTACGCGCCGAACATCGACACGAACGAGGCGGCCCTGTCGATCATCCTGGAGGCGATCGCCAAGGCCGGCTACGAGGCCGGGAAGGATGTGTACCTGGGCCTGGACGTGGCCTCCTCGGAGTTCTTCAAGGATGGCAGCTACGAGCTCGCTGGGGAGAAGCGCCGCTTCTCGTCGGCGCAGTTCACCAGGTATCTGGCCGATCTTGTGGCCAAGTTTCCGATCATCACCATCGAGGACGGGATGAGCGAGGCGGACTGGGACGGCTGGGCGCATCTGACCAGCGCGCTCGGCGGCAAGATCCAGCTGGTGGGCGATGATGTGTTCGTGACCAACACCAAGATCTTCGGCGAGGCGATCGAGCGGCACATCGCCAACGCCATCCTCATCAAGCCCAACCAGATCGGTACTCTCACCGAGACCCTGGCCGCGATCGACATGGCCCACAAGGCGCACTACGCCTCGGTGGTGTCGCACCGCTCCGGTGAGACCGAGGATGCGACGATCGCCGACATCGCAGTCGCCAGCGCCGCCACCCAGATCAAGACCGGCTCCCTGTCGCGCTCGGACCGCACGGCGAAATACAACCAGCTGCTGCGCATCGAGGCTGAGCTCGGCCGGGTGCGCTACGCCGGCCGCGAGGCGTTTCCGGTCAAGGTGTAAGGCCGGTCACCGCCGGGTCCCGATCGGCGCGCCGGTATCGAAGGCGCCCGCGGCTCCGCGGCGCAGCGCCGAGGGCGCCGCGCCGAACAGGCGCACGAAGGTCCGGCGCATGCGTTCCGGTTCATTGAAGCCTGTGTCGTGCGCGACCTGCTGCACCGAGCGCGCGCCGCTTTCCAGGAGCGCCCGCGCCGCATCCGCTCGCAGCCGCTCCACCGCCTTGGCGGGGGTGATCCCGACCTGCCTGTGGAAAGCGCGCGCGAAGTGCCGGGGACTCATGCAGGCGCGCGCGGTCAGCGCCGCGACGCTCAGGGGTTCGGTGAGGTGCTCGCGCACGTAGTCCAGCAAATGCGCGAACCGCGGATCCGCGGGCTCAAGTTCCAGCAGCCCCGAGAACTGGGACTGCCCGCCCGGCCGTCGGTGGTAGACCATCAGATGCTGCGCGACGCGACGCGCAACCGCATCGCCGTGGTCCTCGCCGACCAGGGCGAGCGCGAGGTCGATTCCCGCGGTCACGCCCGCCGAACACCACAGGTTTCCCTGCCGGACGAAGATTCGGTCTGGCTCCAACCGTACGCGCGGAAACATGCGCCGGAATTTCTCCGTGACACTCCAGTGCGTGGTGGCGATGCGCCCGTCGAGCAGACCTGCGCCGGCCAGCAGGAAGGACCCGGAACACACACTGGTCACGCGCCGCGCCTGCGCGGCGCAAGCGCGGATGAAGCAGCGCGTCACCCGGCAGTCGAAGGCCTCGTAGGTGCCGTCGCCGCCTGCGACCACCAGCGTGTCGATCCCCGCCGCGCGTCCAAATGAGCGCGTCTGAAAAGCCGCGCCGGAGGAACTGCGCACCGCCCCCGGGCTGGCCGAGACGAATCTGAGCTCATAGCCGCCCGGGCGCATCCGGTTCGCGGTCTCGAACACCGCGATCGGCCCCGCGGCATCCAGCAGCTGGAACCCCGGGAAGACGAGGAAGGCGACCCGACGCGGCATGGGTCAATCCCGTCTATGGCAGAAAAGGATGGATTAACGTCATTTACGTCATCTGCGTGCCCGAAGGATGATGCCGTCGCGAACCTCACTTCCACCTGCGGAGCACCGTGAGCCCATTCCCCGTCGTCTTCGCCCTGTACCCGCGCATCACGCAGCTGGATTTCACCGGCCCAGCGGAGGTTCTCTCACGCCTGCCCGGCGCCCGGGTGGTGCTGGCCTCGACCACCGGGGGGGCGCTGCCCGCGGATGGCGGGATCGTGTTCGCCAATGTCGTCCCGCTGTCGCAGGTGAAGGAGTGCGCGCTCCTGTGCGTCCCCGGCGGCTTCGGCTGCGCCGCGGCGATGGAGGATCTGGTGTACCTGGACAACGTGCGGCGCCTGGCGGCGCAGGCCCGCTACGTGACCTCGGTGTGCACCGGTTCCCTGCTGCTCGGGGCCGCGGGATTGCTGCGCGGCAAGCGGGCGGCCTGCCACTGGGCCTTCCGCGAACTGCTGCCGTTGTTTGGCGCCATCCCGGATCCCGCCCGCGTCGTGCGCGACGGCAACCTGATCACCGGCGGCGGCGTGACCGCGGGCATCGACCTGGCGCTCACGGTGATGAACGAGATCGCCGGGCGCGACTACGCGGAGACCGTGCAGCTGGGCATCGAGTACGCGCCCCAGCCTCCGTTCGCGTCGGGGCGCCCGGAGGAGGCGCGCGCGCAGGTCGTGGCCGCGGCAAGGGCCTGGCTTGATGCGGTCTGGCCCGACCGTCTCGCGGTGGCGCGGCGCGCGGGTGCGGCGTTGCCGACGGGGAATGCCTGAACAACATGGAATCGCTTCGCGGATCGGGTGCTGTCTGATACGCTCCTGTTCCCATGAAGTGGCTCGCCGCGGCACTCGCAGTTGCCGTCATCCTCCTCCAATACCGGGTCTGGTTCTCCGAGGACGGAGTTCACGCGCTGTCACGCCTGCAGCTGGCGGTGGCCACCCAGCGCGGCGAGAACGAGCAGCTCGCCGAGCGCAATCACCAGCTGGCCGCCGAGGTGCGCGACCTTAAGACCGGCATGGACGCGCTCGAGGAGCGCGCACGCAGCGACCTGGGGATGATCGCCCGCGGTGAGACCTTCTATCAGGTTGTGCCGCCGCGCCCGTCCGAGAGCAGCCGCACGGCCACGCGCACCGCCTCGGCCCGCTAGGCGCAGGTTCACCAGCGATGAATTACTGGCTCGTCATGCCCGCCGCGGGCACCGGGCGCCGCTTTGGCGGCCAGAGCCCCAAGCAGTACGCGCCGCTGGAGGGTCGCACCGTCATCGACTGGGCGCTCGCGCCCTTCCTCGCCGACACCCGCTGCACCCAGGTCATCGTCGCGCTGGGCACCGACGATGGCAGCTGGAACGCCCCGGCCGGGGTCCTCACCACCACCGGTGGCGCGCAGCGCAGCCAGTCGGTGCGCGCGGGCCTTGCCGCGCTCGAACGCGGTGCGGCCCCGGGGGACTGGGTGCTGGTGCACGATGCCGCGCGCCCGTGCCTGGACTCATCCGACCTCGACAAGCTGCTGGCAGGCGTCGCGGATCATGGCGTGGGTGGCCTGCTGGGCATCCGCTACGCCGACACCCTCAAGCGCGCGGACGAATCGCGCGGCGAGGCGGTCCCCCCCATGGTGCTCAAGACCGAGGAACGTCGCGGACTGTGGCGCGCGCTCACGCCGCAGATGTTCCGCTACGGCGCGCTGTGCGCGGCCCTTGACGCCGCCCACGCCGCGCAGCGCTATCCGAGCGATGAGGCGCAGGCGCTGGAGTGGGCCGGCGCGTGCGCGCTGCTGGTCGAAGGCGCCGCCACCAACCTCAAGGTGACCACCGCGGCTGACCTCCTGCTGGCGGCGGCCGTGCTGCGCGCGCGCCGCGGGCACGCCTCATGAGCGGCCTGCGGGTCGGCACCGGCTTCGACGTGCATGCGTTCGGTCCTGGCGACTTCATCATGCTCGGCGGCGTGCGCGTGCCGCACTCGCACGGGGTGGTCGCGCACTCCGATGGTGATGTGGCCCTGCATGCCCTGTGTGATGCGCTTCTGGGGGCCGCGGGCCTGGGCGACATCGGCCAGCACTTCAAGGACACCGACTCCAGGTGGCGTCACGCGGACAGCGCGGGCTTCGTGACCGCGGTCCTGGCCATGGTGCGCGAGGCGGGACTCGCCGTCGTCAACGCCGACCTCACCGTGATCGCGCAGGTCCCGAAGGTGGGGCCATACCGTGATGCCATGCGCGCGCGCATCGCCCAGCTGGTCGCGGTGGACCCGCGCCGGGTCAATATCAAGGCCACCACGACCGAAGGCTTAGGGTTCCTCGGCCGTGCCGAGGGTATCGCCGCCCAGGCCGTCGTCCTCCTCGAGAAAGTCTGAACATGGCCGAGCCCGTCCTGTCTGCGCGCGAGGCCGCGCTCTCGCCCCCGCGCGCGCATGGCGCGCCACTGGCAAGCGCCACGCTGCGCGCCGAACCTGAGGACTTCGTCGTCGAGGAGGACCTGGGTTTCGCTCCCGCCGGTGCGGGCCAGCATCTGCTGGTGAAGGTGCGCAAGCGCGACGCCAACACCGCCTTCGTGGCCGAGCAGCTCGCGCGCATCGCGCGCTGCCGGCCGCATGATGTCGGCTACGCCGGCCTCAAGGACCGCCGCGCGGTTGCCGTGCAATGGTTCTCGCTGCCGCGTCCGCGCGAGCCGCTCGAGCTGGCCGCGCTCAGCGGGGCTGACTTCGAGGCGCTGGAAGTGCTGCCGCACAACCGCAAGCTGCCGCGCGGCGCGCTCGCCGGCAATCGCTTCGCCATCCGACTGCGCGCGCAGGCTGGCACCGGGGCGCAGCTGCACGCGGCCCTCGCCGGGCGGCTGGATGTCATCACCCACGCCGGGGTGCCCAACTATTTCGGCCACCAGCGCTTCGGGCGCGAGGGTTCGAACCTCGAGCGCATGGCGACACCCATGCGCTCGCTGCGCCCGTCCGAGCGCGGCTTCGTGCTCTCCGCCGCGCGCAGCGTTATTTTCAACGCGGTCCTGGCGCGGCGCGTCGCGGCCGGGACCTGGGGACAGGTACTCGCCGGGGATCTCGCGATCCTCGAGGGCCGCGGCAGCTACTTCGCGGTGCCAGCCGCGGATGATGTCCTCGATGCGCGCGCGGCCGCGCTGCAGATCCATCCGACCGGACCCCTGTGGGGTGAGGGCAGCCCAGCCACGACCGCGGCGGTGCTGGAGCTGGAAGAGCGCGTCGGCGCGTGCTACCCTCAGGAGGCCGGGCTTTGCCTCGGGGCTGGCATGGAGCAGGAGCGGCGGGCGCTGCGCTTGGCCGTGCACGAGCTTACCGGCGAGGTGGAGGCGGACGCGGTAGTGCTGCGCTTTCGCCTCGCGCGCGGCTGCTACGCGACCGCTGTGCTACGCGAACTTCTCGAGCCTCCGGACCAGGTCGCCGACGCCTAAGGCGTCACGGGGCCAAGAGCAGCACGTACACCGCCCCTGTCCCCCCGTCCACCTCCCGAGCCGAGGTGTAGGCGAGCACCGTGCCGGTGCGCTTGAGCACCGCGTTCACCGCGGACTTGAGCACCGGTCCCCGGTGGCCGGAGCGCAGGCCCTTGCCGTGGACGATGCGTACGCAGGTCAATTGGTGTTCCAGGGCATCGGCGAGGAACTCCCGCAATGCCTGCTTCGCCTCCACGACGGTGAAACCGTGCAGGTCGATCTCACGCTGCACCCGGTACTCCCCGCGGCGCAGGCGGCGCATCACGGAGGTCTGGATCACGGGCCGCCGGAATGAAAGCTCCTCGCCCGAGCCGATCTCAGGATCGGCGGCCGGGGCCTCCATGCTTTCCCGCAGGACCGCCAGGCGATCCGCGCGCGCGAAGCGCGCCCGCGCCCGCGGTTTCGGCCCGCGCGGCGACGGCAGGCGGGTTCCCAGGGGTTTGACCCCGCGCACGGCTTCCCGGAACAACTGGGCCTCGTCGACCTGATCGTCCGGTTCGTCCTCAGGAGGTAGGGACATCACGCTCGCGCTTCCGCCATATGGGCCTGCGTTGCAGTATAGGCACGACACGTGACCTAAGTCACTGAAAGACATAGTGTTAGGGTAAATCAGTGGCTAACGCATTCAGTCACTTAGTACTGCAAAATCTGAAGCCACCCTACGCAAGCGGTGAAGTGGACGCGGTCATGGCCTTCGGGGTGTAGGAGATGATTTGCCTCGCGCGCGGCGCGCGTGAGGCCGCAGGGTAGATCCCCGTGTCGCGCCACTGGGGCTATGGAAGCAAGCTGCTGCCGCGGACATGAGAAGCTCACTCGACGCCGAACCATTGGGGTTCGCGGCTGGAGTCGTGGTGACCGTGTCGTCGATTCCCCACTGACCCGTC
>JANYBG010000218.1 GCA_025360865.1 Pseudomonadota bacterium | reverse complement strand
CCTGCACCGCGGGATCGATGACCGGACTGGGGGCGGTCGGCACGAGCGCGACGACCCCCTGGGGGGCAAGCAGGCTAGCGCCCAGGAAGATGCCGCACATCAGCGCGTGGTGATGACGAAGCACGAGGTCAGTAGAGCACGGCCGCGCTTTAGGCTCCAGTAACCGCGTCGCATTCACGGGTGGTTTTGTCTGGCTTAAGGCCAAGCCCGTTCCGCGAAAATGGGTGATGGCGATTTGCGTAATCCAAATGACCAGCCGCCACGAATTATGCTTGCGAAGTAGGTTCCACGATCTTAATGTCGTAATCGCGGGCTCATAGGGGAGGGGTTATCATGAAACGAACATTCGCGTTCTGCCTTGCGGTTGTGGGTCTCGGCGCCGGTCCCGGCGCGCGGGCGGCGGATGACTCACTCGCCTTGCAGGAAGTCACCGTCACCGCCCAGCGCGTGGAGCAGAACCTGCAGACGACACCGATCTCGATGACCGCGCTCAGCGGGGATTTCATCCAGAAATTCGACCTGCCGAGGGTGACCGCCCTGGACATGGTCACGCCCAACCTGACCTTCAACTCCGGAACCGGCGGCAGCAGCAGCCAGGTCAGCGCGTTCATTCGCGGTGTCGGCCAGTTCGACTTCCTGCTCACGACCGACCCGGCCGTGGGGCTCTACGTCGATGGCGTGTACCTCGCCCGGACCTTCGGCACCAACCTCGAGCTCAACGACATCGAGCGGGTCGAGGTCTTGCGTGGCCCCCAGGGCACCTTGTTCGGGAAGAACAACATCGGGGGTGCCATCAACATCACCACGCGCACCCCGACCGGCAGCGACAAGACCGACTTCCGCGCCAGCTACGGCAACTTTCAATCCTGGGCGCTCGATGCCTACACAGACCTGCGCCTCACGGACACCCTCGCGCTGGGAATCTCGCTCATGGGTCGCAAGTCCGATGGCTGGCAGGACCGCCCGCTAGGGGAGAACGGTGGCAAGGAGGAACGCGCCGGCGGCCGCGTCACCCTCGCCTGGAACCCCAGCGGAAACTTCACCTCGAGACTGAGCGCTGAATTCTCCGCGCAGACCCAGCCGAGCAGCCCGAACGTCATGATCGCGTACAACCCGGCCGCGGCCGTGGTGCCGTTCCTGCCGCTGTTCAACGCCTTCGTCGCGCCATGCTGTACGCCCCCGACCGACATCGACAGGAGCGGGGCTGAGGGGCCGCTGGTGCGCGATGACCTTCACGGCATGGGCACCACCTGGATCAATGACTGGCGCCTGGCCGGCGGCGTCGACGTCAAGTCCATCACCGCCTATCGCTACACGGATGCGAACTTCGGCCGCGATGGCGACAACTCCTCCGTTAACTACAACGGCGACATCCACAACGAGCACGACAACACCTTCACCCACGAGTTGCAGGCCAGCGGCAAGTGGACGCGGCTTAAGTGGGTCGCGGGCGCCTACTACCTGAACGAGCGCACGCGTGACCAGACGCACCTGGTGACCGCGCAAGGTCTGTTCCAGGCACTGAGCCAGCTGCCGCAGAACAACCCGCTGTATCTGGCCCGTTACCTGCTCGACTTCAACCTTGATTTCGACAACCGCCAGAGGACGAAGGACTACGCCGGCTACTTGAACCTCGACTGGGCCTTCAACGAGCGCCTGTCGCTGCAGGCTGGTGCGCGCTACACCGACGAGACGAAGGCCTTCTCGCAGTCGGTGATCAACGATGCCGGCAAGACGATCTTCCTGCCGGTTGACCCGTTCACCGGCGCCGTCAACACCAGTGACACCTCGGTGCCCAGCCCCGCCTGCACCAGCCTGCAAAATCAGGGCACCTACTTCACCTGCGAGACCAGTTCGAAGGAGTGGTCGCCGCGGGCGAGCCTGAACTTCCAGTGGACCGACACCGTGTTCGAGTATCTGCAGTGGAGCCGCGGCTTCCGCAGCGGCGGCATCAACGGCCGCCCGACCTCCAAGGTGCAGATCCAGGACTACAAGCCCGAGCACCTGGACAGCTGGGAACTGGGTGTGAAGAGCCTGCTGTGGGACAAGCGCGTTCGCTGGAACAACGCGGTGTTCTACGACAAGTACTCCGACATCCAGGTGCTGCTGACCGAGGGCACCTCGATCATCATTCAAAACGCCGCCAAGTCCACCGTTTACGGCTTCGAATCGGACATGGAGGTGGCCCTCACCGAGCACTGGACCGCGCAGGGCAGCGTTGGCTACGCCCACAACAAGTACAACGACTGGCACGACAGCCTGGGCGACTACACCTGGCGCAAGCTGCAGAACTCGCCCGAGTGGACCGCCAATATCGCCACCGCGTACGAGCAGCGCGTGAGCAGTGGCGCCGGCCTCCGCGCCACGCTGAACGTGGGCTTCCAGAGCTGGCAATTCCTCGATGGCGCCAACAGCCCGGTGCTGCGCGCGCCCTCGCGTACGCTCGTCGATGCCGGGATCTTCTACCTGCCGGCCAGCGGCAAGTGGGACATCGGGGTCGAGGGCAAGAACCTGACGAATGACCGGGTGCTGAACTCCGGCTACAACGGCCTTGCGTTCTTCGGCTACGCGGAAGGCACCTATAACCCGCCGCGTCGCTACTGGCTGACGTTCCACTACCACATCAACTAGGCGCGCAGGGCGGTTCCCGGGCGGGGGTCGCGATGCGGCGCACGCCCCGGGAATCCCATGGCGCCGGTGCCCTCTGGGTACCCCATATGCGTGATGCCCGCCCCCACGGGGTAGCGAGTAGGCTTGGTCATTCGCGTGAAAACGTGGGGTCGGGGGATCGCAGGACATGGGACTGAAAGCCAACCGCGTGGTGCTGGTCACTGGCGCCAGCCGCGGCATCGGTCGCGGCGTGGCGCTCGCGCTCGCCGCTCCCGGCACCACCATCTACATCACCGGCCGCACCACCAAGACCGGCACCGGGCCGTTGCCCGGTACCATCCACGACGCGGCCGCCGAGGTGACGCGGCGCGGCGCCAACGGCGTCGCGGTCGCGTGTGACCACGCCGATGACGCCGCCGTCGCGGCGTTGTTCGCGCGGATCCAGCGTGACTCAGGCCGGCTGGATCTGCTGGTGAACAACGCCACCGCGCTGCCGGATGAACTGGTGATGCCCGGTGGCTTCTGGGAAAAGCCGCTGTCGATGCAGGCGATCCTGGATGTGGGATTCCGCTCGCACTACGTCGCCAGCTGGCACGCCGCGCGAATGATGGTGCCGCAACGCGAGGGACTGATCGCGATGGTCTCCTCCCCCGGCGCGCGCTGCTACCTGCACGGGCCCGCCTACGGGGCGGGCAAGGCCGGCATCGACAAGATGTCCGCCGACATGTGGCAAGACCTGAAGAAACACGACGTGGCGACCGTGTCGCTGTGGGCCGGGATCACCCTCACCGAGCGCTCCCAGATCGCCATAAGGGAGCACCCGGGCGAGTACGACGCCGTGATGGCGAACGCGGTGCATCCTGAGTTCCTCGGCCGCGTGCTTGATGCGCTGCTGAAGGACCCCCAGCTCGCCGAACGCGCCGGCAAGACTTTCTACGCCGCTGAGCTTGCGAAGGAGCTGGGCGTGCTGGACGTCGATGGCCGGCAGCCCCCTTCGGATGCCGCCTTCCTCGGCGAGCCGGCGCAGGTTTCCGGCGCGGTCATCGGCGGATGAACCCAGGGAGAGATTTCCATGGCTGAGATCGACGATCTGCGCGCCCGCGTACAGCGCCTCGAGGACATCGAGGCGATCAGGCGGCTGAAGGCGCGCTACCTCAATGCCTGCGACTCGCAGCAACCCGAGAGCGCCAGGGACTGCTTCGCCGAAGGGGCCATCGTGATCGACATGGGTCACGTGGGAGTGCTCAATTCCCGTGATCAGTTCTTCGAGATCTACAGCACCTTCGGCTGCCTGCCGAGCATCCTCGACATGCACCACGGCACGAACTCGGAGATCGAGTTCAGCGACGACACCCACGCGCAGGCCCTGTGGGCGCTCGAGTACCGCAACTTCAACACCGAGGCGAAGACGGTGACCTTCGTGAGCCTCATCTATCACGATGAGTACGCCAGGCTCGATGGCGCCTGGAAGATCACCAAGTCGCGCTCGGAGTTCAAGACAGCGCTGCACTGCGATTACGCTGATGGCACGCTCAAGTCGCGGCTGGTCGGCCGTTCGGTCGCCGGCGCGGTCAGTTTCGAGAAATAGGACGAAAGAGATGCCCCATCCCCACGCCGAAGTCGACGCCGCGATCCGCGGGCTCGCTGAGGCCTTCAAGGAAGCCCAGGTCACCAACAAGTGGTCCTGGATCGCCGACAAGTTCTATCACGAGAACTGCACCTACACCTGCCCCTACGCCGGCGCCTTCCCGGTCGTGGCCAACAGCCGCGCCGAGATCCGCGCAACTCACTACGGGCGCGACATGGACGTCGGTTCGGGATGGGAGGGCTGGAGCTTCCCGATCCTCGGCTGGGCGATCGATGGCGACCAGATCACCAGCCACTGGGTCAACCGGGGTCCGGGCAAGCGCCCCGACGGCGGCTTCTATGAGACCCATGGCGTCTCCTTCATCACCTACGGGGGCGGGGGCATGTTCTCCTCGCAGTACGACCTGTTCGATCTCGCCCACCAGATGCACCTGTGCGATGAGCTTGACGCGGCGGGGCTGCTGAACCCGAAACTCAGGGCCGAATGGGTGGCCCCAGCGAAGAAGCGCCTCATTGACATGCTGAACAACGGAGCCGCGGCATGACGACTCAGAATTTCCCGGATGGCGCCGCCTTGGTCATCGGCGGCAGTGGCGGGGTGGGGCAGGCGGTGTGCCGCGAGTTCGTGCGCGCCGGAACCGCGGTTGCGATCACCTACAACAAGAAGAAGGAAGTGGCCGAGAAGCTTGCCGCGGAACTGCGCGGCATGGGCGGCAAGGCGAGCGTCCACCAGCTGACCATCGGCGATGCCGAGCGTTGCGATGCGGTGATCGCGGAAGCCGCGGCCGAGCACAAGCGGCTGCACACCATCGTCGTGGGGGCGGGCACGTTCGCCCAGCAGGTGCTCCTGTCAGAGATGCCGCGCGAACTGTGGCGGACGGTAATGGAGCAGGACGTCAACGGCTTCTTCAACGTCATGCACGCGGCGATTCCGCGCCTGAAGGAGTGGGGCGGCGGCTCTTTCGTGCACCTGGGATCGGCCGGCCACCTGAGCTGGCCCGAGCGCGACGGCATCTCGGTGGCACCGAAGGCCGCCATCGAGGCCCTGATCACCGGCATCGCCCGCGAGGAGGGCCGGCACAAGATCCGCGCCAACACCGTGCTGCTCGGTGTCATCGAGGCGGGTATGTTCCTCGAGCTGACCAAGCAGGGCGTGTTCGATGAGGCCTGGGTGAAGGAGGTGCACAAGAACCTCGCGCTCAAGCGCTGGGGGAAACCCGAGGAAGTCGGGCACGCGGTGGTATTCCTGGCATCCGACCACGCGCTTTACGTCACCGGGCAGCGGATCGCCGTGGCCGGCGGCTACGGCCTGTAGCCATGACCGCCGACGACTACTTCGCGATCCAGAACCTGATTTACAGCTACTGCCATCGCATCGACCGGGGCGACTTCGCAGGCGTCGGGGAGCTGTTCACCCATGCCGCCATCATCGTGCCGGCCGCGACCGAGCCGGTGCGTGGCGCACAGGCCATCCAGGAGATGTACGCGAAGTTCACCCGGCGCTACCCGGATGGCAACACGCCCAAGACCGCGCACGTCACCAGCAACCTCAGCATCGAGGCCGATGGGCAGGATGCGGCGCGCTCGCAGGCCTACTTCCTCGTGCATCAGGCCACCGCGGCGCTGGCGCTGCAGCCGATCATCGGCGGGCGCTACTTCGACCGCTTCGCGCGCGTGGGTGGCGCGTGGCGCTTCGCCGAGCGGCGCATCGAGATCGACCTCATGGGAAACCTCAGCGCCCACATGCTGCAGCAGCTCGGGTCCGAGACGCAGCGCTCCTAGTCAATGTGGCCCGCTCGCCACAATTGTTCGCAGGGACTGCAACCGCCGGCACGGCCGCCACGGCTAGCATCCGCGGATGAGAGCTGTCTTCTGTGCCTGTGTCCTGCTCAGCACCGCCTGCGCGGCCCCGACGCAGCGCGCCGCGGCGCCAGCGAATTATCCGGCGAATGATAAAGAGGAGCTGCTCAAACAGGGCTACACGCCCAGCCGGCTGAACGGCCAGTCGCTCTATTGCCGCGCGGAAGCGGTGACCGGCACGCAGTTCCTCAACAGGGTGTGCCTCACCGAACAGCAGATCAAGGATCAGGCGGTCGCGACGCGCAATACCCTCGACTCTCGCGGCATGAGGCCCAATCTCGCCTGCCACAACCAGAGCTGTACGCGTTGAAGACACTCACTCCCGTTATCCTGGGCGCAGCCGGCTTCGCGGCCGTGCTCGCGTGGGGCGCCTCCGGGGCGCCCGCGGCAGGCCCTACGCTGTCGGTTGCGGTGCGCATGCTGCAAAGCGGCGACGCCGCGGCGGCCGCCAAGATGCTCGAGGCGATCACCGCGCGCGCACCGGTCGAAGCGCGCGCCTGGCGCGCGCTCGGCGATGCCTATCAGCAGCTTCACCACAACCGGGCCGCCATCAGCGCCTTCGAGCGGGCGCTCGCGCTTGAGCCGGACTCTGCGCAGGTGTTTTACAGCCTCGGCTCCGCGTACGCCGCCGAGCACGACGCCGGGCAGGCGTTTCAGTGGCTGGACCGGGCGCGCGCCAGCGCTCGCTACGACATGACCCAGATCACCGTCGATAAGAACATGGAACCGTACAGGGGCGACCCGCGCTATGGCGCGCTGTTGCCCCGGGAGGAGGATTTCTCGCAGCCCTTCGTCGAGCCGGTGAAGATCATCCACGAATGGCGCGGGGAGGCGGCCAATGATCAGTTCGGCTGGATCGCGCGCAACATCGGGGATGTCGATGGGGATGGGGTGAACGATCTGGTTACCTCCGCGCCCACGCATGGGGCCGACGGCTCCAACGCCGGCAGAATCTATGTGTATTCCGGCGCCAGTGGGCGACTCCTTTGGAGCGCCGACGGTGCCCCGGGAGATCAGCTGGGCCTGGGTGTTGAGGCCGCGGGTGACACCAATGGCGATGGCATCCCGGACATTATCGCGAGCGGCCCGGCCGGGGGTGGGGTGGCGCGCATCTACTCGGGCCGCGACGGGCGCGTGCTGCAGAAACTGCACCCGCCGCGCCAGGATGAGATTTTTGGCAACCACGTCTCGGGCGCGGGCGATGTCGATGGCGACGGTTATGCGGACGTGATCATCGGCAGCCCCGGCAAGGACGGGGAGGCGAAGAGCCCCGGTCATGCCTACGTGTACTCCGGACGCACCGGGGCGCTGCTGCTGACGTTGAGCGGCGCGCGCGCGGGGGACCAGTTCGGCAGCTCAGTGGCCGGCTACGGCGCCGGGCACGAGCGGTATCTGATCGTGGGGGCGCCGCTGGCAGGCCCTGCGCATCATGGTCGCGTCTACGTTTACGCAGGGCCCACGCGAGCGCTCCAGTTCACCATCGACGCGGACGCCACCGGCAATGCGCTCGGGCTGATGTTCGCCTCCGTGCCCGGGGACATTGATGGGGACGGTGTGAGCGATATCTACGCGTCCGACTGGTCGAACGATGCGCGCGGCATCTCCACGGGACGCATCTACGTGCATTCCGGGCGCACAGGCCAGCCTTTGCTGGTGCTCACCGGAGAGAATGCCGGGGATGGCTTCGGCACGAGTGCCTCGGTGGCCGGCGATGTCGACGGTGACGGTCACGCTGATCTGATCGTGGGGGCGTGGCAGTACGGCAAAGCCGCGGTATCCGGCGGGCGCGCGTACCTGTATTCGGGCAGAGACGGAAGGTTAATGAAGACCTTCACCTGCCGCACGCCCGGGGACACGTTCGGCTTCGACGCGGTCGGGTTGGGTGACGTGGACGGCGATGGGACCGTGGACTTTTTGATCACATCCGGCTGGAGCGCGGTGCATGGCTATCACTCCGGTCGCGTCTTCGTGATCTCCAGCGGCATCACCGGCGGGCCGCCGCGCCGCTGAAGCGTGTTCCGCCGCTGCGCTGCGGGGCTCATCTTGGCAAGGTCCGCAAACCGGCGGCACTCAGGCCACCGCTAGCATGCTCATGCGCCACCGAGAGAAGGCACATGAGACTGCTCGATCAGATCACCCAGCATACGACCGCGCTTGGGGTTCGCCACGCGGCGCGGACA
Organism: Pseudomonadota bacterium; assembly: GCA_025360865.1. Taxonomy (GTDB): domain Bacteria; phylum Pseudomonadota; class Gammaproteobacteria; order Steroidobacterales; family Steroidobacteraceae; genus 13-2-20CM-66-19. The sequence continues at coordinate 6,579 of JANYBG010000218.1, read as the reverse complement.
CCGGCGACCGCGGCCACCGTACTGCCCGGGGCGTGGGACTACGCCGCGCAGATCGCCCGCTGCCCGTTGCGCTACGTCCTCCACGACGAACTGACCAGCACCTGCGCACAGCTGGCGCTCGCGGGCGGTGACCGGCTGCGCGGCTGCCTTGACCTGATCCATCTGCCGGCCACTTCGATGTGGATGGAGGGGAACGACGCCGCCCAGAACGGCACGTCCGCGCTGCCCGGCGCCACGCGCCACATGGTCCGGGTGGGTGCCCTGATTTGCGCGAGCGTCGATGGGCGCCGCGGGATGTTGCGCACCTTCTGGACGGACGAACAGGGCGCGGCTTGCGTGGCTCCGCTGGAGACGCATCTGAATCTCAGCTCTGGTTGGCCGGCTGAAGGCACTGTGCAGTCAGTGCTCGCCGGTGGCTACGCGCGGGTGAGCGACCCGGACGACGCGGGGCTTGATGCGCTGATGGAGTGCATGCGGTTTCGCTTCGACCCCCAGTGGGCCGCGTACTACCAGCGCACAGACCTGCCGGCGGGGACGCAGGCACAGCTGCTGCGCACCAGTCTCGCCACCGTGGCGCGCGACAAGCCGCTCGTGCTCGCCTTCTCGCTGCTGCTCGGGGCCCGCGCGGCACTGCGGGGGCGCCCCGTCAGCCGCGCCCGGCTCAACCGTCGGCGCGCACTCAAGCGCAAGCGGCCGCTGCTTGAGCACATCGAGGTGGGCTGCCAGCTGGACTGGGCGGTGTCAGACACAGGCTCTGGAGATCCTTCCCAGGGCCGGCGCCCAGCGCGCTTGCACCATGTGCGCGGCCACCTCGTGCGGCGTGGGAACGAGGTGTACTGGCGCAAGCCCCACATGCGCGGGCGAGCGACCCTTGGGCGGATGCGCTCACGCACCGTGCGCTTGTCTTTCGGCCGCGGTGCCAACGCGCCGGCGCCACCGACCGCGCTGCGCTGAGGACCATCTTCGCAACAACTGCAACCCCATGCCGCGGGCGTGTATCTAGCATGCCGCACGTTCGCAACACGCCGGAGCACTGCAGACCATGAAAAACCAGGAATCGCGATCGCTCGCTCAGCTCGCGGGTGCGCTGCTGCTGAGCCTGATGCTGCCGCCGGCGGCATTGGCCCAGGAACAGACGGTCGCCTCGGCTGGCGCGGCGGCCGAAGTCGTCGAAGTCGTCGTTACCGGCTCGCGTATTGTCGCGCCTAACGCGGCCAGCACCAGCCCGGTACAGGTGATCACCGCGCAGGAAATAAAACTAGGCGGCAAGACCGACATAATCGATGTTCTCAACCAGCTGCCGCAAAACTTCCAGAACGCCTCGACGGACTTCAGTAACACCTCCAACGGCCTGAGCACCCCCGGAGGACTCTCCACCGCGGACCTGCGCGGGCTCGGGCCGCAGCGCACTCTGGTTCTGGTCAATGGACGGCGCCTTGGCACGGGCGACCCGAACACTGGAAATCCCAACCCGGCCCCGGACCTTGACCAGATCCCGGTCGCGCTCATCGAACGGGTCGATGTCGTCACCGGCGGAGCGTCCGCGGTGTACGGATCGGATGCCGTCGCCGGGGTCATCAACTTCATCCTCAAGCGCAACTTCGAGGGCTTCCAGATCGACGGTCAGCTGGGTGAGAACTGGCACGAGAACCACGAGACGGGAATCCAGGCCCTGCAGGCGCAGAAGGGCTACGACGTGGTCACCGGGACGCGGCGCGATGGACGCGCCAAGGCCTTCAACCTGCTCATGGGCACGAATTTCGCCGACGGCAATGGCAACGTCACCGCCTACCTTGGCTACCTGAACGCAGAGCCGGTCACCAGCGGCGCCCGCGATTTCGGCGCCTGCCAGCTCAACCCGAACGCGACCTTTAGCAACTTCATGTGCGGCGGCTCGAGCAGCTCCAACCTGTTCACCTCGCCGCTCAACGGCCTAAACTACACCGTGGTCGGCAACCAGTTCCTGCCCTGGCCACAGGCCGGATCCACCCCACCGGCGGAATTCAACTCGCAGAGCTTCATCTACATGTCGCGCGGCGACGAGCGCTACACCGCCGGCTTCCTCGCCCACCTGGACCTGAACCAGTACGTCAAGCCCTACGCGGAATTCGGCTACATGAACGACAAGACTCAGATTTCGGTCGCGCCATCGGGTCTGTTCCAGGGGAATCCGACCGACCCGAGGGGCAACGGCAACTTCAACGTCAACTGCAGCAACCCACTGCTCAGCGCCCAAGAGGCGTCAATCATCTGCACGCCAGCCCAGATCGCCGCCGACCACGCCAACCCGGGCTCCGCCAGCGCGAACGTAAACATCGGCCGCCGCAACATCGAAGGCGGGGGACGCAATGCGTTCTGGGAGCACAATAACTATCGCGCCGTAATCGGTGTCCGAGGGGACCTGAGCGAGGCCTGGAACTACGACGCCTATGCGCAGTATTACTACACGACGCTGTTCAATTCGAATTCAAACTACCTGAACTTCGCGCTGGTCAACAATGCCCTGCAGGTGACCGGCACTCCCGGGGCGCCGGTATGCATCAGCGGACCGCCGTGCGTGCCGTGGAACATCTTCGCGACCGGCGGGGTCAAGCCGGACCAGCTCGCGCCGCTGTACACCACGGGCACCGCCTACGGGTCGATCACGCAGCGCATCGTGCATGCGGACCTCACCGGTGACCTGGGCAGGTATCACGTGCAGTCGCCCTTCGCCAGCGACGGGCTGCGGATCAACCTCGGCGCGGAGCATCGCAATGAACATCTCACGTTCGCGCCCGACGGGGCTGAGCTGAGTGGGTTGCTGTCCGGCTTCGGTGGCGCCGCGGTGGCCATCGACAACGGCTACTCAGTCAAGGAGGGCTTCGCTGAGCTGCGCGTGCCGATCGCCCAGAACCATATCGGCATGCAGGACCTGGTGTTCGACACCGGCTACCGTCGCTCTGACTACACCACCGCGGGCAGCACCAATACCTACAAGTTCGAGTTGCAATACGCGCCCGTGAGTGACCTGCGCCTGCGCGGGGGCTTCCAGCGCGCGGTGCGCGCTCCGAATATCATTGAGCTGTTCTCGCCTCAGGCCTTTGGCCTCATCAGTCCGCCGGGCACGGATCCGTGCGCGAAGACCGTTAATCCGAACACCGGGGCGGTGACGCCTGCCACCGCTTCGCTCACCGATTGCGAGCGCACGGGGGTGACGGCGGCGCAGTACGGCAACGGCGGATCGACCAACACCATCAAGCAGTGCATCGCCAACCAGTGCGGCCAGCTGCTTGGGGGCAATCCGGATCTGTTGCCCGAGGTCGCAGACTCATACACTCTGGGCGTGAACCTCACGCCGGGGTTCCTACCCAGCTTCACCGGCAGCATCGACTATTACCGCATCGTCCTGAACCGGGCTATCGGCACCGTCGGCGCCTCGATCGCGCTGCAGAATTGCCTGCAAACCGGGGATCCGACCTATTGCCAGCTCATCAGGCGCGATTCGGGCGGCTCGATCACTGGATCCAGCGTGCAGACCGGCGGCTATATCGTGCAGACCGGCGTCAACATCGGTGCCGCGGCGATCAAGGGTATCGACGCGCAGGGCAACTACCGGGTGCCGCTGTCCGGCCTGGGAACACTCGCCTTCACGCTCAACGGCACGTACACCCTGGCGACCACCACCACACCGCTGCCCGGGGCGCATACGTACGACTGCGTGGGGCTGTACGGGCCGACCTGCGGAACGCTCAACCCGCGCTGGCGGCATAACCTGCGCATGGCGTGGGATTCCCCCTGGGACGTGACGCTGTCGGCCTTCTGGCGCTACATCGGCGGCGTGAGCCTGGACAGCAACAGTTCGGATCCAACGCTGGGCAACGGCCGAAACCGCACCCTGGATGCGCGGCTGCCGGCAATCAGCTACCTGGATCTCACCGGTAGCTGGGATATCCGCAAGGGCTTACAGTTGCGCGCGGGCATCAACAACATTTTCGACAAGGATCCACCGATCGTCACACAGGACATCGTGCCTTCGGGTGCGCCAAACACCTTCCCGACCTACGACACGCTGGGGCGGCAGCTGTTCATCGCCTTCACAGCGACGTTCTGAACGCGGGCACAGCCGGCCGGCGGCGCGCATGCGCCGGCAGGGATGTTCTAGGGTGCTTCGAGGGCCTCGCGCTGCGCCGCCGCCGCGCGCAGCGCGCTCGGCGCCACCCCACGCATGCGCTTCAGGTGGCGGTACAGCGTCGTGCGGCTCTCGAACCCAACTCGCGCGGCCACCTCATCGACGCATACCTCGGTGTCACGTAGTAGTCGTTCGGCGGCAAGCACGCGTCGCTGGTTCAGGTAGGCAACCGGTGTGCTGCCGTGAACGGACTTGAATATCCGCAGGCAGTGATACGCCGACAGGTGCGCGGCGGCGGCGATTTCCGCCAGTCCGATCGGCTGCGCGTAGTGCGTGTGGATGAAGTCGGCGCTTAGGCCCACCCGCCTGAACAGCTCCCGGCGGGTGCTCGCCCGACTCGCGGGGATCAGCCGTGCGACGGCCAGATCGTGGCGATGCAGCGCTTGCATGCGCTGCAGCAGGAAGTACAGCTGCTCCTCATACCAGTTTTCATCTGATAAGCCGTTCTCCACGTGACGGCGGATGAAGCGCAGCACCGGGGAGATCAGCCGGTCGTGCGCGCGTACCTGTTCAGAGAACTCAACCGCGTCGGCGATGACATCCCCGGGGTGTTCCAGCAGGTCCTCGGGAGTGCGCGCGCAGCAGCGCGCCACGTCCTGTGCCATTCCCGGCCGAAAGAAGATCGCGAACGAAGTGACGGGCGTGCGGCTGCGCAGCTGGCTGGCATAGGTGCGCCCGTCATTGAGGATCATGAAGGTGGCATCGTCGACGGCCACACGACGCCCGTCCACGAAGTAGTCCTCCGCGCCTCCCCATGCGGCTTTGATCGAGAGTCGCTGCTCGTACGGGGGCATGTCCACGCGGCGGGTTCGTGCCCAGACGATGCAGTTCTCCCGGCCCCAGTGCTGGTAGAACCAGCGACGGAAGGGCTCGTGGCCGATGGGGGGCATCTGCCGCAGGATCAAGGTGACCTCATGATTGAAAGTGCCGACGGCGACACTTTACCGCGATCGCGCCCCGGGGCCGCGGCGCGGTTGCAGGTCTTGCGAGGAACTGTGGCTGGCGCGCGACGAACGTCTTCAGGGCACGCGTAGGCCACCGCTGATGAAGCCCACCAGATCGCGCTGGAAATGTTCCAGCTGCTGCCGGGTTGGCACGCCTCCGCCGCCGGGGGCGTCCAGGTGCACTTCAAGCGCGTTGGCGAGGGCGTGCTGCGCCAGGTCGGCCGCGAAGAGCCAGCGGCGCGTCAGCGCTCGCTCATCCAGGTGTGGCAGCGCGCGGCGCAGCAGCGGCCGGAAAAGCGCCACGCTGTCATCCAGGGTGCGGGCGAGATAGGGCGATCGGTCGAACGAGAGGCGCACCAGAAATCGAAGCTGGGCGACGCTCGCGCCGAAGTTCTCCCGCATCCCCGCGGTGAGTGGGTAGACCAGCGCCGCGACGATATCCTCCACGTCGGGTTTGGCCTGTTGCTCGAGGTTCGTCACCATGGCGGCGCGTTGCTCGAACATGGCCGGCTGGGCACGCGCCAGCAACGCTCTGACCAGCCCGTCGCGCGTGCCGAAGTGGTAGTGCAGGGCGGCAACGCTGTACCCGGCCTCGCTGTTGATGGTGCGCAGCGAGACCGCGTCTATGCCGCGCTCGGCGAAGAGGCGTTCGGCCGCGTCCATTATGGCCTCGCGTCCAGATTCCTCAGGGCGGGCCTTGGGGGGCGTTGCTTGACTTTTCCCGGCCACGGTTTGAGACTATGACTTATCACTTGATAAGTCAACGTCGCCGCGGAGTCACGCCTGCATGAAAGAGCCCAGATAATGACCGGAACCAGCACCACTGCGGCCGCGGCTACCCCGACACTGACGCACCTGCAGCGCCTGGAAGCCGAGAGTATCCACATCCTGCGCGAGGTGGTGGCCGAGTGTGAGCGCCCAGTGATGCTTTACTCGATCGGTAAGGACAGCGCGGTGATGCTGCACTTGGCGACGAAGGCCTTCTTCCCCGCCGTGCCGCCGTTTCCGCTGCTGCACGTGGATACGACCTGGAAGTTCCGGGCGATGTACGAGTTCCGCGATAGCATGGCCAAGAAGCTCGGCATGCGACTGCTGGTGCACGTGAACCAGGAGGGCCTGGCCCAGGGCATCGGCCCCTTCACGCACGGCTCTCAGGTGCACACGGATGTCATGAAGACCCAGGGCCTCAAGCAGGCCCTGGACAAGTACGGTTTCGATGCCGCCTTCGGCGGGGCGCGCCGCGACGAGGAGAAGAGCCGCGCCAAGGAGCGCATCTTCTCGTTCCGCTCCGCGCAGCACCGATGGGATCCCAAGCAGCAGCGCCCGGAGCTGTGGTCGGTCTACAACGCCCGCAAGCGCCCGGGGGAGAGCCTGCGCGTGTTCCCGCTGTCCAACTGGACCGAGCTCGATGTCTGGCAGTACATCTGGCTCGAGAACATCCCGATCGTGCCGCTGTACCTGTCGGCG
>JANYBG010000116.1 GCA_025360865.1 Pseudomonadota bacterium | reverse complement strand
CGCGGATTACCTTCTGGGCAATTACGCGGCCGCCGAACAAGCGGAGCGCCAGGCGCTGGAAGACCGCACCCACTGGGCCACGGAAGGCGCATCCGACCAGCGCAGTCTGAAGGAGCTATCCAACTGGCTGGCGATGGCGCTGGCGAAGCAAGGCAAGCTGGACGAGGCCGCCAAGGAGATCGCTCGGGTGGTGCGGTATCAGCGGGAACTGAAGGCGCACAATCACGGCGACGTTTGGCAGCCCGCCGAACTCGCTGCCGCTCTGTACGCCCAGGCCCTCACCGACCCCGGCCGCCGCGCGCCGCTCTTGACAGAGGCCGCTGCACTCTTGGATGCCGCACCGCCCACTCTGCGCAGTCTGCACGACATACGCCTGTGGCGCGGGATGATCAGTGCGGCGCAGCGAGGCAGCTAGGTGAATACCGGGCCGTCGCCCGTGTTTACCTCCAGCGGGCAACGCGGCTACTCGAGCCTGATCAGCGCCCATCCGCGCCGCGTCCATGCACGCAAGCTGGAACATGAAATCGACGTGCGATTCACGCCCGTCGCCTGCACAGTGCAAACATCCGAGGGGCTGGTGCACGCCGCGCCGGGCGATGCCGTCATCACCGGAACGGCGGGTGAGCACTGGCGGGTGTCGCGGGCGAGGTTTCCGGACAAATATCGGCCGGTGCCGCCGACGGTTGCAGGCGAGTCGGGACGCTACCTGAGTCTGCCCAATCGCATCATGGCGGTGCCGATGACGCAGGCATTCGAAGTGCTCTTGGCCGACGGTGTGTCGCGCTTGAGCGGACGCGCCGGTGAGTGGCTGGTTGACTATGGCGACGGCAGCCTTGGAATCGTCTCCGAGGACATCTTCGCCACCACTTATGAAATCATAGCCTGACCCCAAGATGGCGCTGCACCAGTCCATTCAACGCCTGCTCCTGATCGGCGCGCATATTGAATCGCTGCCGCCCGCGCGCGTGCCGCAGGCACCGCCGGCGCTACGGGCGCTCATCGATGCCATTGCGCCTGCGCATCGGCGGTTCGATGAGCGCGCGATTCATTACGGCCATCGCTATCGCAGTGGTTTCTGGGCGATCTACCTGCTGAGCGCCGTCGCGGTGTTGTTCGCGGTCATGCCCATGGCACTGGGCTGGGACAGCTCCAATCACCAGCTGCATCCCTATGCCGGGCTCTGGGCCATCGGCGAGTTGGGCGTGATCGGCACGGTCAGCGCCATCTACTGGCTGGGTCATCGCCGCAACTGGCAGGCGCAGTGGCTGCGCGCGCGCACCACCGCCGAGCTGGCCTGGTATCTTCCCATGCTGGCGCCGCTCCTCGACTTTGCGCCTTCGACCGCCGATTCCGTTCTGCCGCCGGCAACCAATTGGTATTTGCGGGTCTTCGATCCCGGACAGCACCTGCGCAGCGCGGACGATGTGGAAGTGCTCTGCGCTGAGAATGAGCCGCTGGCTCGCAAACTGCTGGCAGGCGCATGGTCCGACCCGGCGTTCGTTCAGAGCTACGTGCGATGGACCATCGATATTCTGGAGCAGCAGCGGCACTACCACTACGGCATAGCGAGCAAACAGCATGCGCTGCAGCATCGCGTGCACAATTTGAACACCGCCCTATTCGCGCTCACGGCCTTAGGCGCGCTGGCGCACTTGGCCGTTCATTCGTTTTGGTTATCGTTGGGCACGACGTTCTTCCCCGCGCTCGGCGCCTCCCTTCACGGCGCGTTGGCGCAGTCTGAAGCATATCGACTCGGCACGACCTCCGAGCGTCTGGTGGCCGAGTTGCAGGGCGCGATGGATCGCATTCGTGCGGCGCTTCGCGACGCAGACCCTGTCGGCGGCGACGTCACCGCGCTCAAGGCATCCATCGAAGCCGCGATTGCGCTGATACTCGAGGAGCATCAGGACTGGCATCTGCTGGTTCGTCCGCACAGCCTGCCGCTGGCCTGAAGGCGCCGCGGACCTTCAGCACAGTTTCTCGTGCCGGGAGATGAAAATCACTACTTAAGTGGGGTAGCGCACCGAATGCAGCGCAGTTTGCTGCAATTATTACAACGCACAACCAGGAAGGTGGCGTCAATGAAAGCGAACTCGCCGTTACAGCGGCAGGATTATGCGGAATCGCAACCGGAATCCCCGGACGCCTCGCAGGAGCCAGCGCCGCCCGCATGCAGGCAGGCGTACGACGCAACACGTGTCGAGAAGAATATCGCAGAGTGGTCGTCGTACTTACCCGCCGACTGCGTCAACACCATGATCTCGATGGGGTGGCACGTCAGTACTTGATTCCAATGCCACCGCTCTCGCATGGGCGGCGTCGATACTGGAAGGCCGCTGTGCGATCTTAGAATCGTCATTTGCCACAAAGCTAGCTCCCGACCTGGGCCCGCCACATGGCAGGCGGTCGCACGCTACGTCGCTTCACGGCTTCCGACCTTTAGCGAAGCCCGTATGTAATAGAAGGCGCCGTTTAACCCTACGGGATTGGCGTAGTTATAGGGAAATGCCCCGAAATAGGAGCCACCTGGCGCTGATTGATCGGGATAGCGGTTGAAGATATCCGTGCCCCCGACGGCCAGCGTCAGATAGTCGAGCACATTCACATGCACCTCGGCACTGACCGCCCAGGCGGCGGAATACTTCTGCACATTCGCGCCGTTCAGAATGGGCAGTGTCGAGTCGTAGGAAAACGCGTAGAGGCTGCCATAGCGGATCGGCTGCACGCTGGCGCCCCAACGAGCGTTCGACCAATCGGCCGATAGCACCAGCTTGGTCGCGGGAGATCCCAACTCGAGGGGAATCAACACTACCTCATTGACGTTGCCCGCATTCAGCAGGGCGTTTCGCAGCGCGTCCTCATGCAAATAGTCGCGATTGAAGGCCGCGCTCAACTTCAGTCGCCCGCCGGCCACGGGTTCGTCATGACTTGCCACCAAGTCGAAGCCGCGGGTGGTGGTATCCAAGCCATTCGTGAGGAAAGTGACCGCGGCAACATCCGGGAAAGCCGGGTCATCGACGGCGATTTGCCCGGTCGGTGTGATGCGATCACGGATCCGGATCTGGTAGACATCGAGCGTGAGGGCGGTATTCGCCGGCGCCCGCCATGCGAGGCCTGCTGTGTAGTTCACCGACTTTTCGGGCCGCAGGGGAAGTCCTCCGCTGGCGGCGGCGAGCGGATTGGTCGGGGGCAAGAAGGCCGTGTTCTGCAACGCGGTGCCATCGGCATTGAAATTCAAGGTCGTGATGCGAATGCCCTGTTGCGCGAGGGACGGCGCGCGAAAGCTGTTCGACGCCGAAGCGCGCAGCAAAAAATCCTCGGTCAATTTCAGGCGCGCGGAAAACCTGCCCGTGGTTGAGCTGCCGTAGTCACTGTAATCGGAGTAACGCCCGGCGATTCCGACGAGCAGGCGCGACGTAATCTCGTTGTCGAGGTCGACGTAGACAGAGGTCACGTGGCGCTGCAGATGTACGGCGTCTTGCGGGGTCAGGCCGTTGTCGCCCTGCGAACCCGGCGGGATCGTCTCACCGAAGTCCGCATCATACGTGTATGGACCCGCCCGGTACGAGGCCGGATCGCCCGGCGAGGTGTGATAGGACTCGTGCATGTATTCGGCGCCTGCCGAAACATTCAGCGGTGCGGCGAGGCCTATCGGCAGTTCGCGCGAGATGTCCAGATTGAGCGCACGTTCCTCATAGGTAAAATTCCCAACATGAAACCGGGTGGGGCTATCCGGTCCCAGGGACGCGTTCAGCGTGTTCTGCAAACCGTAACTGAAGGTGTTGTACCCTTCCCGCCCGCTCAAGTCCCACTTCCAACTGCCAAAGTCCCCCTTCACACCGCCCACCAGGCTCGCGTCCTGGCTGACGCCCGTAGACACGGGCCGGTAACCGTTAGGGTAAATGCTCGGCACATTGGTCGGGTCGCCCGGGTAGCGGAAAAACGCCCCGCCCCAGGTGTCGCGCCGGTTGGCAGTGGCAAATGAATATAATTCGTAGCCGTCCGCCAGCGGGAAGGACGCGTTGTAGAAGAGGCTCTTATTGATCGTCGCAGGATCGCCCGATTGGAACAGCACCTGGTTGTCCAACGCTACATCGGCTGGTGTCGAATTGTAGGAGGCGAACGAACTGGTCGGGCCCGCGCGATTGGTCGCGCCCGTATCGCGGTAGTCCGCGCCAAAGTGGATCCACCCGCCACCCAGAGGCACGCCATAGTCGGCGCTGACGGTCTTGCTGCGGCCGTCGGTGATGGTCTGGCCGGTCGGCGCGAATTTTGTGTGGTTCGCCCCGTACAGCGCATCCACTTCGCCGCCGTTCGCCGCCGACTTGAGGACGATGTTCACCACACCCGCGATCGCGTCGCTCCCGTAGATGGCGCCCGCGCCGTCGCGCAAAATCTCGATGTGATCGATCGCCTCGGGCGGAATCGCGTTGACGTCCACCGCGACGGTTCCGGGAAACAGCCCTTCGATGTCCATCACGGCATTGGCGTGCCGGCGCTTGCCATTCACCAGCACCAGCACCTGATCGGGCGCCAGTCCGCGAAGCTGGATGGTTCGCACCGAGTCCGAGGTGCCGCTCGATGAGGCGCGGGGCATATTCACCGACGGAGAGAGTGCCTGAAGAGCCTGGCCAAGCTCGCCGGAGACGAGCGAGGTGTGCACTTCATCGTGCGTGAAGACGTCGATCGGCACCGCGCTGTCAAAGACGCTTCGATCCTTCACCCGCGATCCGAACACCGTGATCGCGGTCAAATTGCTTGCGTCGCTATCCGGCGTGTCGCTCGCCCATGCAGTGCTGCCCGTGCAAAGCGTGACGATCAAGGTCCGCAGCAGTGTGCGATTGAAGTTCAAGACGAATCCGCTCCCGTTTTTGATTGACGTGATTTTGCACGGCCGCGCGGACGGCGGCAATAATATGGGTGATTCGCGAGAGCCTTATCGCGACTATCGTTAGAACCCGTGGTTCTAAGCGTAACTTTCGACGGTGACTTCCGCAGAACGCGGGAGACGGCCGGTGGCCGACATTGGCGGGCATCCGCAGGCGACGAACGATGGATCACCAGACTAGGCGACGCGATCAGCAAGGGGATTCGATCTTCCGGTTCGTTCGTGGCCTACGGCGCCCCAGAGCCACGTTACCTTGTGCAGAAATTGTTACCAACAATACTTCGTTCTAAGGACATGCAGAAGTGA
>JANYBG010000085.1 GCA_025360865.1 Pseudomonadota bacterium | reverse complement strand
CCGGCGCCGTGGTGCGCGAGTCATTGCTGTTCTCGAACGTGCGCGTCGAGGAGGGCAGCGGCATCTCCCGCTCGGTGGTGCTGAACAACGTGGAGATCGGGCGCGGCTGCAAGATACACGGCGCCATTCTCGATGAGGGCTGCGAGGTTCCCGACGGCACGCAGATCGGCGTGAATCGCGGCGACGACGCGCGCCGCTTCCACGTCACCGAGAACGGCGTGGTGCTGGTGACGCCCGACATGCTGCGTCGCTTGCGCACCGAGGCGTGAGCACCAACGCGCGCCTGCCCGTGGCGCTGCTGTGGCACATGCACCAGCCGCAGTACCGCGACGCGCTCACCGGCGAATTCACACTGCCCTGGACTTACCTGCACGCCATCAAGGACTACACGGACATGGCCGCGCACCTGGAGGCCAACCCGGCGGCGCGCGCGGTGGTCAACTTCACGCCCGTGCTCATCGAGCAGGTCGAGGAGATCGCCGCGAGCATCGGCGCGCATCTGCAGGGCGGCGCGCCGCTGCCAGACCCGGTCCTGGCCCTGCTGGGTCCGGCGCCCTTCCCGGTTGACGCCGAGCACCGCCTGGCGCTCCTGCTCGCGTGCCTGCGCGGGCACCGCGGCCACATGATCGAGCGATTCGGCCCTTATCGGGAGCTGGCGACGCTCGCGCAGACTCTCGGCACGCTCGAGCACATCAGCTATGCCTCCGACCAGTTCATGCGCGACATCGCGGTGTGGTACCACCTCGCATGGCTCGGTGAGACGGTGCGGCGGACTGCCCCGCTCGTCGCGCGCCTGACCGAGCGCGGCCGGGACTTCACGGTCGCCGAGGCGCGTGAACTGCTAACGCTGATCGGTGAGCTGGTCGGCCGGGTCGTGCCGCGGTACCGCGCGCTCGCCGAACGCGGGCAATGCGAGCTCTCGGTCACCCCATACGCCCACCCGATCATTCCGCTGCTGCTGGATTTCGGCTGCGCCCGCGACGCGGTGCCCTCCATGGTGCTGCCCGAGCACGCGCACTACCCCGGTGGCGAGGCACGGGCGCGCTGGCACATCGAGGAGGCCGTGCGCGTCTTCACGCGGGCCTTTGGCGCCGCCCCGGCCGGATGCTGGCCCGCGGAAGGGGCCGTGAGCGCCGGCACGCTGGAACTGCTGGCGAGCGCGGGCGGCTTTCGCTGGACCGCCAGCAGCGCCGGCGTGTTGCGCGGCAGCCTGCTGCTCGGCGACCCGGCGGCCGCGGACGATCCGCGGTCTTACAACAGGCCCTATCGTGTTCCCGGCACCGACATGGACTGCTTCTTTCGGGACGACCTGATCTCGGACCTGGTTGGCTTCACCTACGCCACCTGGCGCGGCGATGACGCCGCCCTCAACCTAGCGAGCGAACTCGGACAGCTCGCGCAGCGCTATCCCGCCGGCGGCGACCACGCCGTGCTCATCGCCCTCGACGGCGAGAACGCCTGGGAGCACTACCCCTTCAATGGCTACTACTTCCTCAGTTCGCTCTACACGACCCTCGCGCAGGATCCGCGCATCGAGCTGCTGACGCTCTCGGAATGCCGCGCGCGCGGCCTGAAGGCCGCCCCCCTGCCGCGCGTGATGGCGGGCAGCTGGGTGCACGGTTCGCTCGCGACGTGGATGGGCGATGCGGCCAAGAACCGCGCCTGGGACCTCTTGTGCGAGGCGAAGGAGGCGTTCGACCGCGTCGTTCCGGGCATGAGTGATCCGCTGCGACGCGCCGCCGCGGGGCGCCAGCTGGCGCTGTGTGAGAGCTCCGACTGGTTCTGGTGGTTCGGTGATTACAACCCGGCAGAGGCGGTGAGCCAGTTCGACCAGCTATACCGACGGCAGCTCGTGACGCTGTACCGACACCTCAACCTCGAGCCGCCGCCGCGCTTGTCGCAACCAATTTCCGCGGGGACCACCAGCAGCGGCGCTGAGCACGGCGGCGTCATGCGCCGCGCCAGCACGAGCTGAACCGGAACATGAACCCCACGCGCCAGCCCGTCTTTGATCGGCGCCGAGCCGGGGTGCTGCTGGCGCTGTCGGCACTGGATGCGCCGCTCGGTAGCGGCGGCCGCGCGTTCATCGACTGGCTGAGCGCCGGCGGTTACACCGTGTGGCAGCTGCTGCCCGTGGGGCCCACGGGCGCGGATGGCTCCCCGTACTGGGTTCGCTCGGACCACGCCGGCGACCCGGCGCTGCTGGATCGCGCGGAACTGCCCCAAGGCGATGACCCGCGGGCGGCGCGCTTCCTGGCCGAATCCGCGCGGTGGTTGCCCGACTACGCCTTGTTCGAGGCGCTGGATCGCGCGCACGGCGGCGCGCCGTTCTGGCTGTGGCCGGCGCCGCTGCGCGAGCGCGAGCCAGGGGCGCTGCGGCGCGCGCGCGGCGAACTGGCCGCGGATATCGAGCGTATCAAGCGCGAGCAGTTCGCCTTCCACCTCCAGTGGCTCGACCTGCGCGAGTACGCGCAGGCGCGCGGCGTGCGCCTCTTCGGTGACCTGCCGTTCTACGTCGCCCCCTCGTGTGCAGAGACCTGGAGTCATCGCGAGCTGTTCCAGCTCACGCCGGCCGGCGCACCGGCCGCGGTGGGCGGTGTGCCGCCGGACTATTTCTCGCCCGCGGGGCAGTTGTGGGGCAACCCGCTCTACGACTGGGCCGCCCTGGGCGCTCAGGACTTCGCCTGGTGGACCGCGCGCGTCGGCGCGCAGCTGGCGCGCCTGGACCTGCTGCGCCTGGACCACTTCCGCGGACTCGCCGGGCACTGGGCCGTCCCCGCGGGCGCGGCCGATGCGAGTGGTGGCGCCTGGCGGCCCTCCCCGGGCGGGGCGCTGCTGGGGCGGCTTCGTCGCGAGTTCACCGACATGCCGCTGGTAGCGGAGGACCTCGGTGTGATCACCGATGATGTGGTCGCCCTGATGCGGCACTTCAAGCTGCCCGGAATGCGTGTGCTGCAGTTTGGCTTCGACGGCAACCCGGCCAACCCGCACCTGCCTTATGAATATACGCGCGGTTGTGTCGCCTACACCGGCACGCACGACAACGACACCGCCATGGGCTGGTACGCGGGCCTGGACCCTGGCACGCGGCAGCGAGTGGATTTCTTCCTTGGCGCCGCGCCGACGATGCCCGAGGCGCTGGTCCGCGCCGCGCTGGGCTCGGTGGCGCGGCTCGCCGTCATCCCAGCGCAGGATGTCCTTGGCTTGGGGTCGGAGGCGCGCTTCAACACCCCCGGCACCACGGTTGGCAACTGGCGCTGGAAAGTGCCGCGCGGCGCGCTCACCACGGAACTCGCGCAGCGCTGTGCGCGTCTCAATGCGAGCCTCGGCCGCTCGTGAGCGGCGCCTTTGTTACCATGGACGTCACATGAAAACCCACCTACGGGCCGCCGCGCTGCTGGCCGTGACGCTCGCCTCCTCCTGCGCCCTCGTGCCGAAGCTTGAGGCGCCGCAGCTTTCCATCGCCGACGTGCAGTTTCTCAGCAGCGACCTGAGGGAGCAGCACCTGAAGGTGCGCATGCGCGTGCGCAATCCCAACGACCGCGCGCTGCCGATCAAGGCGCTGGAGTACACCGTGGAGGTGGATGGCCAGGAGTTCGCCAGTGGTGCCTCGGCGGCGAGTTTCGTGGTCCCCCCGCTCGGTGAGACCGAGTTCGACATGAAGGTGACCACCAACCTCGCCAGCACGTTCATCAGGCTACTGTCGCGCGCCGCGGACCCCGCCCAGGGTGAGGTGGGCTATCGACTGGTGGGCAAGGTCTCGCTCTCGGAAGGGTTCCTGCGGTCGATTCCCTTCGACGAGAGAGGCACCTTCAAACTGCGCTAGAGCCGGGCGTATAGGGCGAGATACTCGCTCGCGGCGCGCTGCCACGAGAAATCGCACTCCATGCCGTTGCGCACCACGCGTGCCCACGGCGCCGGCTGCGCATACAGGTCGAGGGTGGTGTTGAGCGCCCACTCGAGGGCAGGGCCGTCGAAATCGTTGAAGACCACGCCCGTGCCGGTGCCATCCTCGGGGTTGAAGTGGCGCACCGAGTCGGCGAGTCCCCCGGTGCGCCGCACCACCGGCACCGTGCCGTAGCGCAGGCTGTACATCTGGTTCAGCCCGCACGGTTCATAGCGCGAGGGCATGAGGAACAGATCGCTCGCCGCCTCGATCCAGTGGGCGAGTTCCTCGTCGTAGCCTTGGTGGAAGTGCACGCGCCCGGGGTACCGCAGCGCCAGTGCGCTGAAGAACTCCTCGTACTGCGTCTCGCCGGCGCCGAGCACCACGAAGTTCAGCGCGCGCTGGCTTAAGACCCGCGGCAGCGTCTCGTACATGAGCTCGAAGCCCTTCTGCGTCGCCAGCCGGCTCACCACCCCGGCCAGCGGGATCGCGGGATCAGGGTCCAGGCCCAGCCGCGCCACGAACGCCGCCTTCAGTCGCGTCTTCACCGCAAGATGCGCCGGATCGTAGTGCGTGGGCAGGTAGCGATCGATCCTCGGGTCCCACTCCTCATAATCGACCCCGTTGAGGATGCCGCTCAGGTCCTGGCTGCGCACCCGCAGGCTGTCATCCAGTCCCATGCCGTACTCGCTCGTGCAGATCTCGCGCGCGTAGGTTGGGCTCACGGTGTTGATCGCGTCCGCGTAGAGGATCCCGTGGCGCAGCGCGTTGATCTGCCCGGCGGCGAGGTCGGGGGAGTACAGCAGCGGCGTCGCCCCGGGGGCGAGCCCGAGGTCCTTCGCCTGGCTCGCGGCGAAGATCCCCTGGTAGCCAATGTTGTGGATGGTCAGCAGCGTGCTCGTGGTGGCGAACAGAGGCTCGTCCTTGAGCACCGTCCGCAGCAGCAGGGGCGCGAACGCGGTATGCCAGTCGTTGCAATGCACGATGCGCGGCGCCCAGCGCATTTCCCCGCAGGCCATGAGCGCTGCGCGCGTGAAGGCGATGAAGCGCACGTGCTCGTCCGCGTCGCTGGTGTAGATCGAGGCGCGGGCGAAGAGGGCGGGGCAGTCAACCAGGAATACCGGCGTGCCCCCGGGAAGCTTGCCCCGCAGTACCGAGAACACGAACGCGCGCGCGCCCACGGTCAGGCGCAGCTTCTGCAGGTTGGGCACGGCGCGCGCCGCGCAGGCGGCTCGGTCGATGCTGGAGTAGGCGGGGGTGAACAGGCGCACGTCGTGACCCGCTGCCACCAGGGCCTTGCTGAGCGCGGCCGCCACATCCGCCAGGCCGCCGGTCTTGGACAGCGGGGCCACCTCCGCGGCCAGCATGCACACCGCGTAGCGCTTCTGGGGGTTCATTATTGCGCGCCTGCCGCCAAGGTTATGATGGGCCCATGCGACGGGTAATGATCGTGTTCATGGTGGCGCTGCTGCTCGCGGTTTCGATCGGCGTCGGCGTCGTCGTCGCGCGCTGGCCGCAACTGAGTTTCCGGGGCTAGCGAGTTTACCCGAAGCCGCCGGGGCCCCCTCCGCGGCGCAAGAATCGGGTCGCTCGCGGCGGCTCCCTGACTATCATGAGTCGCATGAACAAGCCCACCGCAGCGCTCGACAGCCGCGACTTCGCGCGCATCGCCGGCGCGATCCGCTTCGTCGACGCCAATTTCCGCACCCAGCCGCGACTGGCGCGCATCGCCGCGGCGGCGCACCTGTCGGAGTTTCACTTCAACCGCCTGTTCCGGCGCTGGGCCGGCGTGACTCCGCGGCAGTACCTCGCCTTCGTCACCGCGCGCGCCGCGCGCGGGGCGCTCCTGGGTTCCCGCTCGGTACTGGATGCGGCATTCGCCGTGGGGCTGTCCGGTCCAGGGCGCCTCCACGATCTCATGGTGACCCTCGAGGCGGTCACTCCCGGTCAGCTCAAGGCGCGCGGCGGCGGCCTCACCCTCACCGCGGGCTTCGCCGACACGCCGTTCGGGCGCGCGCTCATCGCCTCCTCGCCGCGCGGTCTGTCGCGCCTGAGCTTCGTGGAGCCCCGCGGCGAAGGTGCCGCGCTCGCCGCCCTCGCGCGCGACTGGCCGGAGGCGCGCCTGGTGAGCGACGCGGCGGCGGCACAGCAAATGGCGGCACGGATCTGGGGGACGGCCGGGGCGGCAACGCCGTTGCGGCTGGCGGTTCAGGGCACGAACTTCCAGCTGAAGGTCTGGCGGGCGCTGCTGGAGTACGCGGCCACGGAACCGACAACCTACGGGGCCTTGGCGCGCTCGGTTGGCAGCCCGGCGGCGGCGCGCGCGGTGGGCACCGCGGT
The DNA here is from genome assembly GCA_025360865.1 of Pseudomonadota bacterium. Taxonomy (GTDB): domain Bacteria; phylum Pseudomonadota; class Gammaproteobacteria; order Steroidobacterales; family Steroidobacteraceae; genus 13-2-20CM-66-19. The sequence continues at coordinate 31,708 of JANYBG010000085.1, read as the reverse complement.
CGGCGCGAACCCCATCGCCTGGCTCATCCCGTGCCACAACGTCCTGCGGGCGGACGGAGACCTCGGGGGCTACCACTGGGGACCTGATCGCAAGCGGGCGATGCTGGCGTGGCAAGAACTGGGACGGGGCGGCGTGCTCGGATCCCCTGCCGGGGTCCTGCGCCAGGCGACATAATCTGGCCCCAAGGCGGCCTCCTCGGGCCGCGACTCGTCAAGTGGTGAACGGTTGTCACTTCCTGCAACATGATTTAACATCATGATTTATATGGTGAAAAATTGTTATCCGCCGGATAAGGCGCCGCCGAAGCTGGTAAACTGTGCGTCATCCCTTCGCCCCAAGTGACTCATGTCAGCCCCGCCATACGTCCAGCTCGAGCAGGAGTTCAAGCGCCTTCACGCGTTTCGCGGCGCGCTCGCGCTGCTGCGCTGGGACGCCGCGGTGATGATGCCGCGCGGGAGCGCGGACGTGCGCGGCGAGCAACTGGCGGCTCTGGAGACCGAGCACCACGCGATGCTGACCGCGCCACGCATCACGCGACTGCTCGATCGGGCTCAGGCGAACACCCATGGTCTTGAGGACTGGCAGGTCGCGAACCTGCGCGAGATGCGCCGGCAGCGCGATCACGCCATCGCCACCCCCGCGACGCTGGTCTCCCGGCTGACCAAGGCGACTTCGCGCGCCGAATCGCACTGGCTGACGGCGCGGGCCGAGGGCAAGTTCTCAGCCTTCGCCCCGTACCTCGAGGAGGTCGTGCACCTGGTGCGCGACAAGGCGAGCCTGCTCGGGCAGGCGCTCAATCTCGCCCCCTACGACGCGCTCGTCGATGAGTTCAGCCCCGGGCTCACGACAGCCGACATCGATTCGATGTTCAAGGCGCTCTCCCGCCGCCTGCCCTCGCTCATCCGCGAGGCCCTCGTCGCGCAGGAAGGCAAGGCCCGACTGCCGCTGACCGGCAAGTTCCCCGCCGGCAAGCAGCGCGCGCTCACCGTGGAGGTCATGAAGGCCGTCGGCTTCCAGTTCGACCGCGGCCGCCTGGACGAGAGCGAGCACGCCTCCACCGAGGGCAGCCCCGGGGACATCCGCATCACCACCCGCTTTGACCCCGTCGATGTGTTCTCCGGGCTACTGGGCGCCCTGCACGAGACCGGGCACGCCATGTATGACCTGGGGCTCCCGCAGGACTGGCGCGACCAGCCGGTCGGGCGCGATCGCGGCATGGCGCTCGAGGAGAGCCAGTCGCTCCTGCTGGAGATGAACATCTGCCGCAGCCGATCCTTTGTGCGCTACCTGCAGCCGCTGCTCGCCAAGCACTTCGGCACGAGCGGCCCCGAATGGGAAGTCGAGAACGTCTACGAGCATCTGACGCGCGTGCGGCGCGGCCTGATCCGCGTGGATGCGGACGAACTGACCTATCCATTGCACATCATGCTGCGCTACGAACTCGAGAAGCAGCTGCTGACCGGGGAACTCGCGGTACGCGATCTACCGGAGGCCTGGAACGCGGGCATGGAACAGCGCCTGGGCATCCGCCCTGAAAATGACAACGAAGGCTGCCTGCAGGACATTCACTGGGCGGTCGGCTCGTTCGGGTACTTTCCCTCCTACGCCCTGGGGGCGGTGATGGCCGCTCAGCTTTACGAGAGCATGCGGGCGGAGCTTCCGGCCCTGGACGACGAGCTTGCGCGCGGGGAGTACGGCGGCCTGTTTGGCTGGCTGCGCGCCAACGTGCACGGGCTGGGCGCCAAGGTTCCCGTACAGGAACTGCTCAAGAACGCCACCGGCAAGCCCCTCTCGGCCACCTCGTTCCTGCGTTACGCCGAGGCGAAGTACCTCGAGATCACCGCGAGCAGCGCCGCGGCCTGAAGGTCGCTAAAATCCGGCCCCCGTCCGAGCTTCGGACCGCCAGCGCCGGAATTGCCACCGTGACGAGTCTCGCCCCCCAGCCCTCCCGCACCCTCGAGCGCCTGGCCGCGCGGCTGCGTGGCTCGGTCGGCAAGTGCATCGCCGACTACCGCATGATCAGTGACGGCGACAAGGTCATGGTGTGCGTCTCCGGCGGCAAGGATTCGTACACGCTCCTGGACATGCTCCTGTCACTGCGGCGCAGCGCCCCGGTGAGCTTTGAGCTGCTGGCCGTCAACCTCGACCAGAAGCAGCCGGAATTCCCGGCCCATGTGCTGCCGGACTACCTGGCCGGCCGCGGCGTGCCGTTCCACATCATCGAGCAGGACACCTACAGTGTGGTCAAGCGGGTGGTACCGGAAGGCCGCACCATGTGCGGGCTGTGTTCCCGCCTGCGGCGCGGAGCCCTGTATCGCTTCGCCGCCGAGAACGGCATCACCAAGATCGCCCTCGGCCACCACCGCGAGGACATCGTCGAGACGTTGTTCCTGAACCTGTTCTTCGGCGGGCGCCTCAAGGCGATGGCGCCGAAGCTTCTGTCCGATGACGCGCGCCACGTGGTCATCCGCCCGCTCGCCTACGTCGCGGAGTGCGAGATCGCCCGCTACGCCCGCGGGCGCGACTTCCCGATCATCCCGTGCAAGCTGTGCGGCTCGCAGGACAACATGCAGCGCCTGGCCATCAAGAAGATGCTCGCCGACTGGGAGCGTGAATTTCCCGGGCGCACCGAGTCGCTCCTCTCGGCGCTGCGCCACATCGAGCCCGCGCACCTGGCGGATCCCCGGCACTTCGACTTCGCCGGACTGGACCTAAAGCGCGCGGCCGCGATGAGCGACTCGGAGGAGACCGCCTTCGAGGAACGCCTCGCCCAGTTCCCGGCGCTCGCCTCCTGAGCCAGGAGCGGCACGGGTGAATGCCTCCTCTCCCGCCGCGCCCCTCGCGCTTGCCCTGAGCAACTACTACTGGGTCCTCCCGCGTCAGCTGCTCGCCGGCGAGCACCCGGCCGGGGCGAGCGAGGCGGCCACGCGCGCGCGGCTGGCGAGCCTCACCGCCGCGGGTGTGAGCTGCTTCATCGATCTTACGCAGGAGGAGGAGTCGGAGGCCTACGCGCGACTGCTGCCCGCGGGCGCGCAGTACTTTCGCCACCCGATCCCGGATCACGGCGTACCGCGCGAGCCTGCGCAGATGGCTCACATCCTCGCTCGCGTGCGCGCCGGTATCGCGGCCGGCCGGATCGTGTACCTGCACTGCCGCGCTGGCATCGGTCGCACCGGCATGACCGCGGGCTGCCTGCTCGCCGAGCGCCACGGCGCGGATGCGGCGATCGAGGAACTGAACCACCTGTGGCGGCAAAGCGCGCGCTCGGCGCAGTGGGAGTCGATCCCGGAGACTGACGCGCAGACCGATTTCGTCCGTCACTGGCAGGCCCGGACGCCAGCGGCGGCCGACACCGACCCGCTCCTGTCGCCGGAGACCCTTGCCGCGGCCCGCGCGTTGCGGGAGCGCTTCCTCGGGGCGTTCGTCGGCGCCGCGGTGGGCGATGCGGTAGCCGTTGCCACCCAGTACCGACGGCCAGGCAAGTTCACCCCTGTCGGGGATCTGCTCGGCGGCGGCCCCTTCGAGCTGCCGCGGGGGGCCTGGAGCGATGACACGGCGATGGCATTGTGCCTCACCGAGAGCCTGCTCGAGCGCGAGGGATTCGATGCGCGCGACCAGGTCCAGCGCTACCGCCGCTGGCAGCAGGAAGGCTATCTGTCGGCCACGGAACAATGCGTCGGCATCACCGCGGGCACCGCCCGCGCGCTGGCGCGCTCGCAGTGGCGACGCCAGCCGTTCTCCGGCTCGCACGACCCGGAAGCCGCGGATCCGGAGACGCTGTCGCGGGTCGCCCCGGCGGTATTGTTTTTTTTCGGCGACGCGGAGCAGGCGGGCCGGCAGGCGGCCGAGGCGGCCCGGACGACCTGCCAGTCGCCACCGGTGCTGGCGGCCTGCCGGGCGCTCGCCCAGGCGCTGCACGCCGCGGTGAGCGGTGCACCGAAGGCCGCGATCCTCGCGGCCGGCGCCGCCGGGGAGGCCGGGGCCGCGCCGACCCCCGGTGGTGAGAGCGGCGCGCCCCAGGCGCTGGCACAGGCCCTGGAGATCTTTCAGCGGACGGCCACGTTTCGCGAGGCGGTGCTCGCCGCGGCGAACCTCGGCGGCGACTCCGATGTCATCGCCTCGGTGTGCGGGGCCCTCGCCGGGGCGCACTACACCTCCAGTGCGATACCAGCTTTGTGGCGCAACAGCCTGATGAAGCTGACCCTGATCGAGAATCTGGCCGACGGGCTGCTGGCGCACGCCCTGGTGGAAATCGCCGGCTGAGCGCACGCGACGAAAATCCGCGCCGGCGGCCGGCAGACAGCGCGCCCGCGGCTGTCGTAAGCTGCCCGCCTCTCGTTTTCCTTCGCCTAAGTTGCCACCGCACGGATGTCCCAGGCACGCGCCACCGGCCGCCTTGCACCCGCCGCCCGACGCCCGCTGCGGCGCGCCGCGGGCGTGCGCGCCTGGGCGCGCCTGCCGGATGCGGAGCTGCTGAAGAAGCGCTTCTGCGATCTGAAGCTCTCGATCGAGCGCTCGCCGCTGGGCAGGCACGTACGCCGCCTCTACGCGGACCTCGAGCGTCGCGGCATCAGCACGCGCCCGCACGTGTGGCTCTCCGAGGAGTGGTTCTCGCCCGATGGCGTGCCGGGCATCGCGATGCCGTTCTACCTCGCGCACCCGCGCCTGGAGCGACTTGAGCGCCGCATCATGCACGAGGCTGAGGGCGGTAATTCGCGCCTGCTGATGCGCATCCTGCGCCACGAGGCGGGCCATGCGATCGACAACGCCTACCGGCTGCGCCGCCGCAAGCGCTGGCGCGAGGTCTTCGGTCCCGCGTCGCTCCCGTACCCGGCGCGCTACCGCGCGCGCGCGGGCAGCCGCCGCTACGTGCAGCACCTGGGCGAGTGGTATGCGCAGGCGCACCCGACCGAGGACTTCGCCGAGACGTTCGCGGTGTGGCTGACCCCCAAGTCCGGCTGGCGCAAGGATTACGCGGGCTGGCCCGCCCTGCACAAGCTCAAGGCCGTCGACGAACTGGTGGCGAGCGTGCGCGACCGGCCCGCGCCGGTGCGCAACCGCACACGCATCGAGCCGCTGGAGCAGGACACGCGCACGCTCGCGCAGCACTACCAGCGCAAGCTCGCCCACAACCGGCAGATTCGCCGGGGACTCGCTGATGAGCTGCTGCGCCGTGCCTTCACGCAGGAGCGCCGGCGTCGCCAGAGCGTCAAGGCGGCGACGCTGCTGCGCGCGCAGTCGCGCACGCTCGTTAACGCCGTCGCGCGCACCCTCAAGATCGACCCGTACAGCGTCGAGCAGGTGCTGCGCATGCTGATCGAGCGCTCCAAGCATCTGCGGCTGTACGTGCGCGGCAACCAGCGTGACGCCAAGCGCTACTCGCGCTGGATGCTCGAGCGGCTCACCGGACTGTATTCCCAGGGCGAGACGCCGCACTTGTCCCTGTGAAGTCACTGCGCACGCTCGTGGTGGTGCACGCGAGCCTGGTGCCGCCGGAGACCCTGGAGGGCCACACCGACAAGGAGATCGAGGAGTGGCGCACCGAGTACGACGTCATCACGACGCTGCGCAAGCGCGGCCATGAGGTGCGTTGCCTCGGCGTCCTCGACAGCCTCACCGAGATGCGCAGCGCCATCGCGGACTGGGAGCCGGACATCGTCTTCAACCTGCTTGAGGAGTTCGACGGCATCGGCACTTACGACCAGCACGTCGTGGCCTTCCTCGAGCTTATGCGTCAGCCCTACACCGGCTGCAACCCGCGCGGTCTGCTGCTGTCGCGCGACAAGTCACTGTCAAAGCAGCTGCTGCAGTTCCATCGCATCGCCACCCCGCAGTTCGCCGTGTTCCGGCGCGCCGCGCGCTTCCATGTGCCCAAGAAACTGCGTTTTCCGCTGTTCGTCAAGTCCACCAGTGACGACGCCTCGCTGGGTATCGCGCAGGCCTCCGTGGTGGAGGATGCCGCGAAGCTCCAGGAGCGCATCGAGTTCGTGCATGAGCAGGTGAAGTCCGATGCGCTGGTGGAGGAGTACATCGAGGGACGCGAGCTCTACGTCGGGGTGCTGGGCAACGAGCGCCTCACCCGTCTGCCGGTGTGGGAGATGGTCTTCGGCTCCATGCCCGACTCACTCGCCGGCATCGCCACGCGCAAGGTGAAGTGGGACAAGCGCTACCAGGCGAAGTACGGCATCACCACGCACGCCGCGGAGGACCTGCCGGCGCCGGTGCTGGCGATGCTCGACCGCCTGTCGCGGCGTATCTATCGGGCCCTTGGCATGTCCGGTTATGCTCGCATGGATTTCCGCGTGACCGACCAGGGACAGGTGTACGTGCTTGAGGCGAACGCCAACCCGAACCTGGAGGCTGCGGAGGACTTCGCCGAGTCCGCGCGCGCCAGCGGGCTGCCTTACGCGCAGCTGCTGGAGCGGCTCATGGATCTCGGCCTCAAATATCGCGCACAGTGGCGGGCTTCTTATGGTTGAACGCGGAATTCGTCCCCTCATCGCCGCCGCGCTTCTCGCGCTCGGGAGCCTGCTGGGCGCATGCGCCGACCAGCAGAAGCTGCGCGAGGATGAGATGAGCGAGATGTTCGCCTGGCTGCCGGGCAAGTACGACAACAGCGCGCAGGTGGCGCAGGAGTCCAAGCAGGGTGGTCACCCGGCGCACGATGCCATCGCCATGCGGATCATGCAGGTGAACGCGCCGCGGCTGGGCCACCACGTGTTCTATATTCAGGAGAGCGCGGCGAACGATGCGCATCGCGTCCTGAGCGCCCGCATGTTCAGCTTCGACTACGACGAGAAGAACGGCATCGTCGGCCTCGACTATGAGTTCGACGACCCCGACCGCTGGCGCGACGCGGGGCTCCATCCGGAACTCTTCTCCGGTCTCGTCGCGGAGGACACACGGAGCGCGGGCTGCGAATTCCTGTGGAAGAAGAAGAGCGACGAGGTATTCATCGCCACGCACGACATGAAGCGCTGCCACAGCACGAGCGGCCAGACCGACCTTGTCGTCGCCGAACTCACACCCAACAGTCTGATGCTGTCGGGGTTCAGGTTTCTGCGCTCCAAGCGCTGAGCTGAACCGTGTGCCCGGCGGCGCCGCGCCGTGCGCGCCTGGCCGTGGCGCGGCCAGGCGTTCTCCTGTCGCGCGGGTTGCTCAGTTCTTCAGGTGCGCGTCGAGCCAGTCGAGCACGGTGTGGTACCACTGGATGCTGTTGGCGGGCCTGAGTACCCAGTGGTTCTCATCCGGGAATATCAGCAGCTTGCTTTCGATGCCGCGCCGCTGCAGCGCGGTGAAGGCGGCCAGTCCCTGCGTGTAGGGAATGCGGAAATCGCGCTGCCCGTGGATCACGAGCATCGGTGTGCGCCACTTGTCCACGAAGTTCACTGGATTGACGGCCTCATAGGCCTGCGGGTTCTCGTACTGCGGGCCGCCGAACTCCCACTCCGGGAACCATATCTCCTCGGTGGCGTAGTACATCATCCGCTGGTCGAACAGGCCGTCGTGATTGACGATGCAGCGGAATCGGTCGGGCCAGTTGCCCTCGATCCAGTTCATCATGAAACCGCCGTAAGAGGCCCCGAGCGCGCAGGCGCGCTCGCCGTCGAGCCACGGGTAGCGCTGCATGGCCGCGGCCAGGCCCTTCTGCAGGTCAACGAGCGGCTTGCCGCCCCAGTCGTGGCTGATCGAATCGGTGAACGCCTGCCCGTATCCGGGGGAACCGTGGAAGTCGATCATCACCACCGCGTAGCCGGCGCCGGCGAGGGTCTGCGCGTTCCAACGGTAGGTCCAGAGGTTCTGCATGCTCGACTGCGGGCCGCCGTGCACCAGGAAGGCGACCGGGTAGCGGTGGCCCGGCTCAAAGCCGTGCGGCTTCATCACGTAGCCGTGGACGATCTCATCGTGCCAGCCGGGGAAGCTGAACTGCTCGAACTCGCTCAGGCGCCGGTCGCTAAGCGCCGCGGCGTTCACCTCGGTGAGGCGCCGCATCGGGCCGCCGCCCAATGACACGCTGAACAGGTCGGCCGGGGCGGCGAGGCTTGCGTGCGTGAACAGCACGCGCTCGCCGCTCACGGTGAATTCCTCCGCCTCGCCGTCACCGACGATCTTGCGGGTCGCGCCAGTCCTGGGGTCCACGACGAAAAGGCAGCGCTGGCCGTTCTCGTCCGCGCTCACCACCAGCGCGTGCCCGTCCGGGCTTGCGCCCAGGTGCGCGACCGAGCGATCCCAGCCACCCGTGACCGAGCGCACCACACCGCTGCGCGCATCGCGCATGACGATATGGAAGCGGTCGGACTCGAATCCGGGTCGGTCCTGCGCCAGCCAGATGAGATCGCCGTTGGCCAGAAACAACGGCTGTGCGTCCCAGGCGGGGTCATCCGCCGTGATGTTCACCGGCGCGGCGCCACCGTCGCTGGGCACTTCGAACAAGTCGAAGTTCGTCGACCAGGGCTCGGTGTGTCCGGCGCTGCGCGCCGAGAAGACCAGCCGCTTGCCGTCGGGACTGAAGCTGTATTCCTCGTCACCGGCGAAGGGCTTGCCAGGGGTATCGGCGTCGAAGCCCTTGGACAGATCAACCGGCACGCCCACCCCGGCCGCGCTCAGCGGCGCGCTGAACAGGTGCGCCCGCGTGCCATCGCTCCACACGTCCCAGTGGCGGACGAACAGCCGCTCGTACGTGCGCCCGGTGGATTTCTCCTTGGCGGGCTTATCCAGTCGCTCCTTCGTGCACGCGAGCGTGGCGCAGTCCGGGAAGACCTCCATCGACAGCGCCAGGCGGTCCCCGCTGGGGGACACCTTGATGGACCCCACCTCGAGCGGATAGTCACTGACCTTGCGGGCTTCGGTCGATGGCAGTTCCAGGCGCCATACCTCGGACTTGGCCGAGCGCACTGACAGGAAATAGAGCGTGCGGCTGTCCGGCGCCCAGCGTGGCGAGGAATCACTCGCCGCGGAGGCGGTGATACGGAGTGGCTCCGGATGGGGCTCCGCCAGATTCAGCAGCCACAGGCTGGTGCGGCCCTTGTTGGCCTCCATGTCCGTCTCGCGCTGGACGAATACGAGCAAGCGGCCATCGGGGGAGATCTGTGGGTCGCTCACGCGCTTGAGTCGAACCAGGTCCTCGACCGTGATCGCGGATCCCGACGGGGCGGCCAGCGCGCAGACACTCCATGTGCCCAGCGCGCAGGCCAGGAGAGAGCGGACGATTCGGCTGCGGCGGTTCATGAGTGATTCCGTGACGTGTGCGATGCGCGAATGTAGACGAAGCAACGCGCTTTGTGGAGCGAGGAACGCGAAAAATTCTCTGTGCTATGTTGACCTCATGAAAGCCTCCGCGCGCCGTTGGTTACACAGTGCTTCGGTGGCGCTCGCCCTGTTGTTCGTGGCACTCGTGGGCCAGGGTTCCCGGGGGTCCGCCGTGGCGAGCGACGCGGCCAGCCCGCTGGTGGGCAGCTGGCGGCTGGTCAGCTACCGCGACACTCCCGAGCACGGCCCCGCGGTGGAGGCGTTCGGCGCGCAGCCGATCGGCGTGTTCACCTTCACCGCCGACGGTCACGTCTCAGTGAGTCTGATGCGCAACCCTCCCGGCGCCAAGTTGCCCAACCCCGATCTGGATCCTGACAGCTGCAACCCAGACTGGTACTGCTCCTATTTCGGTACCTATACCGTGGATATGAACAGCGGCACGTACGTTGTACATGTCCAGGGCACGAACGTAGCCAACATGCGAGGCACAGACCAGCTGCGTCACTTCGTGCTCAGCGGTGACCGGATGGTCATCACGGAGATCTACACGCAGGACGCGCAGCAGGTGCGCGGTGAGCGTGTGCTGGTGCGCGACAGGATCGTCCGCTAGGCAGGCAGGCCGAGCGGCGCGCGTCACCGCCACGCCTCAGCCGACTTCGCTGGCCGGATAGCTCCAGGTCTCGCGCTTGGCCGCGGCGAGCCACTCCTGCATGACCGGATCCTCGAGGACGCTGGCGATGTACCAGCGCGCCGTCTGCGAGATATCCGCCCCATAGGTGTTGAAGCGTAGCGCGACCGGGGCGTACATGGCGTCGGCGATGCTGTACTCGCCGAAGAGCCATGGACCGCCGGCGCCGAAGCGCGCGCGGCAGTCGTTCCAGATCTCGTCGATCCGCCCGATGTCCGCCTGTAGCAGCCCGGTCATCGCCGTGCGGCGATTGCGCGCGCGGGCGTTCATCGGCCACAACGCGCGCAGGTTCGCGAATCCCGAGTGCATCTCGGCGCTCACTGAGCGGGCGATCGCGCGCGTCTCCGCCGCCTTTGGCCAGCCCCCACCTGAGGCTTCCGCGACGTACTCGCAGATCGCCAGCGAATCCCAGATGGCCAGGGCGCCCTTGCGCAGTACCGGCACCCGGCCGCTCGGCCCGTACTTGTCGATGGTCTCGCGGGTAGTGGGGGTATCCAGCGGGATCAGCACCTCATCGAAATCCACGCCCTGGTGTTTCATGAACAGCCAGGGTCGCAGTGACCAGGACGAGTAATTCTTGTTGCCGATGATGAGCGTGAGCGACGCCATGGGATGTTAACCTCCGCGAGTGCTGAGCAACGTACGCGCGATCGCCTTCGATCTCGATAATACACTGTGGGACGTCGAGCCAGTGCTGGCGCGGGCTGAGGCGCGGCTGCTCGACTGGCTTCGCACCCGCTGCCCGCGCATCACCGAGCGGGTCTCGGCCGAGGACATGCGCCGCGCACGCCAACAGCTCGCGCGCAGCGAACCCCACAACGCCCACGACTTCACCTACCTGCGAACCGCGGCCCTCGCCGGGCACGCGCGCCAGCACGGTTATCAGGAGGACATCGCCGAGCGCGCTTTCGAGGTGTTCATCGCGGCGCGCTGCGAGGTGGACGTGCTCCCCGACGTCGTGCCGGCGCTCGAGCGCCTCAGGCGTCGCTTCCCTCTGGCCTCGCTCAGCAACGGCAACGCGGAGTTGGCGCGCATTGGGCTCGACCATCTGTTCGCGCTGTCGCTGAACGCCCGCCAGGTCGGCGCGGCGAAGCCCGACCGGCGCTGCTTCGAGCGCCTGGCGCGCGAGCTCGCTCTGGAGCCGGCGCAGGTGGTCTATGTCGGCGATGACCCGGCGCTGGATGTCGAAGCCGCCCGCGCGGCGGGTCTTCTCACGGTATGGATGAATCGCCGCGCGCACCCCTGGCCACCGCGATTCGCGCCGGCGGACCTCACCGTCACCAACTGCTCGGAACTGGCGGATGCGCTCGGGACCTAGACCCGGGGACTGACTGGCCGCGGGGGCGCGAGCCGGCCCTCGAATCTCCGCCCGGGGCGCGCATCTCGCGCCTTGATCCATGGTGCCGTTCCGCGCGGGATTGTTAGCACTGTCCCGTGCTCGCTGCCAATCCTACCGCCGACTCGCAGTTCGGATTGGCGCAGTGCATCACTGATTCGCCCGCGCGCGCGGGGGAAGCTGGCGACGCCTGGGCCGCTCCCCATGGGTGAGGAGGTTGAGGATGGATGAGACCGGGAAGTCGGTGCTGGCCGTGCCGAGCTTGCGTGAATTCTTCCGGGACTGCGTGCACGGGGCGCTGGTGAAACAGCGTGTCACCGTCGAGGAGCAGACCGAGCAGTACGTCGTCAACCTGCTGACCCTGTTCGCGCGCGCGGAGAGTCTTTATGACGACACCCCAGCCGGCCCGCGCTTGAAGCCCCTGGCCGTGATGCTCTGTGATGCGCTGGAGGCGCCATCCGCGCCCGCCCGCCATCACGCGCTGCAGCGACTGGGCGATGTCTCGCTCTTCATCGCCGGCTTCTTCGCGCAGGGATTCGCCGCGAAGCTGATCGACATCGACTATCACATCGCCATGGGTGGCCGCGCCTATGGGGCGCTGGCGGAGGCGACCGCGCGCGGCAGCCGGCGCGTGCTGGCCGGCGTGTTCGCCGAGCTGGCCATTAAATTCCAGCCGCTCGTGGATGCTCTGAACGAGATCAGCGAGAGTTCCCAGCGGCATTCGGACCGCGACATCCTGCGCCTGTATGAGATCTGGCTTAAGACCGGCAGCGCACGCTGCTTCGAGTCACTTAAGCGCCTGGGCGTGGATCCAACCACCGCTGGTCGGACCACCTTCGCGCACTAGCATGCTGCTCTCGCGCCTTCAGGAAATGCTCGGCGGCATCTACGACCTGCGCGTCGCGCACGATGTATACGACTTCCTGGTGACCGACCGCTGCCAGCTGCCGCGCGCGGCTCGTGGCGGTCACGCCGAGGAGGAACTTCTGGTCGCTCTGGTCGCCGAGGGCGAGCTGGGAGTCTCCCTGTACCTGGACCCGGCGTTGCTGGCGCGGCTCGCGCACGCCGACCCGCTCGAGCGCCTGCATGGCGGCAACGTCGCCGACTGCCTCACGGCGCTTGAGGGCGTCAGCCACTTCGTATATCTGGCATGGAACGCGAGCCACGACAGGGCGGTGTCGCTGCTAGAAATGGAGATGCAGGCGGAGGTGGACAAGTTCGTCGTCAGCCACTGGCTGCTGCGTCGCCAGGACCCAGGACACTTTCCACTGGAGCTGCGGCGCCTGCTGTTCGAGCGCGTCGGGTTCGATCCCAGTGTGGGTGCGCGCGCGGGCCTGTATCGCGAGGCGAGCGGCTACGCGGGTCGCTTCTGCCGTCACCTGGAGCGCTCGCTCGAGCGCGAGCGGAGGCACAGGCGGGGACGCGAGGCGCCTGTGCTGGCGGAGTTGCGGCGCTTCTACCGGTTCACGAACGCGGCCAAGCGCGCGCACATTGAGCGGACTGTCTAGTAGGGAGCAACGGCGCGCGCCCCGCGGCGGGGTCATTCCTCGTCGGCGGTCGCGCGCTGTCGCGCCTCGAGCTCCCGCATCATCTTGAACCACTGGCCCAGCGCGCGCAGGTCCTTGGGTTTGCCCGGCTTGGCGGGCGCGCGTGGCTCAAGGCGCGCATACGGGTCGAAGCCGTGATCGGTGCGGACCTTCGGCGCGGAATGGCCGACGATCTCCAGAACCTCACGCTTGTGGTCGGGCGGTGCCTCGTGCCAGGTGACGTAGGCGTTGCCGCGATCATCATGCACGACCTTGCCAATACGCCGCCGGTCCGCTTCCTGCGGCTGCGCTCGTTTCTTGCTGGTGAAGTCCTGCATTGGTTATGTACGCCTGATCCTAACAGCGTCGCCATTTCCCGACGCTTCAAAGCCTAACCGTGAGGCGTGTCGCACTTCTGAGAAGGCCGTCACGTAATTGGCGCACATTTTCAGCCGCTCGTCGGTGACATATTCCTGGCGCGCAGCAGGCCGAGCGCTGTCTTGCAGTCCGTGATCGTGCCGTCGAGCGCCCAGGCGCACGCCTGCGCCAGCGGGACCCAGTGCACCTCGATGACCTCGGCGGCTTCGTGCGCCGCCGCGGCCGCGCTAAGCCCGGTCGCCAGGTACAGGTGAAGTCGCTCGCTGAACACGCCCGGGGAACTCAGGCACACGCCCAGTTCCGCCCAGTGGTCCGCGCGCACGCCGGCTTCCTCGATGAGTTCGCGCTGCGCGGTCGCGAGCGGTGGCTCATTGGGTTCGAGCTTGCCCGCGGGCAGTTCCCACAGCCAACCGTCGGCGACGTAGCGGTACTGGCGCAGCAGGCAGACGCGCCCGGCCGCATCGAGCGCCACGGCGACGGCCCCGCCAGGGTGGTGTACCACCTCCAGGAGCGCCGCGTGGCCGTTAGGCAGGGTGACTTTGTCCGTCGTGACGCTGATGACGCGGCCCTGATACTGGAGCGTCTGTTTTTCCGGCTTCATCGGACCATCGTAACCCCCCGACCGCGCACCCGCGCACACCCCGGCGAGCGCACCGCGGCGGTGCGGCGCGGGCTTCGTCGCGTCCTGTGCGCTTTGCCCGGCATGGCGATTTCGCCGCAGGTATAGTCCGGGGTCACCACCTTATGACAACCACCGCGCACCTCGACCGACTCAACGCCGCGCAACGCAAGGCGGTCACGTACGGCGAGGCCCTCCCTGAGAAGGGTGTGCGCTCAGGGCCGCTTCTGATCGTGGCCGGCGCCGGCACCGGCAAGACGGACACCCTGGCGCACCGCGTCGCCCACCTTGTCATCAACGGGGTCGATCCCGGGCGCATCCTCATGCTCACCTTCACCCGCCGCGCCGCCGCCGAGATGCGCCGGCGGGCGCACGAGATCACCCGCAAGGCCCTGGATGACGCCTTGGGCGGGGTAAGCCAGTCGATCGCGCAGCGCCTGAGCTGGTCAGGAACATTCCACTCGATCGGCAACCGCCTGCTGCGCCACTACGCGCCGCATGTGCAGCTTGATTCGCACTTCAGCGTGATCGACCGCGGGGACGCGACGGATCTGATGGACAGCCTGCGCCAGGAGCTGGGGCTGGCGAGCAAGGAGCAGCGTTTCCCGCGCAAGGACACCTGCCTGCAGATCTACTCGAATCGCGTGAATACGCGCGCCTCGCTCAAGGAGACCCTCGAGACGCACTACCCGTGGGCGGCGCAATGGGAGACGGAGCTCGCCAGCCTTTTCCGCGCCTACGTGGAACAGAAGCAGCACTCAGGCTTGCTCGACTACGACGACCTTCTGCTCTACTGGCACGGCATGATGTGCGAGCCGCGCCTGGCGCAGCACATCGGCGCGCACTTCGACCACGTCCTGGTCGATGAGTACCAGGACACCAACCGCCTGCAGGCGGAGATCCTGCACGCTCTCAAGCCCGACGGCGCCGGCCTCGCGGTGGTGGGCGATGACGCACAGGCGATTTACTCCTTCCGCGCAGCGGCGGTCGATAACATCCTCGGCTTCCCCGAGCGCTTCTCACCGGCCGCGGAGGTCGTGACGCTCGCCCAGAACTACCGCTCGACGCAGCCGGTGCTGGATGTAGCCAACTCGGTGATGGCCGAGGCGCCGCGCCAGCACCGCAAGTACCTGCTATCCGTGCGCGGTGACGGCGCGCGGCCGCGTGCCGTCACCGTGGATGAACTTCAGACGCAGGCGGAGTTCGTCTGCGCCGAGGTGCTCAAGCGCCGCGAAACGGGGATCCCGCTGCGCCGGCAGGCCGTGCTGTTCCGGACTTCCAGCCACAGCGACATCCTCGAAGTCGAGCTGAGCAAGCGGAAGATCCCGTTCGTGAAGTACGGTGGCCTGAAGTTTCTCGAAGCCGCGCATATCAAGGACCTGCTCGCGGTGCTGCGTTGGGCGGAAAACCCGCGCAACCCGCTGGCGGCCTTCCGCGCCCTGCAATTGCTGCCGGGGATGGGGCCGGTGAACGCGCGCGCGGCCATGGATCACCTGGAGGCGGCCGGTCACTCATTTGAGTCGCTGCGTGGCTTCACGCCGCCGCAGACCGGGGGCATGGACTGGACGCGCCTCGTTGACCTGATGCTGGCGCTGGCCGATCCGCAGCGACCCTGGATCGGCCAGATGCACCTGGCGCGCGAATGGTACCGCCCTCACTTCGAGCGGCTGTACCAGCAGTTTCACGCGCGCCTGGGAGATCTCGAGCAGCTCGAACTGCTCTCCGGCCAGTTCCCCTCGCGCGAGCGCTTCCTGACCGAGCTCACGCTCGACCCGCCCAACGCCACCAGCGACATCTCGGGGCGCCCGACGCTGGATGAGGATTTCCTGGTTCTCTCGACGGTGCACTCGGCCAAGGGCATGGAGTGGGACACGGTGTACGTGCTCAACGTAGTCGATGGCAGCTTCCCCAACGAGTTCGCCACCGGCAAGCCCGAGCTGATCGAGGAGGAGCGGCGCTTGCTGTACGTCGCTGTCACGCGCGCGCAGAACGATCTGATGCTGATCGTGCCGCTTAAGTTTCATCTCACGCAGCAGTCGCGCCACGGTGACGCGCACGTCTATGGCGGCCGCAGCCGCTTCATGACCGAGCGGGTGCAGAAGACACTCGTGCCGGCGACCTTCCAGGGCTCATCGCTCGCCGGCGGGGATTCGCTGCAGGAGAGCACCACTGCCATCACCGTGGACGTGGGCGCGCGCCTGCGCGACATGTGGTGAGGCGCTAGCGGCGAAGCTTCTCGAACAAGATCGTGAAGCGATCGCTCTCGCCGATGGCGGCGTACTTGGCGTGATCAGTCGCGCCGAGCGTGAAGGTCGGGGGCAACGTCCACACCCCTTCCGGGTAATCCTTGGTGTCCTTGGGATTGTCGTTCACCTGTGACTTCCCCACCAGCCTGAAGCCCTGCGCCTCGATCAGCTTGATCGCGAATTCCTCGTTGACGTAACCGCTTGTGGCTTTCGGGTCCTGCGGTACGGCCGGATTGCCGCGATGCTCGACCACGCCGAGGAGCCCGCCGGGCTTGAGCGCGCGGTAGAGCGTCGCGAAAGTCTGCGAGGCATCCCCGTTCCACATGAAGTTGTGGATGTTGCGGAACGTCACCGCCATGTCGATAGTACCCGCGGGGACGACATCGCCGCCGTCAGCGGGCAGCGTGACCACGTTGACCTTGGAGTACATGTCGGGTCGCGCGGCGAGCTTGGCCGCGTAGGCGGCGTGGTTCTTTGTGGTCTCGGCGTTGGCCGGGTCCGCCGGCGGAATGGCCGCGTAGTACTTGCCCTTGTCGCGCAGCAGCGGGGCGATGATCTCCGTGTACCAGCCTGGCTCCGGCCAGACCTCAAGCACCGTCATCTCCGGACGGATGCCAAAGAACAGCAGGGTTTCCTTCGGGTGGCGGTAGACATCCCGGGCACGGTTCGCATCCGAGCGCTGCTCACCGGCGAGAATGGTGGTCAGCACCTGGGCGGTGCTCTGGCGTGAGCTGCTGGTGGCGCAGGCGAACAGCGCCGCGCTCAGGAGCAGTCCCGTGATCACTTTGTGTCTGGTCAGCATCGGCGTCATCCTTCGCAAGTGGCGCGATCGAACATCCGATCGCGGGCGCGCTGAAAAACCCCGCTCGAGGCGGGGTCTGTCAGTTTACGCATGATGTGAGGCTGGCGCGTCAGCGACGGAACGGTCCGCCGCCCTGGCGCGGGCGCTGCGGGCGTTCCTGCGCCTCGTTGACGCGCAACGGCCGGCTGTTCATCTGGAAGCCGTTCAGCGCCTGGATCGCGCCCTGCGCTTCCGCCTGGGGCATCTCGACGAAGGCGAATCCTCTGGGCTTGCCGGTCTCCCGGTCGTTGATGAGCTTCACCGACTCCACGGTGCCGTGGCGTTCAAACAGGGCCTTCACCTCCGGTTCGGTGGCGTTGAAGGGCAGGTTGCCAACATAGATCGTCGTCATCCGGGCCTCTCTCTTGGGAACGTGGACAGCGGCGCACCGCACGCGTCGGTCGCATGTACCGCGTGTTTCGAACAGGTTGGGGCTTCAGGGCACACGATCGTTCAATGCGCGGTGCGTGGCCCGTGGGCCTGCACCTGCGTTTCGCGCGCGGATTGAGCGGCGCGGGGCGGGAGATGAAGTCAACACATTCAACAAAGCGCAGTCATCCACGACGGATACGAACGCCCGTATCATGCTACTCCCGGCATTACCGGTACGCAAACGATGGCCCCGCTGGAAGCACTGCTGGTATCCGCAGGCGTCGTCGCCCTAGCCGAGATCGGCGACAAGACGCAACTGCTCGCCCTGGTGCTGGCGGCGCGCTTCCGCGCGCCCGTGCCCGTGATCCTGGGAATCCTCACCGCCACGCTCGCCAACCACCTGGCCGCGGGCGAAGTGGGCACGCTGCTCGCGGCCTATATCAGCCCGGCCGTCATCCGCTGGGGGCTCGCCGTGTCCTTCTTCGCCACCGCGGCCTGGATGTTCATTCCCGACAAGCCACCGGAACGGGAACCGAAACCGTCGCGGTTCGGGGCCTACGGCACGACGGTGGTCGCCTTTTTCCTCGCCGAGATCGGTGACAAGACGCAGCTGGCGACTGTGGCCCTGGCGGCTAAGTACCAGATGCTGGTGCCCGTCGTGGCCGGCACGACACTGGGTATGCTGCTCGCCAACGTCCCGGTGGTCTTCCTCGGCGGCGCCGCCGCCAACCGCGTTCCGCTGAAGCTGGTGAACCGCGTGGCGGCGGTGGCCTTCATCGTGCTTGGCATCCTCGCGCTCATGGGACACACCGGCCTCTAGGGCGGCTCCTGACTCATGAATGTCCGCCGTGACCGCCGCGTGGGATGGCATTCCTCAGTTCGGCAGTTTCAGTCGGGGTGGGCATGCGCTGATGACGAGGATCCGAGCGCAGCTCCGCCATGGGGGTCACCCCGCCCGGCCTACACCGCCGCGCTCCAGCTCGCGAGGGCCGCCTCAGCTGCCGGCGGGCTCCAGGTACGCGTAGCCATCGAGTTCGCGCTCATAGAAGCGCTTGAGGGCCTGGCTCTCGGCGATCGTCATGCGGCCGTCGCGGATCGCGCGCTCGCAATCGCGCGCGAGCGCCGGGTAGAGCTCCGCGACGTCGTACTCCATGTACTCGAGCACCTTGTTGGCGGTGTCGCCCTTGACGATCTCCTCGATCCACCAACCCCCCTCATCGTGCAGACGCACGTGCACCACGTGCGTGTCGCCGAAGAGATTGTGCAGGTCGCCGAGGGTTTCTTGGTACGCGCCCACCAGGAATACCGCGAGGTAGTAGCGCTGGTCGGGCTTGAGCTCGTGCAGCTCGAGCGTGCGCTTGACGTCGCGTAGCGACACGAAGTGGTCGATCTTTCCGTCCGAGTCACAAGTGATATCCGCCAGGACCCCGGTGCGGGTGGGGCGCTCATCCAGGCGGTGGATGGGCATGATCGGGAACAGCTGCTCGATCGCCCAGCTGTCCGGCAAGGACTGGAATACCGAGAAGTTGCAGAAATAGGTGTCCGAGAGAATGGACTCGAGGTCCTCGAGTTCCTCGGGCAGGCGATCGAGCTTGCGGCACTGGTCGCGGATCTTCGCGCAGGTGGCCCAGTAGAGCCGCTCGGCGAGTCCGCGGAATTCCAGTGACAGCAGACCCAGGTTGAACATCTGCAGGACCTGTTCGCGGGCGGTCAGCGCGTCGTGGTAGCACTCGACCAGTCGTCGCTCGCTCACGGTGCGGTAGGCATCGAACAGATCCAGCACCGGCTGCGGCAGTTCCTCAGAGCCGGTGTAATCGAGCGCGGGGTCGCCGGTGACCTGGAACTTATCGAGCGCCGATGAGCCCAGCACGTCGAAGATAAGCACGCTGTGGTAGGCGGCGACCGCGCGGCCGGATTCACTGACGATCATCGGGTGCGGGATGTCGCGCGCATTGCAGACACTCGCGACTCGGTAGACCACATCGTTCGCGTACTCGGTGAGCGTGTAGTTCATCGAGGAGGAGAAGTTGGTGCCGCTCCCGTCGTAGTCGACGCCGAGGCCGCCACCGACATCGATGTACTGCAACCCGGCGCCCATCAGCTTCAGTTCCGCGTACACGTGCGCGAGCTCGTTGATCGCCTCCTTCACGCGGCGGATGTCCTGCAGCTGGCTGCCCGGGTGGCAGTGCACCAGCTGCAGGCAGTCGAGCATGTCGTGGCTCTTGAGCACGTTGAACAGCTCGAGGATCTCGGTTATGAACAGGCCGAACTTGGACTTTTCCCCGGCCGAGGCGCTCCAGCGGCCCGAGCCCTCGCTGTTGAGCTTCACGCGCACGCCGATGCGCGGACGCACCCCGTAGGCCTTGGCGTGCTTGAGGATGAGTCCGAGCTCCTCGAAGTTCTCGACCACCGGGATAATGGTGCGGCCGAGCTTGGTCGCAAGCGTCACCGCCTCGATGTAGCTGTCGTCCTTGAAGCCATTGCAGACGATCAGGCGCTCGGGGGCGTTCTCGGTCATCGCCATGACGGCGAGTAGTTCCGGCTTGGAGCCGACCTCGAGCCCGAACCCGAATTCCTTGCCGTAGCGATACACCTCCTCGACCACGAGGCGCTGCTGGTTCACCTTGATGGGGAAGACCGCGGCATAGCGGTTCTTGTAGTCATTCTCGGTGATGGCCTGCGCGAAGGAGTCGTGCATCCGGCGCAGACGGTGCGCCAGGATGTCCGAGAAGCGCACCACCACCGGTGTGGTGAGGTCGCGTGCCTTCAGCCCCTCGACGACCTCGTAAAGGTTGATCTCGTGTTGGGGGCTGGTGTCGGGGCGCACCACCACGTGACCGCCGGCGTCCACACCGAAGTAGCCCTTGCCCCAGGCGCGCACGTTGTACAGGTCGAGGGAGTCCTCGATCCGCCAGGGTTGCGCGGGATTGAATTTCCGGTTGCCGTTCTGGCTCTTGGTTTCCTCTGCCACGCGCGGGTTATATCAAAATTGGGTGTGACATTTACGAGTGTTCACGCGCCGCGCGCCACCGGGTGCGCCGGATCGGTGATCCATTCGCTCCAGGAGCCGCCGTACAGCCGCGCTCCGGGCAGCCCGGCGACTTCCAGCGCGAGGAGGTTGTGGCAGGCTGTGACGCCCGAGCCGCACATCGCCACCACCTCGGTCACGGGCCGGCCGCCGAGCGTCGCCTCCCAGCGCCGGCGCAGCTCCGCGGCGCCGAGGAAACGGCCATCCGCGGACTGGTTGCCGGCAGAGGGATGGTTGCGCGCGCCGGGAATGTGCCCGGCCACCGGATCCAGGGTCTCGTTTTGCCCGGCGAACCGGTCCGCGCCGCGCGCGTCAACCAGCAGTGTCTCGCCACGCGCGAGCGCCCCACTGTGGAGCGCCGCGGCGACCTGTGCTCCGGTGGTGGTCATTCCCGCGTCCACGCGCGCCACGAAGGTGCGCGCCGGTCGCGCCTCTGACCGCCTTGTCACTGGCAGGCCGGCGCGTTCCCAGCCCGCGAGTCCGCCATCGAGCACGGCGACATTCGCGTGGCCGAGCCAGCGCAGCAGCCACCATAGGCGCGCGGCGTACATTCCCGATCCCTGATCGTAGGAGACCACCTGCACCCCATCACCGATGCCCCAGCGGCCGAAGGTGGCCGCCAGCTTCAGTGGCCGCGGCAATGGGTGGCGCCCGCTGCCAGGTCCGCGCGCACCCGAGAGGTCGTGGTCGAGGTCGGCATGGAGCGCGCGCGGTATGTGGCCCTGTGCCCAGGCGTCGCGCCCCCACGCCGGCTTCTGCAGGTCGAAGCGGCAGTCGATGACCGCCCATTGCGGGTTTTCAAGCTCGGCCAGGAGCGCGAGCGGCTGGATCAGTGTTGTCGGCATGGTGGTTTCTCCGGGCAGACGGTCGCGGCGCGTTTTCTGCCCCGCTCCGTTGTCGTTACAATCACCCTGAGCACAGCGGCGGCGGGGGCACGATGGCAATCGAGGTTTTCTGGGGCAGCGGAAGTCCGTTCGCCTGGCGGGTGTTGCTGGCGCTTGAATTCAAGAAGCTGCCCTACGTCTCCCACCTGCTGCAATTCTCCAAACAGGAGCACAAGTCCCCGCAGATGCTCGCGCTGAATCCGCGTGGCCGCGTGCCCGTGCTCAAGGATGGCGACTACGTGTGCTTCGAGTCGCTGGCCATTCTCTACTATCTCGACCTCAAGTACCCGAAGCCTGGCATCTTTGGCGGTTCTCCGGCGGAGGCCGGCACGATCATGCGGGTGATCTGCGAGTACCAGGCCTATATCGAGCCGCACGTGACGAAGATCGCGCGCGCTGTGTTCTTCGAGAAGGCGGATCTGAGCGCCGACGAGATCACCGCCGCCATGCACGTCGTGGCGAGCGAGGCGCGCACCATCGAGGGCCGGCTGTCGAAGTCCGACTGGATCGTTGGCGATGCCTATTCAGCCGCCGACATGGTGCTCTTCCCTGGCATCCAACTACTCAAGCGCGCGCTGGAAAGGCCGCGCGCGAACGAGCTGTCCTCGCGCTTCATGCCGGTGGAGGTGAACTACCCGGCGCTGGGGCGCTGGCTCGCGCGCGTGGCGGGACAGCCGGGCTACGCGCGCACCTATCCGCCGCATTGGCGCGATAGCTAGAAAAAGCCCGCGCCGACGGGCACATGTCGGGAAAAGCGCGCCTCCGCGGGTGCGACTTGATACCCTTCCGCGCAGCGCGCCAGCCGTACGCGCAACTGGAGTACCAAGACGAGCATCATGAGCAACATTCCCGAATACAAAGTGCACGTAGAGTTCCCCGGCCGGATCCTTTTCGTAGGCTTCGGCAGCATCGGTCAGGGAGTATTGCCCCTGATCTTGCGTCACATCGGTATCGCGCCCGAGCGCGTGACCATCGTGACAGCCGAGGACAAGGGCAGTGACGAGGCTGCCAAGTACGGCATCAAGTTCGTGAAGGAGCGCTTGACGCGCGAGAACTTCCGCCGCGTGCTGACGCCGCTCTTGGGGCGGGGCGACTTCGTGATCAACGTCTCGGTCGAGGTCTCGAGCCTCGCCCTGATAAAGCTGTGCTGGGAGAAGGGGGCGATGTACCTCGACACCTGCATAGAGCCGTGGCCCGGTGGCTATACCGACCCGACCGTGCCTCCTGGCAAGCGCACCAACTACCAGATGCGAGAGGAGGCGCTCGCGCTGCGCGTGGGCGACCAGCGCGCTCCGACCGCGGTGCTCACGCATGGCGCCAACCCGGGCCTGGTGTCCCACTTCATGAAGCAGGCGCTGCTGAACATCGCCAAGGACGTAGGCGTCGATGCCGGCACGCCCGCGACGCGCGCCGACTGGGGCGCGCTCGCCCGCAAGGTGGGGGTGAAGGTTGTGCACATCGCCGAACGCGACACGCAGGTCTCCAACAAGCCGAAGCTTGGCGGGGAGTTCGTCAACACCTGGTCGGTCGATGGCTTCGTCAGCGAGGGCGCGCAGCCTTCCGAGATGGGATGGGGAACGCACGAGCGCAACTTCCCGCGTGACGGCAAGCGGCATGAGTCCGGGTGCCTCGCGGCGATCTACCTGATGCAGCCGGGGGCGGGCACGCGGGTGCGCACCTGGACGCCAAAGGCCGGGCACTTCCACGGCTTCTGCATCACGCACGGCGAGGCGATATCGATCGCCGACTACTACTCGGTGCGCGAGGGCTCGCAGGTCGCGTACCGCCCGACGGTGCATTACGCCTACCACCCGTGTGATTCCGCGGTGATGTCGGTGCACGAGCTGGTCGGCAACAACTACGTGCAGCAGGAACGCCAGCGCATCCTGATGGACGAGATCATCGGCGGCATCGATGAACTTGGCGTGCTCCTGGCCGGCCACAAGAAGAACGCCTACTGGTACGGCTCGCAGCTGTCGATCGAGGAGGCGCGCAAGCTCGCCCCTTACAACAACGCCACCAGCCTGCAGGTGTGCGTGGCGGTGCTCGCCGGTGTCGTCTGGGCCATGGAGAACCCGAACGTGGGCATCATCGAGCCGGACGAGATGGACTACCGCCGCTGCCTCGAGGTGTGCATGCCCTATCTCGGGCCTGTCGTCGGGGAATACACCGAGTGGACCCCGCTGCACGAGCGCGAGCGCCTGTTCCCGGAGGACGTCGACAAGAGCGATCCGTGGCAGTTCAAGAACGTGCGGGTGATCTGGTAGGCGCGCCGCGCCGTCACTGATCCCGCAGGTACTCGATCGCGACGATCACGTAAGTGCGCTCACCGGCGGGCGTCTCGACGCGGAACTCATCGTCGAGACGCCGGCGCATGAGCGCGCGTCCAAGCGGGGAGTCCATGCTCAGGTAGCCCGGCGCGAGGTCGAACTCGTCAGGTCCCACCAACCGGTGGCGCGTGCGCGATCCTTCCGCATCCTCAAGCTCCACCCAGGCGCCGAAGAACACCGCCCGCCGATCCGCGGGCGGCTGGTCGACGATGACCATGCCGTCCAGTCGGCCCCGCAGGAACCGCACGCGCCGATCGATCTCGCGAAGCCGCTTCTTTCCGTAGGTGTACTCGGCGTTCTCGGAGCGGTCACCCTGGGCGGCCGCTGCGGCGACCGCCTCCGTCACCCGCGGACGCTCGTCGCGCCATAGCCGGTCCAGTTCGGCGCGCAGGCGCTGGGCACCCCCGGCTGTGATGTATTTCGAGCCGGCCTTCTCCGGCGGACGGAAGCGGCCCATGGGTAGTTGAATCCTGTGAGATATGTCCCATTCCGTTGTACCCGAATCCCGGCTTTCTGTGGAACGTCTCACGGACTGTCGCGGCACCCCGCCACTAACCTTTAGGCGTGGCTACCAAGTACTACACGCACTTCGTCACACCGTCTGGCAAGGCCAAGAGCGCCGGCCCGGGCAACGAATGGAGTGGTGTGGTCGAGTTGCGCGAACCGCTGACCCATACCCGGGCGAACCGCGAACTGCGCTCCTTGCTGGCACAGAGTTTTGACCTGGATTCGGATGACATCCGCATCCTGCATTGGGCCCGACTGCACTGACGTATCCCCTGGCGGACTTCCTTCCCTTCATCGAAGGTCCGCCCTTACCGACCCCAGGCTAATCCCCTGGGGTTTTTTTTGGCCGCGGCCCGGCGGGACAGGCGCGCCCGGCCCCCGAACCCCCACCTGCCGCGCCGCGGCGGGCCCACCCCCCCCAGCCGGGGGCCTCCCGGGGCGGGAATCGACGCGCTTTACATTGCGTGTGACAATCCGCATCCCCCCGGCATGGGCGGGGGCCGAATCATAAGGAGAAGCTCGATGCGTGCTTGGTCAGTGGGCCTGTTGGCCGTCGCGGTGCTGTTCCTCTCGGGTTGCGGTTATAACAACCTGCAGACCCAGGACGAGGGCGTCAAAGCCGCCTGGTCGGAAGTGGTTAACCAGTATCAGCGCCGGGCTGACCTGATCCCGAACCTCGTCAATACGGTCAAGGGCTATGCCGCCCAGGAGCAGAAGGTGCTCATCGGGGTGACCGAGGCGCGCGCCAAGGTCGGCTCCATCCAGGTGACGCCGGAGGTACTGAACAACCCCGAGCTGTTCGCCAAGTACCAGGCCGCGCAGAACCAGCTCACCAGTGCCCTGAAGAGCCTGTTCGCGGTGACGGAGAACTATCCGCAGCTGAAGTCCGACCAGAACTTCCGCGACCTGCAGTCCCAGATCGAGGGCACCGAGAACCGCGTGACCGTGGCGCGCAACCGCTACATCCAGGCGGTGCAGAGCTACAACGTGACGGTGCGCCAGTTCCCGGTGAACCTGACGGCGAAGATGTTCGGCTTCCAGGTGAAGCCGAACTTCACGGTCGCCAACGAGGCGCAGATCTCCACCGCGCCGACGGTGAGCTTTGACACCTCGACGCCCGGTGCCCCGGCGACGGCGCCCTCGGGACAGCCCGCCACGCGATGATCCGCGGCTTCCCGCGCGCGGCGCTGCTGGCCGGGTTCGCCCTGCTGTGGCTGCTGGGCCTCGGCGCGGGCGCCGCTGCCCAGGACCTGCGGGCGATCCCCAAGCTGACCGGGCGCGTCACCGATCTCACCGGGACGCTCACCGCCGAGCAGCAGGGCGCGCTCGAGCAGAAACTGGCCGCGTTCGAGTCCGCCAAGGGCTCGCAGCTGGCCGTGCTGATCGTGCCCACCACGCAGCCGGAGGAGATCGAGCAGTACTCGATCCGCGTCGTCGAGCAGTGGAAGCTCGGCCGCAAGAAGGTCGATGACGGCGCGTTGCTCATCATCGCCAAGGACGACAAACGCATCCGCATCGAGGTGGGCCAGGGACTCGAAGGAGCGCTCACCGATGCGATGTCCAACCGCATCATCTCCGAGACCATCCGGCCCGCCTTCAAGGAGGGCAACTACTACGCCGGGATCGACGGCGGCCTCGACCAGATGATCAAGCTCATCGACGGGGAGGCGCTGCCTGCGCCCGAGCCGGCCTGGCAGCAGGGCCACCATGGATCCGGCGCCTTTCCGCAGCTGCTCATCGCGATCCTCTTCGGGTCGGTGCTCCTGCGCAGGATCTTCGGCCGTACCCTGGGGGCGGCGCTCACCGGCGCCGGCGCCGGCGGACTTGTGTACCTCGGCGGCTATGCGCTGGCCCTCGCGGGCGTGGCCGGTGTGGCCGGATTCCTCTTCACGCTGCTGATGGGCTTCGCCGGTGGTACTAGCGCCTGGTCCAGCCGCGGCGGCGGCCTGGGTGGCGGCTTCGGTGGCGGAGGTTTCGGTGGTGGCGGTGGTTTCAGCGGCGGTGGCGGCGGCTTCAGTGGCGGCGGCGCCTCGGGCGGCTGGTAGGAGTGCACCCGTGATGCTTACCCGCGCGATCCGCCACATCCTGACCACGCGTTACAGCACGCGCCGGCACTTCCCGCAGTCGGTGCGCGATGCGATCGAGCAGGCGATCGGGGAGTGCGAGGGTCGTCACGGCGGCGAGATCCGCTTCGTCATCGAGACCTCATTCGACGTGCCGGAGGTCTGGCGCCGCCTCGCGCCGCGCCAGCGCGCGCTGCAGATTTTCGGGCAGTTTGGCGTATGGGACACCGCGCACAACAACGGCGTCCTCATCTATGTGCTGATGGCCGACCATGTCGTCGAGATCGTCGCCGACCGGGGTATCGCCGCCCAGGTGCCCCAGACGGAATGGCAGGCGGTGTGTCGGCAGATGGAGCACCACTATCGGGAGGGGCGCTTCCAGGACGGCTCCGTGGCGGGGATCCTCGCCGTCGGCGCGCTGCTCGGGCGGCATTTTCCGGGCACCCGCCGCAGCGACAACGAGTTGCCGAACCAGCCCGTGCTCCTGTAGCGCATGGCCGACCATCGGCGTGGCCCTACATGGTTCATAATTCTCGTCCATGAAGACCCGTAATTCCCGCGCCACCTTCGCGGTCGCGCTGTGCCTCGCACTCGCGGGCTGTTCTATCTTTGGTGAGCACAGGAAGGGGCCGCCACCACCGCCGCCGTCGCCCCCGCCACCGCCGGAAGTGCCGATGCCGGTCGCTAACCAGCGCTTCGAGCTCAACCCCGGCGATGACGTGGTTGGTGTGGTTCAGGTGGTGCGCGCCACCAAGCAAGACACGCTGGCCGACATAGCCCGGCGCTTCAACGTCGGCTACCAGGAGATCGTGCGCGCGAACCCGAAGGTCGACGCGTGGTTGCCCGGTGAGGGCACCGAGGTGATCGTACCCTCGCAGTTCGTGCTGCCGGAGGCGCCGCGCACGGGTCTCGTGATCAACATACCGGCGATGCGGATTTTCTACTTCCCCCCCGCCAAGAAGGGCGAGAAGCAGGTGGTCTTCACCCACCCGATCGGCATCGGCAAGATGGGATGGCGCACGCCCGAGGGCGTTACGAAGGTCACGCGGCGCCAGAAGGATCCGACCTGGCATGTGCCGGTCTCGGTGCGCAAGGAACATCATGAGAACGGCGAGGACCTGGAGCCGGTGATCGGTCCCGGTTCCGACAACCCCTTGGGCAGGTACGCTTTCTATTTGGAGTGGCCGAGCTACCTGATCCATGGCACGAACAAGCCATCAGGCGTCGGCCTGCGCTCCAGCCACGGCTGCATGCGGCTGTACCCGGAGGACATCGAGCAGTTCTTCAACATGATCCCCGTCGGCGCGCAGGTGCGGGTAGTCAACCAGCCGTACCCGCTGGGCTGGCACGAAGGGCAGCTGTACCTGCAGCCCTATGACGTGCTCGAGGACGACGCGCGCGATTGGAAGAAGGGCCAGCAGAAGCTGCTCACCAAGTCACTCGCCCCGCGCCTGCGGCGGGACCTGAAGGAACAGAAGGAGGAAATCCACTGGGACCTCGTCACCGCTCTGAGCCAGGAGCCTCACGGGGTGCCGGTACCGGTCACGGCCGCTGGCGCGAGCCTTGGCCAGGTGCTCGCGAGCGCCGTACGCGTGCAGAACGTGGTTCCCGCGCACTCCAGCTGGGACGGCAAGAGTGACCTGCCGATGGATGAGTCGACCTTCAAGCAGATAATGTCGGACGCGGAACCCAAGCCGGACGCACCGGCCGCGGCGCCAACGGCCGCGCCGGCGCAGCCGGCCAAGGCGCGCCCGGCGCCCAACAGCGGTGGCTGACCACGTGAGCCGCATATGACAGCGCTGTCGCCGTGGCTGCAGCTGATGCTCGCGGAGATCGCGCGCAAGCAGGAAGAGCTGGAGCGCGCGCGCGCGGAGGATGGACGCAGAGCCGAGGAGGCGCAGGCGTCGCCGCGCCCCGCGCCGCTAGATTTCCACGACCCGGAAGCCAACCGCCCGCCGGGTCGCTGTGTTAGAATCGCGCCGGCCAATTCAAAGAGGCGCTTGAGTGGCAGACAGCCCCGCGTCCGGCGTACAACTCGCAGAACACAGCCGCACCGAGCATGCGATCGAGCGCGTGCCGACGGGCGTCGTTGCCTTCGTGGGCCGCACGCTCAAGGGTCCGGTTAACCATGCCGTCACCGTGCGCGGCTTCGTCGAGTTCCAGCAGCGCTTCGGCGGCCTCTGGCAGCCCTCGACGCTCTCCTACGCCGTGGAACAGTTCTTCGAGAATGGCGGTCGCGAGGCGCGCATCGTGCGCGTCGTCAACGGCGCGCGTCCGCCGACGCTCACGCTACCGGCTGCCGCCGGCGCGCTACGCCTGACCGCCATCAACGCGGGCTCCCGCGAGTACCTGCGCGCCTCGGTCGACTACGACGGGCTCATCCTCGCCGATAACGAGCACTTCAACCTGGTCGTGCAGCGCGTACGCACCGCCGGCTCCGAACTGGTCGAGGATCAGGAGATCTACCGCCGGGTATGCATCGCCGCGGGCAGCGCGCGCTGCGTACGCGAGGTATTGCTCGAGTCGCGCCTTGTGCGGACCCTGGGCGCGTTGCCGCTCCTGCGGCCGGACCGCACCGCCGGTGGCCCCGGTGGGGTGGCGGCCGGATACACCTTGTCGAATCCGGACGGGGATGACGGCGCGCCGCTGACGGACTACGACGTGATCGGCTCGGCGGCGAGCGCCACGGGACTGTTCGCGCTGCATGGCGAGCAGGGCTTCAACATGCTGTGCATCCCGCCCCTGACCCGCGAGCGCGACGTTGGCCTTTCCACGCTGCTGGTGGCCGCGCGCATGTGCCGCGAGCGTCATGCGCTCCTGGTCGTCGACCCGCCGGCGAACTGGACCACCGCGCGGATCGCGCTCGATGCGATGCGCCTGTGGCCCTTCCGCAGCGACAGCGCCGTTATGTATTACCCGCGCGTGCAGGCCTTCGACCGGCTGCGGGGCCGGGTCGAGGTGTTCAGCTCATGCGGGGCGGCCGCCGGGATGATCGCCCGCTCGGATGAGACCTGGCCGGTGTGGGCGGCCGCGGAGAGCGAGGAGGCGATCCTGCGCCCGGGCCTGCGACCCGCGGTGGTTGTGAGCGAGGCGGACCGCACTCGGCTGGCGGCGGCCGGGATCAACACCTTCCTCTCGGTACGCAGTGGCGTGCGCACCGGCGTCAGCCCACGCACGCTCTCCGGCAGCGGGGTATCCGACTGGCGCTACCTCTCGGCGCGCCGGCTGGCGCTGTTCGTCGCCGCCAGCATCGAGCAGGGCACTCGTTGGACGCTGCTTGAGCACAACGGCCCCGACATGTGGCAGCGCGCACAGGCGCAGGTTGAGGCGTTCCTCGATGGCCTGGCCGAGCAGGGCGCCTTCGCTGGCGCCGCCGCCGAGGAGACGCACTTCGTCATCGCCGACGAGCGCCTCAACCGGCCCTCGACCCTCGCCGAGGGTAAGTTCAACCTGCTGTTCGGCTTCGCCACCAGTAAGCCCGGCGCCTTCGACACCTGGCTCGTTACCCATCGCGCCGGTCTAAGCCGCGTGCGCCCGGTGTCCGTCAACCGCTCGGCGACATCCAAGAACCGCGTCGAGTGGGAGATCGAGACCGCGATCCTGCGCAACTAACGCGAAACGGGCTCCGCCGCTCCGAAGCCGCCGCCACCGGGGGTGAGCACGGTGAGTTCATCCCCGGGACCCACCTCAAAACGCGCCGTCGCGCCCAGTTCCTCGATCGCTCCATTGGCGCGGCGAATGCTCGCGGCTCCCGGGGTGGCGCTGTCCCCGCCGGCCAGCCCAAACGGGGCGATCCGGCGGTGATTGGCGAGCAGTGCGCCGATGAGGGGGGCGCGGAATTCCAGCCGCCGCACGACGCCCGCCCCGCCACCCCAGCGGCCGGCGCCGCCGGAGCCGCGCCGGACCGAGAACTCGCGCACCAGGAGTGGATACTCGGCCTCGAGGATCTCAGGATCGGTGAGGCGCGAATTGGTCATGTGCGTCTGCACCGCGTCACATCCGGAGAATCCCGGCCCGGCGCCGGAGCCCCCGGCGATGGTCTCGTAGTACTGCAGCCGCGCATCGCCGAAGGTGAGGTTGTTCATCGTCCCCTGGGAGGCGGCCAGCACTCCCAGCGCTCCGTAGAGCGCGTCCACGAGGCACTGCGAGGTCTCGACGTTGCCGGCCGCCACGGCGGCCGGGGCCCTGGGGTCAAGCAGCGATTCAGGCGGGATGATGATCTCTAGCGGCTCGAGGCAGCCCTCGTTCAGCGGGATCGACGCGTCGATCAGGGTGCGGAACACGTACAGCACCGCGGCTAGGCACACCGCGCGGGGGGCGTTGAAGTTGTGCTGTCCCTGCGCGGAGGTGCCCGTGAAGTCCACGCGCGCGCGGCCGGCGGCGGTGTCGACCTTGACCGATACCGCGATCACATCGCCGTTGTCCATCTCGTAGCGGAACGCCCCGTCCCGCAACCGCGCGATGGCGCCGCGCACGCACCGCGCCGCGTTGTCCTGCGCCGCGCGCATGTAGTGGTGGACCCCGGCGAGTCCGTGACGTCGCACCGCGCGCTCGATCTCCGCGAGGCCGCGCGCGTTGGCGGCCAGCTGCGCGCGCAGGTCGGCGAGATTCTGGTCGGGCCGGCGCGCAGGCCATGGCCCCGCTGCCAGAGCCGCCCGCAACGGCGCCTCGTTCAGGGTGCCGGCGCTGACCAGCGCGAAGCACTCAAAGAGCACGCCTTCCTCGTCTATGACCCGGCTGAAAGGGGGCATGGAGCCGGGCGTCATGCCGCCGATGTCGGCGTGGTGCGCGCGGGAGGCGACGAAGAAATCAGGCTCCGGCCGCGCGCCGCTGAACACCGGCGTCACCACCGTCATGTCCGGCAGATGCGTGCCGCCGTGATAGGGGCTGTTGATCAGCCAGGCATCCCCGGGGCGCAGGCGCGGCTGGGCGCGGATCACCGCGCGCACGCTTGCGCTCATGGAGCCCAGGTGCACCGGCATGTGCGGCGCGTTGGCGACCAGACCGCCGCGCGAATCGAACAGGGCGCACGAGTAGTCGAGACGCTCGCGGATATTCACCGACTGCGCGGTCGCCTTGAGCACCTCGCCCATCTGCTCGGCGATGTGCATGAAGAGATTGTTGAAGATCTCGATGCGCGCCGGGTCACTGCCGGTCGACACGGGGCCGGGGGCGCCCGTGTCCTCCAGCAACACCGAGCCGTCCGCCAACGGCCGCGCCATCCAGCCGGGCTCCAGCACCAGGGTGCTGTGGGGTTCGACGATCAGCGCCGGGCCCGGCAGCACCCCGGTGAGCTCACTCATGGCCACCAACGGTACCTCGCGCCAGCCTCCGAACCAGGCGCGCACCGCGCGCCGCGGCGCGGCGCTGGCAGCCTGAGGCATCACGATCGTCGCCATGTCGATCGAGGCACAGCGCGCCTCGACGCGCAGCGCCTCGATGTGCACCGCCAGAGAGTGGGCCGCGAAGCCGAAGCGGCGCAGGTGCTCGGCGTGAAACCCGCCGCGCAGCTGCTCCAGCGGGGCGAGCGGCAGGGACAAGGAGACGTCGCTGTCGCCGGCGCGCAGTTCCACTAGCCTCGCGCTGCTCATGTCCGCGCCGCGGGCGTGGGCGGCGAGTTCCGCCTCGGCCTGCGCCTGC
>JANYBG010000084.1 GCA_025360865.1 Pseudomonadota bacterium | reverse complement strand
TCCTTGTTCAGGTCGACCACGTCCTTCTTGAGGCCCTGGATCTCCTGGTCAAGG
This sequence comes from Pseudomonadota bacterium, assembly GCA_025360865.1. GTDB lineage: Bacteria > Pseudomonadota > Gammaproteobacteria > Steroidobacterales > Steroidobacteraceae > 13-2-20CM-66-19. Next base: position 3,596 of record JANYBG010000084.1, on the reverse strand, counting down.
CCGCGCGTATCAGCGGCGGCCTCGGGGGGTGCCGCGGCGGCGGGGGCCGCGGGGGCCGGCGCGACCGCGGGTGGCCCATCGACCCCGGGCGTCGCTGGAGCGGCGGCGGCGAACTGCGCGGCGCCGAGCAACACCGCCGTGAGCACACCCGCGCGCCAGCGGCGCGGGGACCCCCGGTTCGGGTGGCGGGTGAATATGGTCTGTAGCATGGTGATGGTTCCGGTCATTCGTTCAGCAGGGCGCGCAGCCGCTGCAGATAGAGAGTCTCGTTCGCCGGACTGTAGTCGCGCAGTACGTAGCGCACGTTTCCGCCGCGGTCGATCAGGACCGTCATGGGCAGGTTGTCGACCTCATAGCCACGCGCGACTCCCTTCTCAGGATCCAGCAGCATCGGGAAGCCCACGCCGGCCGAGCGCGCGAACGCTAGCGCCTGCCGCGGGTCATCGTCCACGCCCACCCCGTACATGGCCAGCCCGGCCGACTGGTAGGTGACGAAACTGCGGTTGAGCTCGGTGAGCTGGGTGCGGCACGGGGTGCAGCGACTGCTCCAGAAGCTCAGCACCACGACCTCGCCACGATGTTCCGAGACCCGCACGTTCGCACCCGACACGCCATGCAGCGCGAAGTCCGGCGCGGACTGCCCGATCAGCCGGTAAGGCGGCTCGGCCGCGGCCGCGTGCATCGCCGCGCAGCCGAGGATCGCCGCGCAGAAGCGCGCCAACGCGCCAGCGCGGGCATACCTACGCCACATGGGGCCATCCGGCCGTTGCAAGCTCAATAACGATCCTTCGCCACGGGGTGCGAACTGCGCCCAAGCCAGCATGGAAAATTGCACAGCGCACTTAACACTGTCAACGAAGTGAGCCGCGAAATGAGTCCTGCTCCCCGATCGGGCAGGCCGCGCGGCGTCGGCGGATCGCGACACGCCGCCGCGCGCGCCACCGGCTCACGGTGGCACGCGCGGGGGCGTCACACGATGGCGTTGAGGGCCGTCAGGCCGGTAAGGGAGCTGGCGCCTCCAAGCCCCTGCATGGGGAATAGCGTCGAGAACTGGTTTGCCGTTCCCAGAAGTCCCATGTAATTGAGGATCACCGCCTCGACCAGGCTGGGCACCGAGTTGGCCACGGGGCTGGAGGTGTCCACGACCGAGCCATCCGAGGTGTAGTAGCCGATCTGCCGCCCGGCCACCCCGTTACGCAGCGCGGGCCGCCCGCTGGGGCTGTAGGCCAGGAAGAAAGTCGAGGAGACCGAGGAGTTGTCACCCTGCCAGCCGAGCTTGCCGCGACCGTCGACGCTGTTGTCCGCCATCCCGGTGGAGCTCAGCGAGCCGTCGCTGAACACGTAGATCATGACCGGGGTGCCCCTGCGCTGCGCGTACTCAAGCACCGCGCCGATCATCTGCCCAGCCTTGAAGTTACGCATCTCGCCGGTCGCGCGGGTGCCGTCATGGTAGTCGTACCCGCCCATCGTGATCGTGCCCGCGCCGGCGAAGCCGTCGAGTACCAGCTTCATGACGGTCGCGGTCTTGCTGACGTCACCATCCTGGAAGTCCATGGCCGTGAAGATCGGCGTCGCCCCCCCGGTGATCAGCGGATCCTGCGTCGGATCAAGCGCCGCGGGGTTACCGAATTTGACCGTCGTGTTGGCGGACTTCACGTAGGCGCAGCGCACCTGGTTCTTCAGCGAGGCGTCGGCCGTGGGATCCGGCAGCAGCGTGACGCCCGGGGTCGGACCGTTCGGCGCCGACAACGCGCCGCCTATGGAGCTGGGATTGCCTGACTGGTATGGGGTGCTGGCGCCGCTGATGCGCGCCTGCGACTCCAGTATGGCCACCGAGACCGGATCGGCGATAGCGCCACCGGTGTTCACCAGACCCACCGCATCCGAGGGCTGATTGATCGTGGTTGGCTGCAGCGCCGGGTTGATCAGGGACATCGGCGCCATGGAGTTGCCCCCGGAGACCGAGGACTCCGTGCCCGCGAGCGTCAGCAGCAGGCCTTGGGCCCCCGCCATGGCGATGCCGTACATCGGGTTGTGGGGGTTGGACTGCGTGTCGTTCTGGGACATGGCGCAGAACACCGCGCCATTGGTCCCGGCGGCCGTCGCCGCCGTGGTGGCCTTGGTCTTGATGCCACGCATGATGGCCGAGTCGCTGTGGAACAGGAGGCCGAGCGAGGCATCGACGTTCGCGGTGGCGCTGGGCACCATGTTGCCCGGCACGCCGAGCTTGCCGTAGCCGGCCGTGGACAGGAAGTTCGACTGGCCGCCCTGCACGCCCACCAGTACCTCGGAGCCGACCAGGTTGGCACCGCCGGCGAGGTCAAAGCAGATGAACGGGATCTTGCTCGACGCGCTGGCGACGTTGCACTGCGTGGCACCCAGCAGCGCGGCGATGTCCGGATCGAGGGTAAGCGGCGCACCGGCGGTGGCCCGGGGGGACTTCAGCAGCGCCGCGAGCCAGGCCGGCGCCATGACGATCGCAGGCCCGGAAAGGAGCCCGGCGCTGATCATCTGGCGGCGGGTCACCGGCAGGGGGTGATCGTTGAACAGCAGCGGCTCGCCGGGCGCGTGGGGCCGAGGAGGTTTCTTACGAATCAGCATGGCAAATTACTCCTGATCTCGGTCACTGCAGCGACACGACGGCGCTGCCAAGCACGGCGGCGCAGGCCGCCTGGGTCGCCTGGGAAACGGTGATGGTGGGACCGGTGCTGAGGCTCGGCATGCGCGTCAGCAGCGCATCCACCTCGGCACTTACGGCGGCCGCCGCGGCCGGCGATACCTTGATGATCCCAGGATTGTTGTACACGGCGTTGTTGACCAGCGCGTTGATGACGATCGCGCGCCCGGGGCTGCCACTGCCGCCGAAGAACCCGGCCTCAGGCGAGGCAAGGCTGGCATCCAGTCCGGGGCCGAAGAACGCGTCGCGCTGGGCCGCGTTGCTCAGCAGCTGGCCGCAGTAGGCGTTCGCGAGGCCGGCGATCGCGGTCTGGTGCGAGGGCAGGAAGGCTGAGATCAGCGGCTGCGAGGGCAGCGCCTGCTGCCCGCTGTTGTAGATCGCCTGGAGCGTGGGGTTGGTGATCGGCACGCCCGTGATGCGCGACAGCGAGTGGTTGACGCGCTCGAATGTCGCCACACCGAAGTCCGGTGACGCCACGGTGGTGGGCATGGGCGCCGCCGGTGTGATCACCGGCTCCACGTAGGCGTGCACGTTCGAGCCAAGCTGGTCGAAGGCCAGGAAGAACAGGTCGTTCGCCGGGCCCAGCGTCAGGGGCACGATGGTTCCCAGGCTCGACAACAGCTGCCCGTTCGCCGCGGTGTAGCTGGAGCCGCCCACCGTTGCGTTCAGGGTCGCGTAGGACTGCGCGGCCGCGTCGAGCACCCCGTTCACGCCCAGCCGCATGCCGCTGATCTTCAGGTTCGCGGGCACGGTGGCGGTCGGATCGAGGCTGATGAACTTCGGCTGGGCGAACAGGTAGCTGTAGCTGTACACCCATTGGTGCAACAGTTAGACACCATGGATGGGGCAGCGGCAAAGGCTGCAGAATTGGCGGCAAAGTAAATGGCGATCTTCATCAATAAAGAAACTAAAGTCATTG
>JANYBG010000109.1 GCA_025360865.1 Pseudomonadota bacterium | reverse complement strand
TGGGCGGCGGCGCGTGTTCGCCATGGCCATGGATGATGAGACGGTCCTGGATGCCGCGGCGCGCGCCGGGATCGACCTGCCGTTTTCCTGTCGCGCCGGGGTCTGCTCGACCTGCCGCACGAAGGTGGTGTCAGGCGTTGTCGAGATGGCGCAGAACTACGCGCTGGAGGACTGGGAGCTCGCGCAAGGTTACGTGCTCGCCTGCCAGGCGCGCTGCACGAGCCCGGCGCTGGAACTGGACTACGATGAGAAGTAGCGCAAGGCCAGCGGGGGAGGACACGTGAGTCACCACAAGTATATTCTCTTCGCGAGCGAGGACGGCGTCGCCCGGCTCACCTTCAACCGGCCCGACCGGCTAAACAGCTTCAACACCGACATGCACGCCGAAGTGCGCGCGGCGCTGGCGACACTGCCTGGCGAGGCGCGCGTGCTGGTGATCACTGGCGCCGGCCGCGGGTTCTGCGCTGGCCAGGACCTCAACGATCGCGCCGTCGCTCCGGGAGAAGCGGCGCCGGATTTGGCGCACTCCATCGAGCGGAACTACAAGCCGCTGATTCTCGCCCTGCGCGCGCTGCCTGTGCCGGTGATCGCCGCGGTCAACGGGGTGGCCGCCGGGGCTGGAGCCAACATCGCGCTGGCCTGTGATCTCGTGATCGCGGCGCGGTCGGCGAGCTTCGTGCAGGCCTTCTCCAAGCTCGGGCTGGTACCTGACTCCGGCGGTACCTGGTTCCTGCCCCGCTTGGTCGGCAACGCCCGCGCGTTGGGACTCACCCTGCTGGGTGACAAGCTCCCGGCGGAGCAGGCCGCGGCGTGGGGCCTGATCTGGCGCTGCGTGGAAGATGCCGAGCTCATGACGGTGGTCGATGGGCTCGCCCGGCAGTTCGCCAGCGCCCCGACCCGGGGCCTCGCGCGGACCAAGCAGGCGATCTACGAGGGGCTCAACCGCACGCTCGCGCAGCAGCTGGACATCGAGCGCGACTACCAGGGCGAGCTGGGCCGCTCCGCCGACTACGCGGAAGGCGTCGCCGCGTTCGCGCAGAAGCGCGCGCCGCGCTTCACGGGCAAGTAACGGCGAGCTGTCCATCGCCACGGAGTGACCATGCGACTTGAGAGCTTCGTGGCGGGCCAGTGGCGCAGCGGCGCCGGTGAGGGCGTCGCGCTGCGCGATGCGACGACCGGGGCCGTCGTGGCTCACGCCACCGCCGGCGGCCCTGATGCGCGCGCGATGCTCGAGTACGCGCGCGCGGTCGGTGGACCTGCGCTGCGGGCGCTGACCTTCCACGAGCGCGCGGGCCTGCTCAAGAGATTGGCGAAGCTGCTGGGAGACCGCAAGGATGAGTTCTACGAGCTGTCCTATGCCACCGGCGCCACCAGGAGTGATTCCTGGATCGATATTGACGGAGGCATAAGCACGCTGTTCGTGTATGCGAGCAAGGGCACGCGCGAGCTGCCCAACAGCCGGGTCTATGTCGATGGCGCGGTGGAGGGGCTGTCCAAGGGCGGGACCTTCGTCGGCCAGCACGTGTGCGTGCCGTTGGAGGGTGCCGCGGTGCACATCAACGCCTTCAATTTCCCCGTGTGGGGCATGCTCGAGAAGCTCGCCCCCACGCTGCTGGCGGGCATGCCGGCGATCGTGAAGCCCGCCACGCAGACCAGTTACCTCACCGAGCGCGTGTTCCGGCGCATCATCGATTCCGGCCTACTGCCCGCGGGTTGCCTGCAGCTGATCTGCGGCGGGGTCGGGGATCTTCTGGAGCACCTGACCTGCCAGGACGTGGTGTCGTTCACCGGGTCCGCGAGCACCGCGCTGAAGCTGCGCCAACACCCGGCCGTGCTCGCCAACGCGGTGCGCTTCACCGCCGAGACCGACTCGCTGAATTCCTCGGTCCTCGCACCCGATGCCGGTCCCGGCACGCCGGAGCTGGAGCTGTTCGCGCGCGAGGTGGGACGCGAGATGACCTCCAAGGCCGGGCAGAAGTGCACGGCGATTCGCCGGGCCATCGTCCCCGAGGCCCACGTCCCGGCCGTACTGGATGCGCTGCGGACCGTCCTTGCCAAGATCGTGGTGGGCGACCCCAGGCTTGAGGGCGTGACGATGGGGCCAGTGGCATCGCTCGCGCAGCGGCGCGAGGTGCTCGAGCAACTGGCGAAGCTGGAGCGCGAGGCGGAAGTCGTCTGCGGCGGCAGGGGCGCGCCGCCGCCGGCCGGCGCGGATGCGGACCGCGGCGCCTTCGTCGCCCCCACGCTCCTGTACTGCCGTGACGCCGGTAACGCGCGCGCGATCCACACTGTCGAGGCGTTCGGGCCGGTGTGCACGGTTGTCCCCTATGGAACCGTCGATGAGGCCATCCTTATCGCGCGCCAGGGCGGTGGGAGCCTTGCCGCCTCGGTCTTCAGCGCGGACGATGCGCTCGCCGCGCGCCTGGTGCTCGGTCTTGCGCCGTTCCACGGCCGCATCGTCGTGGTGAATCGCCACAGCGCCCGGGAGTCCACCGGCCACGGCTCCCCGTTGCCCCACCTGGTCCACGGGGGGCCGGGGCGCGCCGGTGGTGGTGAGGAGCTGGGCGGCATCCGGGGGCTCATGCACTACATGCAGCGCACCGCGGTGCAGGGAAGCCCGGATGTCATCACGGCCGTGACCGGGCGCTGGACGCGCGGCAGCCTCGAGCGCGCGCCCGGGACGCACCCGTTCCGCAAGGCCTTCGGGCAGCTTGCCATCGGCGATACGTTCCATTCCGCCGAGCGCACCGTCACGCTTGAGGATATCGAGCGTTTCGCGGACCTGTCGGGCGATATCTTCTACGCGCACATGGATGAGGCCCAGGCCGCGCGCAACCCGCTGTTCGGCGGGCGCGTCGCGCACGGCTACTTTCTGGTATCCGCGGCCGCGGGCCTGTTCGTCGATCCGCCCTTCGGCCCGGTGCTCGCCAATTACGGCATCGATGCGTTGCGGTTCCTCAAGCCGGTGAAGCCCGGGGACCGCATCAAGGTGCGCCTCACGGCCAAGGAAAAGTCACTCCGGGAAGGATCCGGCTACGGCGAGGTGCGCTGGGATACCGCGATCACCAACCAACACGGTGAGGCGGTGGCCAATTACGACGTGCTCACCATGGTCAGCGAGAAGGAAGTCCCCGACGCCTAGTCGACCTCTAGCCGGCGGGCCGCCGGAAGGCGTGCCCGCGGGTGGCCACGGCCTTGCACAGCGCCCACACCGGATCCCCGGACTTGAGCGCGAGCGCGCGCCGCGCCGCGGGCGTGATCCGGGCTAGCACCGTGGCGCCACCCACATCGACGCTGACCAGCACGCCGTCGTCATCAGCGGTGATGTCGCGCACGGTGCCCGCCAGGGCGTTGCGCACCGACAGGCCCTGCGGCGGCTGCGTTGCGAGGATCACGTCGCGCGCCAGCACCCGCAGGCGAATCGCGGTTCCCGGGAGCGCGCCGGGCAGGCTCGCCGTGAAGCTGCCACGGCCAACGGCGAGCTCCGCGCCGCCGTCCGCATCCACCCCCGCCACGCGGCCCTCGAGCACGGCGCCCACGTTGTCGGCGACCACGATGGCCTGCAGCTCGGCGCGCAGACTGAGCTCGGCCACCGTGCCGTGCGCGATCACCTTGCCCGCCTCGAGCAGCACCAGGTGAGTCGCCAGCCTCAGTACCTCCTCGAACTGGTGGCTCACATAGACGATCGGGATCCGCAGCCGATCGCGCAGCGCCTCAAGGTAGGGCAGCACTTCCAGGCGTCGCGCGAGGTCGAGCGATGCGAGCGGCTCGTCCATGAGCAACAGGCGCGGCTGTGAAAGCAGGGCGCGGCCGAGGGCGACGCGCTGGCGCTCGCCGCCGGACAACTGGTGCGGCCGCCGGGGGAGCAGCGCGCCGAGGCCGAGGAGTGCGAGGACCTCGTCGAACCCGATCTTCACGACGGCCGCGGTGCGCTTCAGCCCGTAACGCAGGTTTCCCTCGACAGTGAGGTGCGGGAACAGGCGCGCGTCCTGGAAGACGTAGCCGACCCGGCGCCGCTCGACCGGCACCGCCACGCCGGCGGCCGTGTCGGTGAGAACCTGGTCATCCAGGCGGATCACGCCCGCATCGGGCGGGAGCAGACCGGCGATGATGTTGACGAGCGTGGTCTTGCCGCTGCCAGAACGGCCGAACAAGGCGATCACACCCGGAGTGGGGGCCGCGAAGTCCGCTTCGAGGGCGAGCGTCCCGTGCCGGTGACCGGTCGTGACCTGCAGCATCTTGACTATCGGCCGAGCACGCGGCGCGCGCGCCGCACCAGCACTTCCGCGGCCAGCAGCCCCAGCAGCCCGAGCGCGAACGACAGGAGCGCGAGGCGCAGCGCGATCGCATCGCCATTGGGGGACTGCATGGCGGTGTAGAGCGCGAGCGGCAGGGTGCGCGTCACGCCGGGGATGTTGGCGGCGAAGGTGATGACCGCGCCGAACTCGCCCAGGCCCGCGGCGAAGGCTGTGACCACGCCGGCGAGGATTCCCGGCAGCATCAACGGCAGCGTGATCGAGCGGAACCGATCCCAGGGGCGCGCGCCCAGCGTGCGCGCCGCCTGCTCGAGGCCGCGGTCGACGTTCTCGAGCGACAGGCGGATGGCGCGGACCATCAGTGGGAATGTCATGACCGCGGTGGCGAGCGCGGCGCCCGCGGTGGTGAAGGCGAGCTGGAGGCCGAGATGCTCGCGCAGGAAGGCCCCGAGGAACCCGTGCGCCCCGAACAGCAGCAGGAGCAGGTAGCCGATGGCCACCGGCGGCAGTACCAGCGGCAGGTGCACGAAGGCATCAAAGAGCGTGCGGCCGGGGAAACGCGCGCGGGTGAGAACCCAGGCGACCAGGACCGCCAGCGGCAGGCTCAGGAGCACGCTGCGCAGCGCCACCGAGAGACTCAGGCGCAGCGCCTCGAGCTCCGCCGGGGTCAGCGGGTTCAACATGCGAGCCGGTCCGCGGTGGGTGCCACCAGGGCACTGTCGCACGGGATGCGCGGCGGCGGCCAGCCCCGGCCACGCTCCCGGGGGTCCGTGTTGACTAGGCGACGAGGGATTCGCGCAGCGGCACCGGCACGCCCGGCGCCGGTGGCGGCGCGAAGGCGGCGAACCCCTTCTGTTCGAGCCACTCCGGGTTGAACAGGCGCGACTGGTATCTGGCTCCGCTGTCGCACAGCACGGTCACGATCGTGTGCCCGGGCCCGAGTTCGCGCGCGACGCGCACGGCGGCGGCGACGTTGATGCCGCTCGTGCCGCCCAGGAAGAGCCCCTCCTCGCGCAGTAGCCGGTACACGTAGCGCACCGTATCCGCATCCTCGATGTGCACCGCATCGTCGATCGGTGCGTCCTTGAGGTTCGCGGTGACGCGCGCGATGCCAATGCCCTCGGTGATCGAACCGGCGCCGGTGGCCTGTAGCGTGCCGGTGCGGATGTACGAATAAAGGCTACTGCCGGGTGGGTCCGCCAGTACGATGCGCACCGACTGGCGGCGTGACTTGAGGTATTCCGACACCCCCGCGATGGTGCCGCCGGTACCGCTGGCGGCCACGAAAGCATCGATCCTGCCGTCCGTCTGCGCCCAGATCTCCGGGCCGGTGGTGCGGGCGTGGATCTCGCGATTGGCGGTGTTGTCGAACTGGTTCGACCAGATGGCTCCGGGAAGGGCGGCCGCCACGCGCTGCGCGACCTTCTGGTACTGGTTCGGGTTGCTATAAGGGACGACCGGTATCTGGTGCACTTCGGCGCCGAGGGTCTCCAGCAACCGCACCTTCTCGGGTGACTGGTTGTTCGGCATCACGATGACGCAGCGGTAGCCGCGCGCATTGCACACGTGCGCAAGGCCGATGCCGGTGTTGCCGGCCGTGCCCTCGACAACGATCCCGCCGGGGGTGAGTTCGCCGAGGTCCTCGGCGCGCAGCACCATGGCGAGCGCGGCGCGGTCCTTGACCGAGCCGCCGGGGTTCATGAACTCAGCCTTCCCCAGGATCTCGCAGCCGGTCTCCTCGCTGATTCCCTTCAGGCGGATCAGCGGGGTATCGCCGACCGCCCCGAGGAAACCGTTCACCACTGTCATGCGAGGGCGCCCGTGCTGCTCGCGGTGGCAAGCGCGCTTAAGGCATCGGCGCCGGCCAGGGCCGCCACCGCGCCAACCACCAAAAGCGCGGGCGGCTCGGTGTGCTGCGCGCTGGCGAGCGCGCAGATATCGCTGAGCGTGCCGCGCAGCACGCGCTGCCCGGGAAGCGTCGCCTGCTCGATAACGGCCGCGGGATGCCCGCCGGTGGCCCCGGCCGCGCGCAGGCGCGCGATGATCCCGGGCAGCTGCGCGACGCCCATGTAGAAGACCACCGTGTGGGCGGGGTTCGCGAAGAAGCGCCAATCCGGGAGCGCGCCATCGCTCACGTGGCCCGTCACGAACGTCACGCTCCGCGCCAGGCGCCGGTGGGTGAGGGGCAGGCGGCTCGCGGCGGCCGCGCCCAGCGCCGCGGTGATGCCCGGGACCACGGTGAACGGGATGCCGTGCGCGTTCAGGACCTCGATCTCCTCGCCGCCGCGACCGAAGATGAAGGGATCGCCGCCCTTGAGCCGCGCGACCTTCCGGCCCTCACGCGCGTGCTTGACCAGAAGTTCGTGAATGCGCTCCTGCTGGCCACGCTCGCCGGATTCCTTGCCGACGAAGATGCGCAGCGCGTCGCGGCGCGCCCGCTCGAGGACCGCCTCTCCGACCAGGCGGTCATAGAGAATCACATCCGCCTGCTGCAGCAGCTGCAGGGCGCGCAGCGTGAGCAGGTCCGGGTTGCCGGGACCTGCGCCGATGAGATAGACCTCGCCGATGGGGCTGCCGCCGGTGCCGGCGGCGGATGTCAGCTGCGAGGTCAGCAGCTCCGAGCGCAGCGCGCGCTCGGCGCCATCCTCGTCACCCTCGAGCACGCGTGTCGCCACCGGGCCATCGACCACGCGCTCCCAGAAAGCGCGGCGCGCGAGGCGCCCCAGGGTGCGCTGTACCGCGCGCCGGTGCTTGCCCATGAAGTTCGCCAGCGCCCCCAAGCGGCCGGGCAGCAGCGCCTCGATCTGCTCGCGCACGCGGCGCGCCAGCACCGGGGCGTGGCCCGCGGAGCTTACCGCGACGATGATGGGCGAGCGGTCGATGATGGCGGGGAAGATGAACGTGGAGAGTTCCGGGTCGTCGACGACGTTCACCGCGATGCCCCGCTCACGGGCCGCCGCTGAGACGGCCATGTTCACCGCGCGGTCATCGGTCGCGGCGACCGCGGCGATCACGCCAGTCAGTTGCGTCGGGGAGAATTCCCCCTCGGCATGTCGCAGGTCACCGTTGCGCGCATAGCGGGCCAGCTCGGCGTGCAGCTCAGGGGCGACCACGGTCACGCGGGCGCCGGCCTTGAGGAACCACTCGGCCTTGCGCAGGCCGACGTCGCCGCCGCCGACCACCAGCACCGGCTGATCACTCACGCGCAGGAATACGGGCAGGTAGTCCATGGTGGCTCTTAAGCGACCGCGGCCCGCTGGCCGGGGAGGGGGGGTCTTGGCTGTAGGCCGCATTCGCGTGACTCGGTCTGCTCCCACCACCAGCGCCCGGCGCGGCGGCTCTCGCCGGGCTGGATCGCCCGGGTGCACGGCGAGCAACCGATGCTCGGGTACTGCCGGTCGTGGAGCGCATTGTACGGCAGCGCGCGGGCGCGGATGTATTGCCACACTTCCGCCTCGCTCCAGTCCAGGAGCGGGCTCAGCTTGTACAGTCCATAGCGCGCATCCCACTCCTGGGGCGCGCCCTGGGCGCGCTCGGCCGACTGCTCGCGCCGCACGCCGGTGATCCAGGCGGCGTAGGCGGCGACGGCGCGCCGGAACGGCTCGACCTTGCGCACGCCGCAGCAGGAAACGCGCGCGTCGACGCTGGAGTAGAACCCGTTCACGCCCTGAGCGGCGACCAGGCGCTCGAGCGATGGCGCATCCGGGGCGACAACGCGGATGCGGTTGCCGTAGCGGTGCTGCAGCTTCTCGAGGACCGTGTAGGTCTGCTCGTGCAGCCGACCGGTGTCGATGCTGAACATGTCGATCTGGGGAAAGTCGGTGGCGATGATGTCGGTGAGCACCATGGCCTCGGCGCCGAGGCTGTTGGAGTAGACCAGGCGCCCGTACTGAGCGATCGCGGCGGTCAGCTGCTCGCGCACCTGCGCGGCGCGGTCCTCGAGTTCAAGTGTCGCCAGCTTTCCCATGCGCTGGACTATAGCCAAGGGGCCCACGAGGACTGAACGACCGATTGCTTCTGAGGGGGTGCGCGGCGGTTATGGAGCGGTGACGGGGTCACCGGCGCGGCGCCGTTGGGTTAGGCTTGAGACCATGAAACTGCACCAATTGCGCTACCTGGCCGCCGTCGCGCAGAGCGGGCTCAACATCACCGCGGCCGCCCAGAAGCTGCATACCTCCCAGCCGGGGGTCAGCAAGCAGATCAAGCTCCTCGAGGACGAACTGGGCTTCCAGATCTTCATCCGCGAGGGTCGCAACCTCACCCGCATCACCCCGGCCGGGCAGCAGGTCATCGACCGGGCGCTGCACATTCTGCAGGAGGCTCAGAGCATCCGTGACCTGTCGAAAGAGCTGCGCGATGAGGGCAGGGGAAGCCTGTCAATCGGCACCACGCACACCCAGGCCCGCTACGTCCTGCCGGATGTCATCCAGGCGTTCCTGAAGCGCTACCCACAGGTGGTGCTCAACCTGCACCAGGGCACCTCGGAACAGATCGCCGAGATGGTGGCGGGGGACCGCATCGATTGCGCCATCGCCACAGGCTCGGAGCAGCTGTTCAGCGACCTCACGATCCTGCCGTGCTACCGCTGGCACCGCACCGTGATCGTGCCACGCACGCACCCGCTGGCCTCGGCCGGCCGCCTGAGCTTCAAGGCCCTGGCCGCGTATCCCCTCATTACCTACACGTTCAGCTTCAGCGGCCCGTCCTCACTCCACCAGGCGTTCGCCAAGGCCGGACTCGTGCCGAACGTCGCGATCACCGCGCGCGATGCGGATGTGATCGAGACCTACGTGCGCTTAGGTCTTGGTGTCGGCATCGTCGCGCATATGGCCATCGATGCGGATGATCGGCAATTGAAGGCGATCGACGCCACGCACCTGTTCGCCGCCCACACCACCTGGATCGGCTTTCGCCGGGGAACACTCCTGCGCAAGTACATGTACGACTTCGCGCAGCTGCTCGCCCCGCATCTGGACCGCCGCCTGGTGGAGCGCGCGCATCGCGCCTCCTCCACCGGGGAGGTCAGTCAGATGTTCGAGGGGATCGCGCTGCCAGAACGATAGGTGAGAGCGAACGGAGCGCCGCGCTAGGCCGCGAAGAACCGCTGCAGCCGCGGCTTCACCCGCGCATCCCCGGGCTGGTAGGCGACGTCGTAGCGTCCCCAGGCGGTGATCGCCGCCTGGCTATCCTCGCCCGGGGCGAGTTCGAGGGCATCGAAGCCGCACCGCGCCAGGTGGAACACCAGGTCCTGCTTGACCCCGGCGCCGACCGCGCGCAGTTCACCGGTGAAGCGAAAGCGCTCACGCAGCAGCCGCCCCTGGGAGTAGCCACGTCCCTCCCCCGGACTGGGGAACTCACAGGCGACCAGCGCCAGGCGCGGCAAGTCGCCAGCGAGGTCCTCGACCCGGTCGACCGGCGCCAGGCGCACGCCCAGGCGGCCGCCGCGGGCCGCGAAGCGCGCAGGATTCGCGCGCAGCTCCGCGAGGGGGACGATCACAGCCTCGCTTCCCAGCGCATCCTCGCCCAGGTAGTGCCAAGCGTCGGCCGTGAGTTCACGCCGCCGCAGGATGTGGCGCATACGCCTGCTCCTTGAAGGGCTTGATCCCGAGGCGATGCACGGTGTCGACGAAACGCTCGCCATCGGCGCGCACCTCGCGATAGACCTCGACGATGCGCTCGATCGTGCTCGCCACCTCGTTCTTGCGCACGGAAGGGCCGATGACCTCCCCGAGCGCGGTGAACCCGGTCGCCGATCCCCCCAGGGTGATCTGGTACCACTCCTCGCCGTGCTTATCGACGCCGAGGATGCCGATGTGGCCGACGTGGTGGTGGCCGCAGGCGTTCATGCAGCCGGAGATCTTGATCTCGATCTCGCCTAAGTCGTAGAGGTAATCGAGGTCATCGAAGCGCTGCTGGATCTGCTTGGCGACATCGAGGGTGCCGGCGTTGGCGAGCGAACAGAAGTCCAGCCCCGGGCAGGCGATCATGTCGGTGAGCGTGCCGATGTTGGGCATGGCGAGGTTGAGCCGGTCGAGCTCGCCCCATAGTTCCTTCAGATCCCGCTGGCGTACGTCCGCGAGCACGAGGTTCTGCGTGTGCGTGACGCGCACGAGGCCGAAGCTGAAGCGCCCGGCGAGTTCGGCGACCGCATCCATCTGGTCCGAGGTCATGTCCCCGGGGATGGAGCCGTGCGCCTTCAGGGACACGAAAACGGCCCGATAGCCGGAGACTTTGTGCGCGTGCGTGTTGTAGCGGCGCCAGGCCTGAAAGCGCGGATCATCGCCCGCGGGGGTGGCGATATCGGCGAGGATCTCGTACGGCCGCGGCCTGAAGAAGGCGCGTACGCGGTCGACCTCGGCGGCGGGGAGTCGCACGGCGTGCGCGCGGTTCTCGTTCCACTCCGCCTCGACCAGCTCGCGGAAGCGGTCGATGCCAAGCGCCTTGACCAGCACCTTGATGCGCGCCTTGTGGATGTTGTCGCGGCGCCCCTGGCGGTTGTACACGCGCAGGATCGACTCGAGGTAGGACAGAAGGTCCGCCACCGGCAGGAACTGACGGATCACCTGGCCGATGATCGGCATGCGGCCAAGGCCACCGCCGACGAGCACGGTGAAGCCGATCTCGCCCTGGGCGTCGCGCACCATGTGCAGGCCCACGTCGTGAACTTCCGAGGCCGCGCGGTCAGCCGGGGACCCGGTGACGGCGATCTTGAACTTGCGCGGCAGGTAGGTGAATTCTGGAAGTACCGAGGACCACTGCCGGATGATCTCGCAGTAGGGGCGTGGGTCATCGACCTCATCCTGGGCGACACCGGCGAGGTGATCAGCGGTGACATTGCGGATGCAGTTGCCGCTGGTCTGGATCGCGTGCATCTGCGCGGTGGCGAGCTCGGCCAGGATCTCCGGCACATCCTCCAGGTGCGGCCAGTTCAACTGCAGGTTCTGCCGCGTGGTGAAGTGCCCGAAGCCGCGGTCATAGCGCCGGGCGACGTGGGCGAGCGTGTGCAGCTGTGCTGAGCTCAAGAGACCGTAGGGGATCGCGATGCGCAGCATCGGCGCATGGCGCTGGATGTACAGCCCGTTGCGCAGCCGCAGCGGCCGGAATTCCTCTTCCGACAGTTCCCCTGCCAGGTGCCGACGGGTCTGGTCGCGGAATTCCGCCACCCTTTGGTCCACAACCGCCTGATCCAGCTCATCGTATTGGTACATGCGGAAGGACTATAGGGGGCCCCCGTGACAGCTCTAAATACCCTTTGGTTGGGTGGGCCCTAGGTGGGGTTATGAGCGCATGCGACACTAGCCCTCTTTACCGTGGGGATCCTTGCCGTGGCTGGACTCTATTTCGACGAATTCGTTGTGGGACAGCAGTTCGTGCACCTTGTCCGGCGCACAGTCACCGAGACGGACAACGTGCTCTTCAGCGCCCTGACCATGAATCCAGCGGCCTTGCACCTGGATGCCGAGTACGCGAAGGGGACCCCTTTCGGGGAGCGGCTGGTCAACAGCGTCTTCACCCTGGGCCTCCTGGTCGGGCTTTCCGTCTACGACACCACCTATGGCACCACCATCGGCAACCTCGGCTGGGAGGAGGTGCGCTTCCCGAAGCCGGTGCTGGTCGGGGATACGCTGCGGGCAAGCTCCACCGTGCACTCCAAGCGCGAGAGCAAGTCCCGCCCCGATTCGGGCATCGTGGTCTTCGAGCACATCGCCTGGAACCAGCGCGATGAGCAGGTGGCGACCTGCCGGCGGGCCGCCCTGATGCTGCGCAAGCCCGCGGCGTGACGCTCCCCGCCGTCACCGCGCCGCGTTCCTGGCTCTTCGTGCCGGGGGACAGCGAGCGCAAGCAGGCGAAGGCACTCGGGAGCGAAGCCGATGCCCTGATCCTGGACCTGGAGGATTCAGTCGACCCGACGCAGCTGCCGGCCGCGCGGGCGCGGGTGGCGTCTATTTTGAAGGTAGCCGCACCTGGCCCCGGGGCACCGGCGTTGTGGGTGCGCGTCAACTCACTCGCCAGTGGCGTGATGGAGACGGATCTCGCGGCGGTGTGCGCCCAGGGGATGCCAGCGGGGGTGATGCTGCCCAAGGTGAGCGCGCCCGCGGAGATCATCGAGGTCGCCCGCCAGCTCGCAGCGGTCGAGGCGCGCCACCAGGTCACCGCCGGGACAATTCGGTTACTGGTGCTCACCACCGAGACACCGTTAGGTTTACTGAACCTGCCCCGCTACCCGCCCGAGCTTGCCGCCTCTCCTGCGACGCTGGCGCGGCTGGCGGGACTGACCTGGGGGGGCGAGGACCTGGGGGCCGCCCTTGGTGCCTTGGACAAGCACACCCCCGAGGGCGCGCTCACGTTCACCTTCCAGATGGCGCGCACGAGCTGCCTGCTGGCGGCCACCGCGCTCGGTGTCCCCGCGGTCGATGGGGTCAACGCCGACTTCCGCGACGCGGCGAGCCTTGCGCGCGAGCTGCTGGAGGCGCGCCGCGACGGCTTCCAGGGCAAGCTTGCCATCCATCCGGACCAGGTCGCCGCCATCAATGCCGCCTTCACGCCCACCCCGGCTGAGGTCGCGCACGCGCGGGGTGTGGTTGCCGCCTTCGCCGCCTTCCCGGGCCTGGGCGTCGCGACCCTCGAGGGCCAGATGATCGACCGTCCACACCTTTTGCATGCGCAGCGCGTGCTGGCGCGCGCGGGGGTGCCGACATGAAACTTAGGATCAAGGGTGCCTCGCTGCGGCTGCGGCTCACCCAGGGCGAGGTGCGTGGACTGGCCGAAGGCGGCCCGGTGGAGGAGCAGGTGCCCTTCGGGGGTGGCGTGAACCTCACCTACCGGCTGCGCCTGGATCCATCCGCGAGCCGGATGAACGCGACCTTCGAAGCAGGAGTGCTCGAGGTCCGCATTCCGGAAGGGTTGGCTCGCGCATGGTGTGAAAGTCAGGAGGTCACGCTCGCCGAGGCGCAGGAGGTGCCGCCTGACACGCTGCGGATCACGGTGGAAAAGGATTTCGCCTGCCTCGCCCCGCGTGAGACTGAGGACGAGTCCGGCAACTTTCCCCATCCGCGAAGCGGTGCGAAGGCCTGCTAGGGCAACGGGCCGACGGCAAGCCGCGCGCCTATGGCGGGGGATCCACCGCCAGCAGGTCCTCGGGCGTGTCGATGTCGATCGCGGCGCTGGGCATCGCCACGCGCACCAGCCGGTCTGAGTTACGCCGCAGCAACGCGCGAGTGCCCGCATCCCCGCGCAGGCGCGCCAGTTCCGGGAACAGGCTACGGGGAAAAATCGCCGGCAATCCCGGGGCCCCGTCGTAGAGCGCCGCGGCGATGTGCAGCGGTGCCCGGCGCCAGGTGCCGGCGAGACGCTTCAGGTCCTCGACGCTGACCGAGGGCTGGTCGGCCGGCATGAGCAGGGCGCCGGCGCAGCTGCCCGGGAGCTTCGCGACGCCTGCGCGGATGGAGCTGGCGAGGCCCTCGCGCCATTCCTGGTTGATGACGATCGTCCCCGCGGAATGCTTCAGCAACGGCGCAAGCTCCGCGGCGCCGCTCCCCAGCACCACCACGAGGGCGCTGCCGGCGATTTCCGCGGCGCGCGTGACGGCTGCATGCAGCAGCGGCCTGCCCGCGATGCGCACCAGTTGCTTTGGGGAGCCGAAGCGAGTCGAGGCGCCCGCGGCGAGCACGATGGCGAACAGGCCGTTGCCGTCACGGCTCGCCACAGGTCAGCTCGCCACACCCATGGGGGCCAAAGTCGCCAGGCGCGCGAAGCGCGCGCGCTCCTCCAGGATGCTGTCGGCGTCGATGCCGCTGATGAGGCGCCAGTCAGTGGCGCGCGGGTCATTGGCCAGCAAGCGCTCCAGCGCATCCCGGCGCGCGTTCCACGGTCCGCTGATGAACCGCGCCAACTCGTCCCAGCCCTGGGAGGTGCCGGGGCTGGCGGCGGCCTCAAGCCGGCCCAGCGCCTCGCGCGCGCCACCGGGCAGGGCGAGAAGTCGCGCCACCGCCGCGCACCGGGGATCCGCCTCGCCGAGCGTCACGGCCAGCCGCGACAGGCGCTGGTCCCGCAGCTCGTACCAGCCCAGCACGCATGCCAGGTACTCGCGGCAGGCACCGCGAAACAGGGCAAGGACGGAACCGGGCGCCAGCGCCCCGCCGGCAGGTCCGCACCCCCCATTGGCGCAGGCCGTCGCCGCCTCGATCACATGCTCCCGCTCGGTGCCGAGCTGCGCGCGGATGAGCTGGGTTTCATTCATGGGTCAGGGAATCCTACGGCAAAGGGTCGGGGGTGTCCGGCCGCCGCCCATGGGGCGCCGCGGGGGCTCCCCGCCCGACGTGCACGGCGTCATTGCGCAGGTGGCGGCGCGTCAGTAGAGTCGCACGGTTTTTACACCGAAGTCCTTGAAATCCCAACGCGATGGTTAACCCTGGTCCGTGGGTCGTGCACAAGTTCGGAGGGTCGAGCGTCGCTGACGCCGATTGCTTCCGCAAGGTCGCGACCATACTTGAATCCGCCCCCGCGACCCGGCTGGCCGTGGTGCTGTCCGCCTGCAAGGGGGTGACCGATGCCCTGTTGCGCCTGGTGGCGCTCGCCGAACGCCAGGACGGGGCCTACCGGGGCGAACTCGCTCAGTTGCGCTCCCGCCACGCCGCCATCGCGAGCGCGGTGCTTACGGCGTCCAGCGCACAGGCTTACCTTGACGGGTTCGATCGCGACTGCCAGGACCTCGTGGGCATTCTGCATGCCGTGGAGCTCACCCGCTCCGCGGCCAACACGGTGAGCGAGCTCATCGCTGGCTACGGCGAGATCTGGTCATCGCGTCTGTTCCAGCGATTCTTCGAGGAGCGCAAGCGCCGCGGTGGGCCGGTGCTGTGGATCGACGCCAGCCGCGTGGTCGTGGTGGACCGGGGTGCCTGGGGCCCGGGCATCCACTGGGACGAGTCGCGCGCGCACCTGCGCTCGTTCGTGCCGGAGGATTTCGCCGGCACGCTCGTGATCACAGGCTTCATCGCCCAGGACCGCCGCGGCGTGCGCACGACGCTTGGCAGGAATGGCAGCGACTTCTCGGCGTCGATTTTCGGGGCGCTGCTGGGTGCCGCGGAGATCGTCATCTGGACCGATGTCGACGGGGTGCTCTCGGCCGACCCACGCCGGGTCCCCGACGCCACGGTGATCGACTCGCTCTCGTACAACGAGGCGATGGAGCTGGCCTACTTCGGCGCCAAGGTCATACATCCCAAGACCATGGCGCCCGCGGTCAAGGACTCGATCCCGATCTGGATCCGCAACACCTTCGCGCCGGAGAAGGTCGGCACGCTCATCTGCGCGCGGCCCGTGTCGGCGTTGCCCGTCAAGGGCATCACCAGCATCGACCGCGTCGCGCTGGTGAACCTCGAGGGCACCGGCATGATCGGGGTGCCCGGCACCGCGCACCGCCTGTTCGGGGCCCTGCGGGAAGAGGGCATCTCCGTCATCCTCATCTCCCAGGGCAGCTCCGAGCATTCGATCTGCTGCGCGATCCCGCAGGAGCAGGCCGAGCGCGCCGCCGAGGTCGTGCGGCGCGCCTTCGAGCGGGAACTGAAGGATGGCCAGGTGCAAAGCGTCGACGTCGATCCGGATCTGGCGATCCTCGCGGTGGTGGGCGATGGCATGGCGGGCACGCCGGGGATCGCGGCGAAGGTGTTCGCGGCTCTGGGGTCCTCCGGAGTCAACGTGCGCGCCATCGCGCAGGGCGCCTCCGAGCGCAACATCTCAGCCGTGGTGGACGGACGCCACGCGACGCGCGCGCTGCGCGCGGTTCACGCCGGTCTCTATCTTTCCCCGCATACGCTTTCGATCGGGGTCATCGGGCCGGGCACGGTCGGCCGGGTGCTGCTCGATCAGCTGGCCTCGCAGAGCGCGCGGCTGCGCAAGCGCTTCAACCTCGACCTGCGCGTGCGCGGGCTGCTGAGCTCCAAGCGCATGCTGCTGGGAGAACCGGGCATCCCCCTGGGCGACTGGCGCGGCCGGCTCGGGGAGCAGGGCGTGGAGGCGGACCTCGCCCGTTTCCTCGAGCATGTGCGCGTGGATTACCTGCCGCACACGGTGATCATCGACTGCACCGCGAGTCCCGCGGTCGCGGCGCGTTACGCGGACTGGCTCGCCGCGGGCATCCACATCGTCACCCCGAACAAGAAGGCCAACAGCGCCGAATACAGCGAGTACCAGCGCCTGCAGGCGGCGCGCCGCGCCGGCGGCTCGCACTACATGTACGAGGCCACCGTGGGCGCCGGACTGCCCGTGGTACAGACCCTGCGCGACCTGCGCGACACCGGTGATGACATCACCAGCATCGAGGGTATCTTCTCCGGCACGCTCGCCTACCTCTTCAACGTCTACGACGGCGTGGCCTCTTTCTCCTCCATCGTGGCGGACGCGCGCCAGCGCGGATTCACCGAACCTGACCCCAGGGATGACCTCTCAGGCGTCGACGTCGCGCGCAAGCTCATCATCCTCGGGCGCGAGATGGGCCAGGCGCTGGAACTCAAGGACGTGAAGGTGGAAAGCCTCGTGCCCGGTGGCCTCGCCGACGGCTCCATCGAGGATTTCATGGCGAAGCTGCCGCGCCACGACGAGGCCATGAAAAAGCGCCTGACCGCGGCGCAGGCCCGCGGCAAGGTGCTGCGCTACACCGGCCGGATCACCTCCGCCGGGGTGGCGACCGTGGGGCTCGAGGAACTCGAGCGCACGCATCCTTTCGCCAACATCGCCCTTACCGACAACGTGGTGCGCTTCGCCACGCGGCGCTACTGCGACAATCCCCTCATCGTGCAGGGACCGGGCGCAGGTCCCGAGGTGACCGCGGGCGGGGTGTTCGCCGACCTGCTGCGCCTGTCGGCGTACCTGGGGGCGCGCCTGTGAGCGCCCAGCCCCCGCCCCATCGCGCGGTCGCCTTCGCGCCCGCCTCGGTGGGGAATGTGGCGATCGGCTTCGACATCCTGGGCTTCGCGGTCGGCACGCTCGGTGACCAGGTGACCGCCATACGCCGCCCCGGGCGCGGCGTCGACATCACCGACGTGCGCGGCATCGCCTGTGAGCTCGCGCGCGATCCGCGGCAGAACACCGCGGGCCAGGCGCTGCTCGCGCTGGTGGAGGCCGTGCGGCCTGACTTCGGCATCAGCATCGAGATCGACAAGGGGATCCCGCTGGGCTCAGGCCTGGGCGGATCGGCGGCCTCGGCGGTCGCCGCGGTGGTGGCCGGCAACGCCCTGCTGGACCAAAGCTGCGAGCGCGCCGACCTGCTCAAGTTCGCCCTCGCCGGCGAGCAGGTGGCCAGCGGCAGCCGCCACATGGACAACATCGCGCCCTCGTTATACGGCGGACTCGTGCTCACCGTGGGCATCGACAACCCGCGCGTGAAGCAGATCCCGGTGCCCCCGGGGGTGCGCGCGGTGGTGGTACACCCGCACATGTTCCTCGCCACCAGCCAGGCGCGCGCGATCCTCAAGGGGAGCGTCGCGATGTCCGACTTCGTCTGGCAGACCGCGAACCTCGCCGGCTTCATCTCCGGCTGCTACACGGACGATCTCGACATGATCCGCGCATCGCTCGAGGACGTCGTCATCGAGCCGCAACGCCAGGCGCTGATCCCGGGTTTCCTGGATGCGCGCGCCGGGGCGATGGCCGCGGGCGCGCTGGGCTGCTCGATCTCAGGCGCGGGGCCCTCGATGTTCGCCTGGGCGAGCGTCGCCTCCGCTGCGGGGGTGGAGGCGGCGATGCGGGGGGCTTTCGCGGCGCAGTCGCTCAGGTGCGATACCTGGATCGTGGATGTGAACTCCCCCGGGGCGAGGGTGATCGGGTGAGCGCCTCCCTGGGCGAGCCGCTGCGCTTCGCCAGTTCGCGCGACGCATCGGCGGCGAGCGGCTTCGGCGCGGCGCTCCTCCAGGGGCTGGCACCCGATGGCGGACTGTACGTGCCGGAGCGCTGGCCGAGCCTGCCCGTCGAGGCTTTCGAGGGCGCGACCCACCTGCCCGCGGTGGCCGCGCGGTTGCTCGCACCGTTCGCGGCCGGGGACGCGCTTGCGCCCCGGGTCAACGAGATCGTCACCGAGGCGTTCAACTTCCCCGCGCCACGGGTGGTTCTCACGGATGACGACCGGCTGTCGGTGCTGGAGCTTTTCCACGGCCCGACCGCGGCGTTCAAGGACTTCGGCGCGCGCTTCCTCGCGGCCGCCTTCGCGCGGATGCGCCCTCAGGATGCCGCGCCGCTTACGATCCTGGTCGCGACCTCGGGGGACACCGGCGGCGCGGTCGCCGCGGCGTTCCACCAGCGTGCCGGGATCCGCGTCGTGGTGCTGTTCCCCAGGGGGCTGGTCTCACCGTTACAGGAGCGCCAGCTGACCTGCTGGGGGGGCAACGTGCGCTCGCTCTCGGTGCGCGGCACCTTCGATGACTGCCAGCGCCTGGTGAAGGAGGCCTTCCTCGATGAGTCGCTGAAGGGCGAGGCGACGCTGTCCTCCGCCAACAGCATCAACCTCGGACGCCTGCTCCCCCAGGCGGTCTACTACGCGGCGACCAGCCTCGAGATTTTCCGCAAGCACGGCGAGCCGGCCTCATTCGTGGTGCCCAGCGGTAACCTCGGCAACGCGGTCGCATGCCTGTGGGCGAAGCGGATGGGCCTGCCGATCGCAGACCTGGTGCTGGCGCACAACCGCAACCGCGCGGTGCCGGATTACCTCGCCACCGGGCAGTGGCGGCCCAGGCCCAGCATCGCGACGCTCGCTTCCGCGATGGACGTGGGCGACCCCAGCAACATGGAGCGCCTGCTCGCCCTCCACCCTGGCCCCGGGGACCTGCGCGCCGCGGTGAGCGCCACCTCGGTCACGGACGAGGAGATCCGCGCGCGCATACTCAGCGGCTACAGGCGATACGGGCAGATCTGGTGCCCGCACACGGCCACCGCGGCCGAGGCCTGGGAGCGCCTGCCGAAACTTAAGCGCGCGGCGGGACGCTGGGTGCTGGTCGCGACGGCGCACCCGGCAAAGTTCGCCGAGATCGTGGAACCTGTGATCGGCCGGGCTGTGCCGGTGCCGGCGAGCCTGGCGAAGCTGTTCGCCCGGCCCGCGCACTGCCAGGAGATCGATTCGAGCCTGGCCGCGCTGCGCGGCGTGCTGCGGGAGAAAGTCTGACGTGGATGAGCTGAGTAAGTTGACCCCCACCGCCTGGGCGCTGATCGGCGCGGCGGCCGCCGTGGGATTCGGCCTGTCGTGGGCGTGGCGCTGGTACCGCCAGTATCGGGCGCGCAAGGCGCTGCGGGCCGCCGTCACCGCGGGCTCCGTCGAGCACATGGCGGACATGCTCGTGCCCGATGGCATGGGTGGGGGATACCACGTCGATTTCCTGCTGCTCACGATGCGGGGGGTGGTCGTGATCGACCTGCGCGACACCAAGGGCAATATCTTCGGAGGCGACCAGATGGCCGAGTGGACGGTGATGGATGGCCCGCGGCGCCACACCTTCACCAATCCGCAGAGCGCGCTCTACGACCGTATCGCCGCGGTGAAGGCAATCGCGGGTGATGTGCCGGTGGAGGGACGCATCGTCTTCACCCGCCGCGGCGAGTTCCCCAAGGGACTGCCCAAGTGGACCCTGATGCTCGATGCCCTGAAGGCTGAGTTCGCGGTCGCGGAGTTCGAAACCCCCGCCGAGAGCGCGGCGAACTTCCGCGAGGGCTGGCAGCGCCTCAAGGACACCCTCAGGCCCAGCTTCATGGTCGACATGCGCTAGGCGCTGGCGGTCTTCGCGTGGTCCTCAAGAACCAGTGACACGCAGGCGGTGAGCTTCTTCGCGTAATCCAGGTGCAGGAATTCGTTCGGCCCGTGCGCGTTGGCGTGCGGCCCGAGAACGCCGGTGATGAAGAACTGCGTCCGGGGGAACTGCCGCCCGAGCATTCCCATGAACGGGATCGTGCCGCCGCAGCCGATGTTGACGGCCGCCTTGCCGTAGACCGCCTGCGAGGCGCGCGTGATCGACTGTTCGAGCCACGGCGCGAACGCGGGCGCGTTCCAGCCACCGGCGGCCCCATCACTCTCGAACGTCACCTGCGCGCCGTAGGGTGGGTCATGCTCGAGCGCCTCGCGCACGGCGGCCGTCGCACGCTCCGCATCGGCCGTCGGCGGCAGGCGCAGCGACAGCTTGCAGGCGATTTCCGGCAGGAGCACGTTGCCCGCGGAGCCGATCGGTGGCAGACCGTCGGCGCCGGTGACCGCAAGCGTCGCCCGCCAGCTGTTGTTGATGATGAGTTCCGTCGGGTCATCGCTTAAGGGTCGCGCGCCCTTGGCCCACGGGATCTTGCCGGCGACCTCATCGCCGAGCACGGCGGCCGCGGCGATGGCCTGCAGCCGCCGGTCCTCGGGCAGCCGCACCTGCAGCGCATCGAGCAGGATGTCGCCGTTCACCGGGTTCTCGATGCGGGCGAGCAGCTGCTCCAGGATCCGAAAGGGTGTGGGCGCGATGCCCGTGGCCATGCCCGAGTGCACCCCCTCGGTGAGCACGCGCACGCGCAGCGTGCCGGTGAGGTTGCCGCGCAGTGAGGTGGTGCACCACACCTGCGAATAGTTGCCGCATTCCGCGTCCAGGCACACCACCAGCGTGGGATCGCCGATGCGCGCGCCCAGGGCGGCCAGGTGCGCCGGCAGGTCGACGCTGCCGCTTTCCTCGCAGGCCTCGATGAGCACGACGCAGCGCGGCAGCTTCACCTTCTGTTCCTTGAGCGCGGCGATCGCGGTGAGCGAGCTGAACACGGCGTAGCCGTCATCGGCGGCGCCCCGTCCGTAAAGCTTGCCGTCACGGATCACCGGCTCCCACGGGCCAAGCCCTGGCAGCCAACCGGTGAACTCGGGCTGCTTATCCAGGTGGCCGTACAGGAGCACGCAGTCGGCCAGTTCCCCGGGAATGTCGACCAGCAGCAAGGGCGTAAGTCCGGGCAGGCGACGGATTTCCACCGTCGCCCCGGCCAGCGGCTGGGCGCGGCACCAGTCCGCCATCAGCTTCACCGCGGCATCCATGTGCCCGTGGCTTTCCCAGCTGGGATCGAACATCGGGGACTTGTTCGGGATCCGCACGTACTCGGTGAGGCGATCTATGATCGAGTCGTCCCAGGTCTTGTTGATCGAGCCGACCAGCTGTTTAAGATCCATGCGTGTCCTGTTTCATCTATTAAACAAAGAGTTAGAAACTAATATCAACCCGAGGCCTAACTGGCGGCCGCGACCTCCGGCAAACCGAACAAACCCCGCGCCGCGCGCGTGCTGGAGGCGCCGAGCGATGCCAGCGATTCCCCGCGCGCGCCGGCGACGGCCGCGGCGACGTGCGCAAGATACGCCGGTTCATTGCGGCGCGACGCCGGTTTTGGCCTCAGGTCGCGCGGCAGGAGATATGGCGCGTCGGTTTCCAGCAGCAGTCGCTCGGCGGGAATGCGGGGCATGAGCGCGACCAGGTGCGCACCGCGCCGCTCGTCGCAGATCCAGCCGGTGATCCCGATCGCGAGACCGAGGCCGAGGTAACACTCAAGCTGCGCGGCGTCGCCGGTGAAACAGTGCGCGACGCCAGTCCAGTTCCCCGGGTGCTCGCGCAGGATCGCGGCGAAGTCCTCGTGCGCCTCGCGCTGATGGAGGAACACGGGTTTGGACAGTTCCCGCGCGATTTCAAGCTGCTGGTGGAACGCGCGCCGCTGCGCTTCGCGCGGGGAGAAATCCCGGAAGTAATCGAGCCCGCATTCACCCACGGCGACCACGCGTGGATGGCGCGCCAGTTCACGCAGCTCGCTGAGCGCGTCGGTGGTGAGCGCGCCGGCGTGGTGGGGATGCACGCCCGCGGTCGCGAAGAGCCTGCCGGGGTGCGCCCGCGCAAAACCGACCGCCTGATGGCTGCTGGCCAGCGTCGAGCCGGTGACGATCATCTGCGTGATACCCGCGTCCCGCGCGCGCTCGAGCACCGCGTCGCGATCGGCGTCGAAGCTGTCGTGCGCGAGGTTGATGCCGATGTCGATCAACGATGTGACGCCGGTGGCGGCGGTTGTCACGGGGCCTGTGTTATCGTCCGGCATGTGCGCTCATTCTACCGAAACACGCGGATGCGCGGCTTCCCGGCGCTCGCGCTCACGCTGATCGTGGCCGCCGTCGTCGCGCGCGGCGCGCGCGCGGAGGAGGGCCAGTGGCGCGACACCGAGAGCCAGATCCAGTACGGCTACTACACGCAGGACCCCCGGGCGCTGGCTGGCCTCGCGGACATGCTCGCGGCGGCTGAGACCAAGGGTCAATGGCAGGGTTATTACGCGGGCCTCGCCAACTGGCGGCTGGCGCAGCTCGCCGCGATTCGTCCGATTCCGAAGGGCCCAACAGCCTCACAGCTGGCGGCACGCTGCGCGCACGCGGTCGATCGCGCGCTGGACCAAAAACCTGACTTCGCCGAGGCGCTCGCGTTGAGTGCGATCTGCGTGCTCACTCCCATGGGCGGCGGCGCGCTGCATGTGCCCTTCGCCGGGCACGGTCCGCGCAAGGATCTTGACCGTGCGCTGGAGCTCGCCCCGCGCAACCCGCGAGTGCTGCTGCTGGACGCCCTGGGGGACTACGAGTTCGCCGCGGCGCTGGGTGGCAACAAGGAGCGTGCGCTGCCGAAGTTGCGGCGCGCGGTCGCCGCCTTCGAGGCTGAACGCGGCGGCGCGGAGGCGCTGCCGAGCTGGGGCGCGTCCGAGGCGTATTACTACCTCGGCAGGGATCTGCTGGAGCATGGTGATCCGGTCGACGCGCGGGATGCGCTGGAGCACGCGTTGCTGCTGGCCCCGGACTATGCGCAGGCCCGGGCCCTGATGGCGAAAATCACGTCCGGTTGAGGCCGCCGCGCGAGCGGCGGGGCCGCCGGTCCTCGAGCCTCGGTCGTGACAGCTCCCTGACGGCTATACAGCCATACAGACCGATGCGGACTGTATGTCTCGGTCACCTCCCGGAGGCCCGCAGGGACTGTGATATCTTGCGCGCCTTCGACTGCGGACCAGTTCAGGGATGGCCTCGGAAACCGATAACAAAGCGCTACTGGCGCAGCTGCGCATCGACCGCGGCTCCCCTGAGCCCGAGGCAAGTCCCAACCGCCGCCTGTGGATCATTGGCGCCGCCGTGCTCGTCGCCATCGGCGCCGTCGCCTGGTGGCTCACGGGCAGGCAGGCGGCCGTCTCGGTGCGCACCGCGGAGGCGCGCGCCATCGCCGCTGGCGGGGCGGGCAATGCCTCGGTGCTGGATGCGACCGGCTACGTGACCGCCCGACGCGAGGCCACCGTGTCCGCCCAGATCACCGGCACGCTCACTCAGGTCCTCATCGAGGAGGGTGACCACGTCAAGGTGGGCCAGGTACTGGGCCGACTCGATGACACCGCGCAGCGCGCCACGCTCGCCCAGGCCCAGGCGCAGGTGAACTCCGCGCAGGCGCTGCTGACGCAGGCCCAGGCGAACCTCATCCAGAGCGAGCGCGATGTGAAGCGCGCCGAGGACCTGGTCAAGCGGAACCTCGTCTCCGAGCAGGCCGTGGAGCAGGCGCGCACCCAGGTGGCTACCCAAGGCGCACAGGCGCTCAGCCAGCGCCGTCTGATCGACGTGGCTCAGGCGAACCTCAGGTCCGCGCAGGTACAGCTGGATTACTGCACGGTACGCGCGCCCTTCACCGGAGTTGTTATCGCCAAGGCGGCCCAAGTCGGTGAGATCATCTCGCCATTCTCCGCGGGTGGCGGGTTCACGCGCACCGGGATCGGTACGATCGTGGACATGGACTCGCTGGAGATCGAGGTCGACGTCAATGAGGCCTATATCAACCGTGTGCAGCCCGGGCAGCCGGTCGAGTCCGTCCTCAACGCCTATCCTGACTGGCGCATCCCCTCGCACGTCATCGCCATCATCCCGACGGCGGATCGTTCCAAGGCGACCGTGAAGGTGCGCATCGGGCTGGATGGCAAGGACCCGCGCATCGTCCCGGACATGGGCGTGCGCGTGTCGTTCCTGGAGGAGAAGAAAGCCGATGCGCAGCCGCAGGCGCAGCCGCGCGGCGCGCTGGTGCCGGTGGCGGCCATCCGCACCGACGCGGACCGCGCGGTCGTGTTCGTCATCAAGGACAAAAAAGCGCGGCGGCGCGCCGTCACACTCGGTGGCACGTACGGGGATTCACGCCAGGTGCTGACCGGCATCGACGTCGGCGAGACCGTTATACTGGATCCGCCGGCCGAGCTTAAGGACGAGTCGCCGGTCACCCAGGCGAAGTCGTGAGCGCGGGAATGAGGCGTGCGCGCGCCGCGCGCGGGATACTGATCAACATTGCCGTGAGCTGAGGTTCGCTATGTCAGATTCCATGGTCCAGGTACGCGACGTCACCAAGGTGTACGAGCGCGGCAAGCAGAAGATCGAGGTGCTGCATGGACTCACCCTGGACATCCCCAAGGGTGACTTCGTCGCGCTCATGGGGCCCTCCGGGTCCGGCAAGACCACGCTCCTGAACCTGATCGGTGGCCTGGACCAGCCGACCTCGGGGGAGATCCTGGTCGGCGGCAGCCGTATCGACAAGCTCTCCAGCGGCGAGCTGGCCAAATGGCGCGCCCACAACGTCGGCTTCGTGTTCCAGTTCTACAACCTGATGCCGGTGCTCACCGCGGAGGGTAATGTCGAGCTGCCGCTGCTGCTGACGAAGCTCTCCGCCTCCCAGCGCAAGAAGAACGCGGCCGTCGCGCTGCAGGTGGTGGGGCTGACGGATCGCGCCAAGCACAAGCCACGCGAGTTGTCCGGCGGCCAGGAGCAGCGCGTGGCGATCGCCCGCGCGCTGGTGTCGGACCCGCGACTGCTGGTGTGCGATGAGCCTACGGGGGACCTTGACCGCAAGACCGCGGACGAGATCCTGGGCCTGCTGCAGGTGCTCAACCGCGAGCACGGCAAGACCATCGTGATGGTCACGCATGATCCGAAGGCCGCGGAGTTCGCCCGGCGCACGCTGCACCTTGAGAAGGGTCAGCTGCTCGAGCAGGCGGCTGCCTAGGGGCGGTAGCGGAAACCTGACATGACCAAGACCGGATTCGTCGTCGCCAACCTGTTTCGCAAGCGCACGCGAACCATCCTGACGCTGCTGTCGGTGATCATGGCGTTTTTGTTGTTTGGATTGCTGCAGTCGGTGAATTCGATATTCAACGCCGGCGCGGACTTCGTCGGCGCGACGCGCCTCATGACTCAGGCGCGCGTTTCCTTCACGCAGCCACTCCCGCTGAGCATGGTGCCGAAGTTGGAGGCGGTCCCCGGGGTCACGCGCGTGGCGTACTCGCAGTGGTTCGGCGGCGTGTGGCAGGACAACACCCCCCTGTTCGTGTTCGCGGTCGATCCACAACGCTATCACGACGTCTATCCGGAATTCGTGATGCCCGAGGCGCAGTGGCAGGCGTTCACCAACACCCGCACCGCCATGGTGGCGGGCAAACAGATCGCCGATCAGTACGGCTGGAAGGTGGGACAGAAGGTGCCGATCTCCTCGAACATCTATCCGCAGAAGAATGGCAGCAAGGCCTGGGCGTTCGACCTGGTCGGCATCTTCGATGGCAAGGACGAGAACTGGAAGAAGCAGACGAATCAGGTGCTCATAAACCACGACTACTTCGACGAGGCCAATCAGTTCGGCAAGGGACGCACCAACTTCTATATCCTGCGCCTGTCCGATGGCGACCGCGCGCAGTCGGTCAGCAAGACCGTCGATGCGATGTTCGAGAATTCCCCGGACGAGACCAAGACTCAGACCGAGAAGGACTTCAACCTGAGCTTCGTCAAGCAGATCGGCGATATCGGCCTGATCGTGCGCTGGATCCTGTTCGCCGTGTTCTTCACCTTGCTGCTCGTGGTGGGCAACACCATGGCGCAGAGCGTGCGCGAGCGCATACCCGAGCTCGCGGTCCTCAAGACGCTCGGCTTCTCGGACGGCAGCGTGCTCGGCTTCGTCTTCGCCGAGGCCTTCGCGTTGTGCCTGTTCGGCGGCACGGTGGGCCTGCTGCTGGCCACGGTCGCCGGAGCCATGGTGGAGAAGGGTAGCGGCGGCCAGTTCCAGCTGCGACCCAGCGCGACGGTGTGGCTCATCGGGAGCGCGGCGATCGTGCTGATGAGCATCGCCGTCGGCCTGCTGCCGGCCCTGCGCGCGCGGCGCCTGAAGATCGTTGACGCCCTGGCTGGCCGCTGAGACCTCCGGAGAATACGCCTTGTTGAGTCAAGTCCTCGCCATCACCGGCATCAACATCCGCAGCATCCCGCGGCGCTGGGCGTCCTCGCTGGTCATTGTCATCGGACTCGCCGGGGTCGTGGCGGTGTTCACCGCGTTGCTCGCGATGGCCACCGGCTTTGAGGCCACGCTGAAGGCGACCGGGCGCCGTGACGCGGTGATCATCATGCGCGGCGGCTCAGACACGGAACTCAACTCCGGGCTCGACCGCGATCAAAGCGAGCTCATCAAGCAGGCGGGGGGAATTCGCGTGGGGGCTGACGGCAAGCCGCTCGCCGCGGCGGAGATGATGATCATCGCTGAACTGGTGCGCAAGGACGACGCCAAGAACGGCGCGAATATCACCGTGCTGGGCGTCGAACCCGACGCGTTCACCCTGCGGCCGCGATTGAAAATAATCGCCGGCCGCGCCTTCACTCCCGGCCTGCGTGAGCTGATCGTCGGCCAGGGCGTGCTCAGGCAGTTTCAGGGCGCGGAACTTGGCCAGACCCTGCGCATGCGCGGTTCAGATTGGACGATCGTCGGAGTGTTCGCCTCCGGCGATGCCCATGACAGCGAGCTGTGGACCGACATCAACGTGGCGCGCGCCACCTTCGGCCGCAGCGGATCCAGCGCCGTTTTCGCGGCCCTCGATGATGGTAACGGCCTCGACCGCCTCAAACAGTCACTGGCGGCCGATCCGCGCCTGAACGTCGATGTGGTGCGCGAGCAGGACTACTTCAGTGGCCAGACCAAGCAGTTCCGCAAGACGATCGGGTTCCTCGCCGGGCTGGTTACCATCATCATGGCGCTCGGCGCGGTGTTCGCCGCTCTCAACAGCATGTACGCGGCTGTCGCCGCGCGTGGCAAGGAGATCGCCACGCTGCGCGCCATCGGCTTCGGCGGACTGCCGGTGCTGGTCTCGGTGATGATCGAGGCGCTGCTGCTGGCCTTGGTTGGCGGCATGCTCGGGGCGCTAATCGCCTACGTGCTCTTCAACAACCTCTCGGTGTCCACACTTGGCGAGAACTTCACCCAGGGGGTGTTCGACTTCA
>JANYBG010000044.1 GCA_025360865.1 Pseudomonadota bacterium | reverse complement strand
GCACGGCGGCCACCGCCACCTGTGGGTCGCGCCCGGCCTGCACCGGGGTGATCGCCACCGCGAAGTGCGGTCGGGCGGTGAGTTCGCCGCTGCGTTCGGCGCTGGCGAACGCGGCCAGCGTGCTCGCGTCCGCCCACGCGTCGAGGAAGCTCGTGACGCCCTGCGCGTTCATGGCCGCAAGCGCGGCAACGGCGGCCCGGTGGTCCTGTTCGGGCGTCGGCTTCGGCAGCAGCGCCTCCACCGGCTCGTGAGCCGCGTCCTCGAGCACGCCCGTCGGGGCGCCGCTGGCGTCGCGATCGATACGACCCCCCACGGGGTCCTTGAGGCTGGCATCGATCTTCGCCAGCCGCAGGGCGCGCGTGTTGACCAGGGCGGTGTGCCCGAACGAGGACATGACAAAAATCGGCCGCTCGGTCTTCAGCGCATCCAACGTGGCGGCGCTGGTGGCGACGCCGTTCGGCAGCATCGCCTCCCTGAACCAGCTCACCACCTCGAGCCAGGCATCCGGCTCCTGCGCACGCGAGTCGTCGAGGCATTTCTGGATGCGCGCCTGCATCCGCTCCACCGTGAGCCGCTCGTAGTGGAGATTGCACTTGATGAGCGTCCGGCCGCCCTCCAGCGGGTGCATGTGGCC
Source organism: Pseudomonadota bacterium (assembly GCA_025360865.1). Taxonomy (GTDB): domain Bacteria; phylum Pseudomonadota; class Gammaproteobacteria; order Steroidobacterales; family Steroidobacteraceae; genus 13-2-20CM-66-19. The sequence continues at coordinate 7,540 of JANYBG010000044.1, read as the reverse complement.
GTCGATGAGCCCGGGCATCAGCACCCGGCCGCCGAGGTCGACCACCCGAGTGGTCGGACCGGCGAGGACCCGTGCCTGGGCGTTGGTGCCAACGTAGGTGATGCGGCCAGCGCGCACCGCGAGCGCCTGCGCGACGGAGGCGTAGCCGTCACCGGTATAGACATAGCCGTTCTTGTAGACGGTGTCCGGCGCGGGAGTGGCGGCACCGGCCAGCACGGCCGCGAGTCCCAACAGGCAGGCGATGGCGCCGCGCGCCACGGGGCTGGACGGGATCCCGGCGAATGGGTGAACTCTGGTCATCAGATCTCTCCCGGCGAAAAAAAACGGGCCGGCGATCGCTCGCCGGCCCGTTGGATGTTACCGCACCCGGAATCCCCTGGGATCCCACCGTGCGCGCGCGTGGGGCTGTCAGCCCGCGGCGCTTTCCGACTCTTCGGTGACGCTCGATTCCTCGGCATCCGGCAGGCCGCCGCCAACGTCCATGAAGCTGCGACGGTCGGTCCCCTCGAGCTTGCGACGCCGCGAGGCATGGGCCGCGAAGCCGGTGCCCGCCGGGATGAGCCGGCCGACGATGACGTTCTCCTTGAGACCCCGCAGGTCGTCCTTCAGGCCGCGCACCGCGGCTTCGGTCAGCACGCGGGTGGTCTCCTGGAAGGAGGCCGCGGAGATGAAGGACTCGGTCGCAAGGGATGCCTTGGTGATGCCCAGCAGGACCGGCTGCAGGCGTGCCGCCTCCTTGTTGTCCGCCTTGGCGCGATCGTTGATGTCGAGCGCGCGGGCCCGGTCAAGCTGCTCACCCCGCAGGAGCGCGGTTTCACCCGTGTCCTGTACCTCGGTCTTGCGCAGCATCTGGCGGATGATCACCTCGATGTGCTTGTCGTTGATCTTCACGCCCTGCAGCCGGTAGACGTCCTGGATCTCGCGCACCAGGTAGTTCGCCAGCGCCTCGATGCCCTGCAGGCGCAGGATGTCGTGCGGGTTGGGTTCGCCGTCGGCGATGACTTCGCCGCGTTCCACGGTCTCACCCTCGAAGACGTTGAGCTGGCGCCACTTCGGGATCAGCTCCTCGTACTTCTCGCCGTCGTCACTGGTGATAATCAGGCGACGCTTGCCCTTGGTTTCCTTGCCGAAGCTGGCCGTGCCCGACTTCTCCGCGAGGATCGCCTGTTCCTTGGGCTTGCGCGCCTCGAACAGGTCGGCCACACGCGGCAGGCCGCCGGTGATGTCACGGGTCTTGGAGGATTCCTGCGGGATGCGCGCGATGACATCGCCCACCGACACGCGGGCGCCGTCCTCGAGGCTGACCAGCGCGCCCGGGGGCAGCGTGTACACGGCCGGGATCTCCGTGTTCGCGAAGGTCATTTCCTTGCCCTTGGCGTTCACGAGTTTCATGGTCGCGCGCACGTCCTTGCCGCCGCGCTGCTTGGTGTCAGCGACCACGGTGGAGGACAGGCCGGTCACTTCGTCGACCTGCGAGGTCACGGTCAGGCCATCCACGAAGTCCTGGAACTTGAGGAAGCCCGCCACCTCGGTGACGACCGGGTGGGTATGCGGGTCCCAGGTGGCAACCACCTGGCCGCCCTCCACCGTCGCACCCTCTTTGGTGCTGATGACGGCGCCGTAGGGGATCTTGTAGCGCTCGCGCTCGCGGCCGAAGCTGTCCACCACGCCGATCTCGCCCGAGCGGGAAACCGCGACCAGGTGTCCCTTCTCGTGCTGCACGGTCTTGACGTGGTGGAAGCGCACGACACCCTTGTTGCGCACTTCCACGCTGGAGGCCGCCGCCGCCCGGGAGGCCGCGCCGCCGATGTGAAAGGTACGCATCGTCAGCTGCGTGCCGGGTTCGCCGATCGACTGCGCGGCGATGACGCCCACCGCCTCGCCGATCGAGATCGGCCGGCCGCGGGCGAGGTCGCGCCCGTAGCAGCTCGAGCACACCCCGTAGCGCGTCTCGCAGGTGATCGGGGAGCGCACCATGATCTGGTCCACGCCCTCGGTCTCGAGCAGGCGCACGAGCTTCTCGTCCAGCAGCGTGCCCTTGTCGATGAGGGTTTCCTTGGAGCCGGGCTTGAGGATGTCCTCGGAGGGCACTCGGCCGAGCACGCGCTCGCCGAGCTGCTCGACCACGTCGCCGCCTTCGACCAGCGGGGACATGGACAGGCCCGCGGAGGTTCCGCAATCGACCTCGGTCACGACCAGGTCCTGCGCCACGTCCACCAGGCGCCGGGTCAGGTAGCCGGAGTTCGCGGTCTTCAGCGCCGTGTCGGCCAGACCCTTGCGGGCGCCGTGCGTCGAGATGAAGTACTGCAGAACATTCAGGCCCTCACGGAAGTTCGCCGTGATCGGGGTCTCGATGATCGAGCCATCAGGCTTGGCCATGAGGCCGCGCATGCCGGCGAGCTGGCGGATCTGGGCCGCGGAACCGCGGGCGCCGGAGTCCGCCATCATGAAGATCGAGTTGAACGACTTCTGCTTCTGCACCTTGCCTTTGGAGTCGGTCGCCTCTTCCGAGCCGAGCTTCTCCATCATGGCCTTGGCGACCTGGTCGTTCGCGCGTGACCAGATGTCGACCACCTTGTTGTAGCGCTCGCCGTTGGTGACCAGGCCAGAGGAGTACTGGTTCTGGATCTCCTTGACCTCGGCATCGGCCGCGGCCACCAGGCGGGTCTTCTGCTCCGGGATGACGATGTCGTCGATGCCGAAGGAGATGCCGGCGCGGGTCGCGTAGTGGAAGCCGGTGTACATCAGCTGGTCGGCGAAGACGACGGTTTCCTTCAGGCCCAGCGCGCGATAGCACGCGTTGATGGTCCCGGAGATCGCCTTCTTGGTCATGTCCTGGTTGATCAGGTCGAACGACAGGCCCTTGGGCAGGATGTCGAACAGCAGCGCGCGGCCGACGCTCGTGGCGACGACGCGGGTACGCTCGGTGAGCGTGCCGCCCTCGCCGCGCACGTGCTCACGCAGGCGCACCTTGCACTTGGCCTGCAGGTCCACGCCACGGCTCTCGTAGGCGCGATGCACCTCGGAGACGTCTGCGAAGAGGCTGCCCTCGCCCTTGGCGCCAACGCGCTCGCGGGTCATGTAGTACAGCCCGAGCACCACATCCTGCGAGGGCACGATGATCGGGTCGCCGTTGGCGGGCGAGAGGATGTTGTTGGAGGACATCATCAGCGCGCGCGCCTCGAGCTGGGCCTCGAGTGACAGCGGTACGTGCACGGCCATCTGGTCACCGTCGAAGTCCGCGTTGAACGCGGTACACACGAGCGGGTGCAGCTGGATGGCCTTGCCCTCGACCAGCAGCGGTTCGAACGCCTGGATCCCCAGGCGATGCAGGGTCGGTGCGCGGTTCAGGAGCACCGGGTGTTCGCGGATCACCTCCTCGAGGATGTCCCAGACCTCCGGTCCCTCGCGCTCCACGAGGCGCTTGGCGGCCTTGATCGTCGAGGCCTCGCCACGCAGCTGCAGCTTCTGGAAGATGAAGGGCTTGAACAGCTCGAGCGCCATCTTCTTCGGCAGTCCGCACTGGTGCAGGCGCAGCTGCGGGCCGACCACGATGACCGAGCGGCCCGAGTAGTCGACGCGCTTGCCGAGCAGGTTCTGGCGGAAGCGCCCCTGCTTGCCCTTGATCATGTCGGCGAGCGACTTGAGCGGGCGCTTGTTGGTGCCGGTGATGGCGCGGCCACGGCGGCCGTTGTCCAGCAACGCGTCGACCGCTTCCTGCAGCATGCGCTTCTCGTTGCGCACGATGATGTCGGGCGCGTTGAGCTCGAGTAGCCGGCGCAGGCGATTGTTGCGGTTGATGACGCGGCGGTACAGGTCATTCAGGTCGGAGGTCGCGAAGCGGCCGCCGTCCAGCGGCACGAGCGGGCGCAGGTCCGGCGGCAGTACCGGCAGCACCGTCATGACCATCCACTCGGGCTTGTTGCCGGACTCGACGAAGGACTCGATGAGCTTCAGGCGCTTGGAGAGCCGCTTCAGCTTGGTCTCGGACGCGGTCGCCGACATCTCCTCGCGGACCTTGATGATCTCGGCGGGGAGCTCGATGGTGCGCATGAGCTCGTAGACGGCCTCGGCGCCCATGCGGGCGTCGAACTCGTCGCCGTGCTCCTCGATCGCCTCGAGGTACATCTCATCGGTCAGCAGCTGGCCGCGCTGCATCGGCGTCATGCCTGGATCGATGACGACGAAGGCCTCGAAGTACAGCACGCGTTCGATCTCGCGCAGCGTCATGTCGAGCATTAGGCCGATGCGGGACGGAAGCGACTTCAGGAACCAGATGTGCGCGGTGGGGCTGGCGAGCTCGATGTGGCCCATGCGCTCGCGGCGCACCTTGGACTGGGTCACTTCGACCCCGCACTTCTCGCAGACGACGCCGCGGTGCTTCAGGCGCTTGTACTTGCCGCACAGGCACTCGTAGTCCTTGACGGGCCCGAATATCTTCGCGCAGAACAGTCCGTCACGCTCAGGCTTGAACGTGCGGTAGTTGATGGTCTCCGGCTTCTTGACCTCGCCGTAGGACCAGGCCCGGATCATCTCCGGGGAGGCGAGCCCGATCTTGATCGAGTCGAAGTGCTCGACCGGGGCGTGCTGTCTGAACAGTTTAAGTAGATCTTTCATAACTTAGTCCTGCTCCAGTTCCATATTAATGCCTAGCGAGCGGATTTCCTTCACGAGTACGTTGAAGGACTCCGGCATGCCGGCATCCATCTGATGGTTGCCGTCGACGATGTTCTTGTACATCTTGGTGCGACCGTTCACGTCATCGGACTTGACGGTGAGCATCTCCTGCAAGGTGTACGCGGCCCCGTAGGCCTCGAGCGCCCACACTTCCATCTCACCGAAGCGCTGGCCACCGAACTGCGCCTTGCCACCCAGCGGCTGCTGCGTGACCAGACTGTACGGTCCCGTGGAACGCGCGTGCATCTTGTCGTCCACCAGATGGTTCAGCTTCAGCATGTACATGTAGCCGACAGTCACCTGGCGCTCGAAGCGCTCGCCGGTGCGGCCGTCGAACAGGTACGTCTGGCCATTCAGCGGCAGGTCGGCGAGCTTGAGCATCTTCTTGATCTCAGCTTCGCTCGCGCCGTCGAACACGGGGGTCGCCATCGGCACGCCGTTGGTGAGGTTCTTGGCAAGCTTGCCGAGATCACCGTCATTCAGGCTGTCGATGTCCTCCTTCTGGCCGCCGGTCTCGTTATAGATCTGCTTGATGAAGCCGCGCAGGTCGGCCATCGCCGCCTGTGCCTCCAGCATGCGACCGATCTTGGCGCCGACGCCCTTGGCCGCCCAGCCCAGGTGCGTCTCCAGCACCTGGCCGACGTTCATGCGCGAAGGCACGCCGAGGGGGTTCAGCACCACATCCACCGGGGTGCCGTCCTCGAGGTACGGCATGTCTTCCACCGGGACGATGGTGGAGATGACGCCCTTGTTGCCGTGCCGTCCGGCCATCTTGTCGCCCGGCTGCACGCGGCGCTTCACCGCCAGGTACACCTTGACCATCTTCAGCACGCCAGGAGCGAGGTCATCGCCGGCGGTGATCTTCGCCTTCTTGTCGTCGAGGCGCTTCTCGAACGCCTTGCGCTGCAGCTTCAGGCGCTCGGAGGAGGCCTCCAGCTGCGCATTGGCGTCCTCACCGTCGAGGCGGATCTCGAACCATTCCTCGCGCTGCACCTCGTCGAGGTACTCCGCGGTGATCTTGCTGCCACTCTTGAGCTTCTTCGGCCCGCCCGCGGCGCTCTGCCCGAGCAGCATGCCGCGCACGCGCTGGAACAAGTCGTCCTCGAGGATGCGCTGCTGGTCGGCGAAGTCCTTGCGCACCCGCTCGACCTCGGTCTTCTCGATGGACAGCGCGCGGGAGTCCTTGTCGACCCCATCACGCGTGAACACGCGCACGTCGATCACGGTGCCGTCCATGCCCGGGGGCACGCGCAGGCCCGTGTCCTTAACGTCCGAGGCCTTCTCGCCGAAGATAGCCCGTAGCAGCTTCTCTTCCGGCGTCAGCTGGGTCTCGCCCTTGGGCGTGACCTTGCCGACCAGGATGTCGCCGGCCTTCACTTCCGCGCCGATGAAGGCGATGCCCGCCTCATCGAGCTTGGCGAGCGCGGCGTCGCCGACGTTCGGGATGTCGGCGGTGATCTCCTCCGGCCCGAGCTTGGTGTCGCGCGCGACGCAGGTGAGCTCCTCGATGTGGATGGTCGTGAAGCGGTCTTCCTGCACCACCCGCTCGGAGATCAGGATGGAGTCCTCGAAGTTGTAGCCGTTCCAGGGCATGAACGCCACGAGCAGGTTCTGGCCGAGCGCAAGCTCGCCCAGGTGCGTCGAGGGGCCGTCCGCCAGCACGTCGCCCCGGGCGATGACGTCCCCGGCGTTCACCAGCGGACGCTGGTTGATGCAGGTGTTCTGGTTGGAGCGGGTGTACTTGGTGAGGTTGTAGATGTCCACGCCTGGTTCGCCGGCCAGGGTCTCGTCATCGTTCACTCGGACGACGATGCGCGAGGCATCGACGGAGTCAACGACGCCGCCACGCTTGCCGATCACGGTCACGCCGGAGTCGATGGCGACGGGGCGCTCCATTCCCGTGCCCACGAGCGGGGTCTCGGAACGCAGCGTGGGGACCGCCTGGCGCTGCATGTTCGAACCCATGAGCGCGCGGTTGGCGTCGTCATGTTCGAGAAACGGGATGAGCGATGCGGCCACCGAGACGATCTGCTTCGGTGAGACGTCCATGTAGTTGATTCGGCCACGCGGCATCAACGTGAACTCGTTCTGGAAGCGGCACGAGACCAGCTCATCGGTGAGCTCGCCCTTGGAACCGAGCACAGCGTTCGCCTGCGCGATCGCGAACTCGCCTTCCTCGATCGCCGACAGGTAATCGATCTTGTCGGTGACGCGGCCGTCGACCACGCGCCGGTACGGGGTCTCGAGGAACCCGTAATTGTTGGTACGCGCGTAAACGGACAGCGAGTTGATGAGACCGATATTCGGGCCTTCCGGGGTCTCGATCGGGCAGACGCGGCCGTAATGCGTCGGGTGCACGTCGCGCACCTCGAAGCCGGCGCGCTCGCGCGTGAGTCCGCCGGGGCCGAGCGCGGAGACGCGGCGGTAGGGGCTTTCGATGAAGCCGTACTTGTTGACCACCGCGTGGGTGGCCAGCGAGTTGATCAGCCCGATGTTCGGGCCTTCCGGCGTCTCGATGGGGCAGATACGCCCGTAGTGGGTCGGGTGCACGTCGCGCACCTCGAAGCCGGCGCGCTCGCGGGTCAGACCGCCGGGGCCCAAGGCCGACAGGCGGCGCTTGTGGGTGATCTCGGACAGCGGATTGGTCTGGTCCATGAACTGGCTGAGCTGCGAGGAGCCGAAGAACTCGCGCACCGCCGCGGCCGCCGGCTTGGCGTTGATCAGGTCGTGCGGCATCACCGTGTCGATATCGACGCTGGACATGCGCTCCTTGATCGCCCGCTCCATTCGCAGCAGACCGACACGGTACTGGTTTTCCAGAAGCTCGCCGACCGAGCGGACCCGGCGGTTACCGAGATTGTCG
>JANYBG010000038.1 GCA_025360865.1 Pseudomonadota bacterium | reverse complement strand
CAGCGGCGCCGGTGTAAATGGCATCAGTGGCAGTGGTGCCGGCGTAAATGGCATCAGCCGCAGCGGCATCCACGGGATCAGCGGTAGCGGTGCGGGTGTCACCCGCATCGGCGACGGCGTGTTCCCGCGCTATGGCTCAAGGGGCACCGGTAACAAGCGTTAACGATCGTCGCCTCACCCTACGCACGTTTAACTGCATAGCCTCACGCAAATTGGCTAAATCTAGAGGGCCTTCAAGGCCCTCTAGCGCATTGTGGGCCGCGAAGTTTCTCCGAAAACGCGGTCCAAATGTCGATTCTGCGGCGTTTCAAGCTGAGCGATCATTGAGCCCCGCTAGCACACAATGAAGCGTCGACCCAAATCTACCGAGTATGTCGTCGCGGGCGTAAAGAGCCACGCACAAAGCAGACTGCTTATTGAGCTTGCGGAGTTGCTCTTAGGTCACGGCATAACTCCGGCGCTGCTACACGAAGTCATGGACCAGGCGTTTGTGAGAGCTGCCGCGCGCGGTGCGCGCCTGAAGAATGGTCGAGTCAATTATTCGCGCATCGCAGCCAAGACTGGGTTGCCGCGTGCAGCAATCCGGCAGCTCATTCACCAAAAGATTCCCACCAGGCACGTGTTGAGTCCGCTAGATCAAGTTATCCACGGATGGCGCACCGACAGCGATTTTCTAGACGACACGGGGAGGCCCAAGGCAATTTTGCTCAGCGGGCAGCATGAGACATTCGTCCAGTTAGTCAAAAGGTACGCGGGCGATATTCCGCAGCGAGCGCTTCTCCAAGAGATGATAGATGGCGGATTCGCAGCGCTTCGCGGCAATCTCTTACGCCTACGTGGTTATAAGCGTCGCATGCCTTTATATTCCGAGAAGTATGTTCGCTCCTTCATTACCACGATACTACGAAAAATCAGGATGGAAGAGGCGCCGCGTTTGCAAGGCACCAGTGCACAGAACAAATCGACGATTGTGCTTACGAGCCGCGCAGTTCCTCCCGCAACGCCTTCCTCAAGATCTTCCCGACGTTCGTCTTAGGCAATTCCGAACGAAAATAGACGTGCTTCGGGACCTTGTAGCCGGCAAGTGATTTGCGGCAGTGGGCGATTACATCCTGCTCGGTGAGATTCGGATCCTTCTTCACGACAAACAGAGCGACCACTTCGCCGGAATGCTCGTCGAGTTGCGCTACTGCGGCAGCCTCGAGAATGCCCGGGAGTGTGACGGCAACCGACTCAACCTCATTCGGATAGACGTTGAATCCGGACACTAAGATCATGTCCTTCTTTCGGTCCTCGATGAACACGAATCCGTGGGCATTCAGGCGACCAATATCCCCAGTGCGCAACCAGCCGCCGGGAAGCATTACCTTCGAAGTTTCATCAGGGCGGTGCCAGTAACCCTGCATCACCTGTGGTCCGCGGACACAAATTTCACCGATTTGGCCATTTTCAAGGTCTTCGCCCGCGTCATTCTTGATGGCGACTTCCGTTGAGGAGATCGGGACACCAATTGACCCATTGAATTCGGCTCCCGTTGGGTTTATGCAGGCTGCGGGAGAGGTCTCGGTAAGGCCCCAGGCTTGGGTCAGTACGCAACCGGTGGCTTTCTTCCAGCGCTCGGCGACCGCCTGCTGCACGGCCATGCCGCCACCAAGGGTGATCTTCAGTGCGCTGAAGTCGAGCTCGCTGAAGCCCTTGGCGTGCATCATGCCGTTGAATAAAGTGTTCACACCGCTGATGTAGTTGCACGGGTATTTCTTGAGGTCCGCGATAAGAGATGGCATGTCACGCGGGTTGATGATCAGCAAGTTCGTCCAACCCAGACGCGCGAAGACCATGCAATTTCCCGACAGTGCGAATATGTGGTACAGCGGGATCGCGGTCAGGAGCGTGCCCAGATCCCCGAGCGTCTCCTTGCCAAGGAACGCCTCCGCCTGCAGCACATTTGAGCTTATGTTTCCGTGGGACAACATCGCGCCCTTGGCGACCCCGGTCGTGCCGCCGGTGTACTGCAGAAAGGCGAGGTCCTCGGAAGTGACCTCAACTGGCTGCGGTGTGGCACGGCGTCCCGCAGCCAACACGGACCTGAAATCAATGGCGCTCGAGATACGCCAGGGGGGGACCTGCTTGCGCACGCGGCGCACGACGAAGTTGACGATCAGTGACTTTGGAAATGGCAGGAAGTCGCCGGCGGCTGTCACCAGTACGTGCTTGATCATCGTGCGCGGCAAGACCGCCTGCAGTACGTGCGCGAAGTTCTCGAGCACGAGTATCGCCGTGGCGCCTGAGTCGACCAGTTGGTGCTCCAGTTCCGGCGCGGTATACAGCGGGTTGGTGTTTACCACCACGATACCGGCGCGCAACGCGCCGAACATCGCGATCGGGTACTGCAGGGTGTTGGGCAGCATGATCGCCATGCGATCGCCCTTCTTGATTCCCGCCTGCTGGAGCCACGCGGCGAAGGCGCGACTCCGCTCGTCAAGTTCTCGGTACGTGAGCTTCCCGTCCATCTGGATGAAGGCCACCCGGTCGGCGTGCTTATGGCACGTCATTTCAATCAGCTGCTTCAGAGAGCGCAGCTGGCTCGGATCGATCTCAGCCGGGACGCCGGGCGGGTAGGACTTGAGCCATATCTTTTCCATTCAGCGTTCCCGGTCTAGTTGCTCTTCCTCAGGAGGGGCTTGAGGTACGGCCACACGTTTTCGAGCACGACGGGCTCCCCCGAGACGTTCGGGTGCATTCCATCCTCCTGCATGCGAGCGCTATCGAGCGCGACGTCCTTGAGCAGGAATGGCACAAGCGGCAGGTGGTTCTGCTGGGCAAGCGCCGGGAAGGCGTCCGCGAACTGATCGCCATAGCGCGGTCCATAGTTCGGGGGAATGCGGATGCCTAGCAGCAGGACTCGGGCGCCGGCGTCTTGGGACAGACGCACCATCCGCGAGAGGTTCGCGCGCATCGCATCCACCGGCAGGCCGCGCAGCCCGTCGTTGGCGCCGAGTTCCAGGATCACAATCACCGGCTTATGCAGTTCCAAGGCCCGTGGTAAGCGCTGCAGGCCGCCGCCTGAGGTCTCCCCGCTCACACTGGCGTTGACGACTTCGTACCCGTACCCTTGTGCCTCGAGCCGTCGGGCGAGCAGGGCCACCCAACCCTGCTGCGGACGGAGTCCAAGCGCGGCGCTGAGGCTGTCGCCGAACACAAGGATCGTGCGGTCGGATGCCACCGCGTCGTGGAGCGCGATGAACACCAAGCTTATGCCCAGCGCCCAGGCGCCGATGATTCGTAATAGCGTTCTCAAAGCGGAAAACCTCTCCAAGGAGGTTAGCAGTCCGGAAGGTTCGCTGACCATTGTCAATGATGTTTCTCTGGACATCGTCGCCGGGGAGTCCGTCGCGGTCACCGGCTCCTCTGGCGCCGGCAAGTCGACGCTGCTCGCGCTGCTGGCCGGCCTTGATACACCGACCCGCGGACGCGTGTTTCTGGCGGGCGAGGACCTGACGCGACTGGATGAGGACGGTCGCGCGCGCCTGCGCGCGCAGCGCGTCGGCTTTGTGTTCCAGTCGTTCCACTTGATCCCGGCCCTGACCGCGCTCGAGAACGTGATGTTGCCGCTTGAACTCGCGGGAATCTCGGACGCGCGCCGCATCGCCATGGACACCCTCGCTGGGGTCCGCCTCGGCGCACGCACCGGTCATTATCCCCGCCAACTCTCCGGTGGCGAGCAGCAGCGGGTCGCCATAGCACGCGCGTTCGTCACCAAGCCCGCGGTGCTGTTCGCGGATGAACCAACCGGCAACCTCGATACCGGGACCGGTACCCGGGTTGGGGAGCTGCTGTTCGCGTTGAACACGCACGAGCACACCACGCTCGTGCTGGTTACGCACGACCAGGAACTCGCGGCCCGCTGCGGGCGTGTCATACGCATGGAAGGCGGACGGGTGCTGTGAGGCTGGTGCGCCTAGCGCTGCGGATGCTCTCCCGCGAATGGCGCTCTGGAGAACTCGGGGTATTGCTGTTGGCCCTCACCGTGGCGGTCGCCGCGCTGACGGGCGTCGGTTTCCTGGTCAGCCGGATCAGTGCGGCGGTGGCGCTGCAGGCGAGCGCGGTGCTCGCGGCGGACATCAGGCTCGGTTCGCCGCAGCCGATCGAGGAGCGGTACTTCGCGGAGGCGACGAGTGAGGGCATCAGCAGCGCGCGCACGACGACGCTGCTCTCGGTGGTGTTCAACGGGGAGGTCAGCCAGCTCACCAGCGTCACCGCCGTCACCTCGGGTTACCCGCTGCGCGGGCACCTGCTCGTGGCGCCCGAAGCCTTCGGCAAGGGCACAGCCGCGAGTTCCGTACCCGCCGCCGGCGAAGTGTGGCCGGATTCGCGATTGCTGGCCGCCATTGGCGGCCAGGTCGGCTCGCGGCTGACCATCGGCGCGGCCAGTTTGCGGGTCGCACGGGTGCTGATCTCCAAGCCTGACCAGGGGAGCACATTCGCGGAACTGGCCCCGAGCCTGATCATGAATGTGTCTGACATCCCGTCCACGCAGCTGATCCAGGCCGGCAGCCGCGTGAGCTACGCCGGTCTCTTCGCCGGCGACCGGCGCAAGATTGATGGGTTCAAGGCGTGGTTGATCGCCAACAAGCGGGCGGGAGAGCGGCTGCGCGACATCACCGAGGCCAGCCCACAGGTGCGCAACGCCGTCGACCGCGCCGGTCGCTTCCTCAGTCTCGCAAGCCTCGTGAGCGTCCTGCTGTGCGCCATCGCCGTCGCCATGGCCGCGCGACGTTACGTCACCAGACACCTGGACACTGTCGCGTTGCTGAAGACCCTCGGTGCGACTCGCGCCTTCACACTGGGAGTCACGGTCCTGCAGCTTGCCGCCCTGGCGCTCCTCGCCGCCGGGGTAGGCGCGGCGCTTGGGTTCGTCGCGCAGGAATGGCTGCTGCGCACGATCCGCGGGTTGCTCGCGACCACGGACCTGCCGGGGCCGAACCTCGCTCCCCTCGGCATGGGCTTTTTAACCGCCGTCGCGTTGCTGGCTGGCTTCGCGCTGCCACCCATATTGCAGCTCGCCCGTGTCCCGGCGCTGCGTGTGCTGCGGCGTGACGTCGGCCCCCCGCCACCACTGGTGATACTCGCCTTCGGGCCCGCGGTCGCGGTCGTCCTGCTGCTGATCTACTGGACGGTGCCCGAACCTAAGCTCTTCGGCTATTTCACCGCTGGCCTGGCGGCCTTCGTGCTGGTGCTGACAGCGGCCGGATCGCTCCTCGTGAATCTCGCGGGACGCCTGCGCGGACGCGTCGGCGTGGCATGGCGGTTCGGGGTCGCGAATCTTAGCCGCCGGCGCGCGGAGAGTGTGGTGCAGCTGGTCGCCTTCGGCACTGGCATCATGGTGCTTCTGCTCCTCGGCATCCTGCGCGCGGACCTGAACGGCGACTGGCAGCGCACCCTGCCACCGAATCTGCCGAACTACTTCTTCGTCAACATCCCGCCCGCGTCGCGCGAGCAGTTCGTCAGCTTCCTCAACGACCAGGGCGCGCGTACCACCAAGGTGCTGCCAATCGTCCGTGGGCGCCTGACCTCGATCAACGGCAAACCGGTCGAAGACCCCAAGTCCGGACGCGTCAACGAGGAGGGCTTCGCGACCCGCGAGCAGAATCTCACCTGGTCAGCGGAACTGGGAGCCGACAACCGCGTGGTGTCCGGTCGCTGGTGGCAGCCGGGCGATGCGGGCAAACCGCTGGTGTCACTGGCGAGTGAGTTCCAGGAATCACTCGGCGTGAAAGTGGGCGACCACCTGAGTTTCGACATCGCCGGCGAGTCGCTCGAGGTGACGGTGGCGAGCATTCGCAAGGTGAAGTGGGATACCTTTCAGCCGAATTTCTTCATCGTGTTCGTGCCGGGCGTGCTCGAGGCGGCGGCCGGCACCTACATGACCAGCGCCTACTTCACGCCGGGGGGCGCGCACTCGCTGGCGCAGCTCGCGCACCGCTTTCCGAGCGTTTCGATCTTCGATATCGACGAATTGCTCACGCAGGTGCGGGCAGTGCTCGACAAGGCGGCGCTGGCGGTGCAGAGCGTGTTCGCATTCACCCTGCTGGCCGGGCTCACCGTGTTGCTGGCCGCGGTGCAATCAAGCCGTGACGAGCGTCGCTACGAGAGCGCCATGTTGCGCACGCTCGGCGCGAGTCGCGCGACCGTCCTGCAGGGCATCCTCGCGGAGTTCATAACGCTCGGCGCGCTGGCGGGGCTGCTCGCGGCCCTGGGCGCATCGGTGGGTGCGTATTTCCTCACCACCCGCTGGCTGGAGCTGCGTTACACCTTCGAGGCGCTGCCGTGGCTGGAGGGGATATTCGGGGGCGCGCTGCTCGTGGCGGCCAGTGGATGGCTCGCGACGCGCGGCGTCATCAACCAGCCACCGCTCAAGACGCTGCGGGCCTGAAAGCGCGTGCGGCGCCTCAGCGCTGCACGCCAATGGTGATCCACGAGTCCGGCTGAGGGTCGCCGCGCCAGTCGATGCCCTCGATGGTCAGCTGGTAGTTGCCGGGCCCGAGTGCTGAGCTGTTGAGCGCGATGCGTAGGTGACCGTTCGAGTCCTTCACGAGGTTCGTGATCACCCCGACGCGCCCCTGGTCGACGCGGTCTATCGTGACGCGGAAGATGTGGTACGGCGAATGTGACTCGTCGATCTTGAAGTCGGCCATCTGCGCGCCGCCGCCGCCGATGCCGATGGCCGGGGAATTGGAGGCGCCTTCGCGACTGGGCAGCAGGCGTATCTCGCGGGTGCTGGTCGCAGGATCGAGGGGCTGCTCAGTCAGCTGCTTCTGCAGTTGCTCGATGCGGTGGCCCTTGGCCGCGCCGGTGCCGGCGAGGACCGCCGCCGTGGCTGCGCACACCAGCGCCACCACAGCCAGAGACACGGTGATCTGGGGTTTCTGCCAGGACGGGCGCGTGGGCTCCTGCCATGGCTCGGGCTTGCCGCTGGCCTCGAGCAGGCGCAGCCCGGCATTCACGCGCTCAGGCAGGCCGATCTCATCGAGAAGCTCCGGGTGCTTGCCGCAGTACTGCTCGAACTCAGTCGCGCCCCTGAGCGGCAGGCGTCCGGAGAGATAACGCTCCACCACCTGGTTGCGAGCGATAAAGTCCTTGTCCATCGGCGGAGGTGCGGGCGTGGATTCGGCCGACGCAGCCGCGGGCGCGGCGGGCCTCGCCGGTATGCTCGGCTGGGCGGCCACGGGCGGCTGGGGCGGCGGCGCGCTCGGCATGGCGGGCGCGGACGCGGGTGTCGCCAAGGGCGCCGCCCTGGGCTTGGGGGGCGAGGCCGACGCGGCGCGGGCGCTGGTCCACTCCGCGAGGCTCTGCGCGGGAGGCACCGGGGTCGCGGGCGCGGGTGTCACCGAGGGGGTGGAGGCGCGCGCGACCGGGATGGGGGTGTTCTGCTCGCTCGCGCGGCGTCGGGCCGCGGCGAGCTTGCTTGCCGCCGGGGAAAGGGAACCGGTGCGGGCGATGGGCACGCGCGCCTGGGTCCGCGCGGCATACGCGTTCGCGGCAGGTTCGGGAGTGGCGACCACGACCGGCGCGGCCTTGATCACTGGCGGTGGGGGTGGGGGCGGGGGCGGCGAGGTGAGCATCTCGTCGACCAGCGGGTCTTCCAGCGTCAGCTCTAACTCACCGGAAGCCGTGCTGGCCGGCGGGGCCGCAGCGAGCACCGGCGGGGAGTCGACCGGGGCGTATCCGCCCTCCAGCACGAGCGATTCCGGATCGAGGAGGGTGATGCCCGTCTGCGAGGAGTCCTTGGCCGCGCTGGCGGAACCGGCACCTGCGGGAGCGGGAGCGGGCGCAGCGGCGGCGGACGCGTTACGCGCCGCGGAGGTGTCCAAGGGCGCTTCGACCGGCAGGTCGGGCAGCGGCTTCAGTGCGGGTCGTGAGGCGGCTTCCATAGGTGGACATATCTAAGCAACGCTGGCACTTGGCCGCCTCGCGATGGCTCACAGATCACACCGAGCGTCAGGGAGGTTCGTGACGCAAGTCACACTTACGCATCCAAATGCTCCCCGGGGGACATCGGGCGCCCAGCGGGCGGCCACGGTGACGCTTCCATCGCGGCGCGGCGCTGAAGGTGGAAACTCCCCCGTCATCCACTGGGGGTTTGACCGGATCCAGATTGAGTCGCGTCCCGTCGAGCGCTGTCGCCAGCCGGGGGTGCGGCCGCGTCTTCAGTAACGCTTAAACCCGGGGCGCCGCACCGGCTTACCAGGGAGCCCGGATCGGTCGCGGGTGCCGGACAACCGCGCCGACTCAGCCGCGGTTAGCGGAGCCGCTCAAGAAGATCTCGACCTTGTCGCGGTAGGTGCGCGAGAGTTTCAGCTCGTGGCCGCCCTCGAGCGTGAGGAAGTACTCGCCATTCATGTGCGCACGCAGGCTCCTCACCAGCCGCAGGTTCACGATGGTCGAGCGATGCACGCGCTGGAACAGCTTCGGGTCGAGCAACTCCTCCAGCTCCTTCATCGTGCCGCGCAGGATGTGCGTGTCGCCGCCGGCGTGGATGCACATGTAGTCCCCGGCCGCGTCGATCCACTGTATCGCGTTCACGGCGACCCGCACGGTCTCGCGCCCCTGGCGGATCGGCAGCACCTCCGGCCAGCGTCCCTCGATGGCCTTGCGGCCGTGCGCGAGGATCTCATCGAGGGCGAGTTCACCGCAGCCGGTGATCTCAGCGATCACCTGCAGCAGCCGGTCACGCTGTTCGGCGGCGTTGCGCGCGCGCACGTGCTCGCGTATGCGCGTGAGCGCCGCGGCGAAGCGCACGTCATCGATGGGCTTGAGCAGGTAGTCGACGGCGCGCGCCTCGAAGGCCTGGATCGCGTACTGGTCGTAGGCGGTCACGAAGACCAGCACCGGCAGTGATTCGTGCGGCAGGTGCGCGAGGACCTCGAACCCGGTCATGCCCGGCATTTGTATATCGAGGAACACCGCGTCGGGCTTGTACTGCTGAATGGCCGCGACCGCCTCACGACCGTTGGCGCACTGCGCGACGATCTCGAAATCCGTGGCGCCGCGCAGGCGCAGCTCGACGCCCCGTCGTGAAAGCACCTCGTCGTCGACGATGATGGTGCGGATCTTCATGCCGTGGCCCCGCGCGGCATGGCCGGTGGGAACAGCGCGTGAGTCCTGGCCGGCTCCAGCCCGGGCTCAGCGAGTTCGAGCGGCAGGCGCATGTCCACGCGGAGCCCGGGGTGCGCGCTGCTGATCACCAAGCGGCAGGTCTCCCCGTACAGCACCGCGAGGCGCTCCGAGGTGTTGCGCAGGCCGACGCCGCGGCGCTCACCCGCGACCGGTGCCTCACGCAGGCCCGGCCCGTCGTCAATGACGGCGAGCTCGAGCCAGCGATCGGCGAGGCGACCCTCGATACGCACGCGGCCGCCCTGTTCGCGGGCGGAGACCGCGTACTTCAGCGAGTTCTCGAGAAGCGGTTGCAGCAGCAGGCTCGGCACCAGGGCTTCCATCGCGGGCTCCTCGATCGCGTACTCAAGCCGCAGACGCTCACCGAAACGCAGGCGCTCGGTCCCCAGGTACAGATCCAGGGCCTCCAGCTCCTGCCGTAGCGTCACCTTCTCCATCGGGTCCTGGTCGAGTGTGTAGCGCAGGAACTCTGACAGGCGCGTGACCGCCTGGTTCGCCATGCGGTTCTCGTTGTCCAGGATCAGGGTCGAGATGGCATTAAGCGTGTTGAAGAGGAAGTGGGGGTTGAGCTGGTAGCGCAGCATCTTCAGCTGCGCCTCCTGCGCGAGCGCAACCGCCTTGAGCATCGCCTCCTCCTGCTTGCGCTGGGATTCGTAGAACTTGATGCCGAAGTAAAGGACGCTCCAGCACACCAGCAGGTAGGTCGTGGACAGCGCGCCGCCGAAGAGTTCGAACAGGCCGCGCGCCTGCCAGTCAGGCTCGACGAAGGCCTTGTAGGAGAAATTGATGACGATGCGCAGTGCGAGGGCGGTGACATAGCAGGTCGCGAGCACCCCCAGGATCATCGAGCGCGGCGCGCGGCCCCACAGGCGCTGATAGATGTAGCGCATCGGCATCGACAGCACGAAGCCTGCGATCGCCGACACCGCGATGACGCGGGCGTAGCTGGTGGGCTTTTCGTACAGCAGCGCGCCGAAATACTGCGTGACACCGTAGGCGGCCCAGCCGGCCGCGTGCAGGCTCCAGAACAGCAGGTTCCGGCTCGTCCGGAACTGCTCGAGGGTGGGCATTTTCGTCGGCATCGGCTCGGAAGCTTAGGCCATCCGGGCCGAGGATAGCCGCCCCCTTCAGCGCGCCCCCCGCTCGCTTCACCGCACTACGGTACGGCGACGCCGCGGCCTCCGGCGGCATGCCATAGAACAATGATTTCTATGGATAATTCAGGACGGCATAGCCAGCGCCGAGATGCCCGTGGGATCCGGTGAGCTGGCCAGGAAATCCAGCGGCTGGGGACCGGCGAGCGCCTGCCCCTGCGCGAAGTCGCAGCCGATGGCCGTCAACCACTGCAGCTGGGCCTGCGAGTCGACCCGCTTGGCGGCGCAATGGATTCCCAGAACCTTCGAGGCCTGAACGGTTGCCACCACCATCGCCTGCGACAGCTTGTCCTTCAGGGCCGACGAAGTGAGCTTGGAGTCGATCTTCACCAGGCGCAGCGCTTTGGAGCGCAGCAGCGTGAGCACCTGCGAATCGAAGGAGAAATCATCGATCACGACCCAGGAACCCACCTTGGCGCACGCGGTGATGAAGCGCTCCACCTGGGCGCGTCGCTGCGTACACAGCGCCTCGGCGATCTCGAAACCGATCGTCTCCGCGGAGATGCCGTGCGTATTGAGCGCGGCGGCGACTCTCGGCGCGAAGCGCTCGTCCTCGAGCGTGGCGATCGAGAGGTTGATGGTGAAGCTGGTGGGCTGTGTATTCCACGACGCGCGGTGGACCGCGAGCCAGCCGAGCAGGCGCTGCAGCACGAGGGCATCGAAGGCCGCGGGATCGCGCTGCGCCGATGAACCGCGCGCGAGCACCTGGAACCGGCGCGTCTGTCCACCGGCGCGCAGCTTCGCGAACGGCAGCAGCTCAAGCGTCAGGTTCGGGTCGTTCACCGCCGCCGCGCCTGCCTCGAGTACCTCGGGAGTCAGAATCGTCGGGGCTGTGGCGAACGAGCCTCTGGCGAAAGGGGCTCTGGCGACAGGGGCCGGCGCGACCGCGACCGCCGCGGGGGGAGCGGGGACCGGGGCGGCCGCCGCGACTGGCGCCACGGTTGCCACCGGGGCGACCGCGGATGGCGGGGCGCGCTCGGGGGCACGCGCCTGAGACAGGACCGGCTTCGGAATCGCGTGCGACACGGCGAGCGCCGGCGCGGGAGGGAAATGCGCGGGCGCGGTTGCCCGCGTTGCCGGAGCCAGCGTCGGGATTGTCCTGGGCGGCGGCGCGGGCGCAGGAGTGACCGGACGCGCGGCAGTCCGCGTGGCTACCGCCGGCTCGAAATCAAGCTCCAGCATGTCCGCAGGCGCAAGCTCTGGGGAGATCGCGGGTGTGGCGTCCGAGTCCAATTCCAACGACATCGCCAGTTCCTGGCGGTTCGCCGCGAACGGGTGCGGTTCGACGCGCGGTACGGCGACCGGCTGCGAGTCCGCGGTCGGCATCTCAAACTCAAGGATGTCGTCAATCTCCTCGCCGGAGATGACAGGCTCGGTGCTTGCGACCATGACGGGGGTGACCTTCCTCGATGGCGTCGCGGCGACTGGCGCACGCGCGACCGGCGGAGCCGGCTTACGGACTTCCTCGTCGCTCGCGAACTCCAGAATGGGGATTGGTTCCGTGCCCGAGCCCATGTTCGCATCGGTGGGCTTTAGCAGTACGGCGAGACGCTGCATGATGGCGCGCACGGGGGCCGCGCTCAGGCGCTCGAGCGTGTCGTCGCTCACTGACCTGCGGTCAGCGAGGATCATGGCGATGCCGACGGGCCTGCCGTTCGGCGCTCGTACCGGCAGGAACAGCGCGAGGCGACCGTCCTCCAAGCCGATCTCATACGACGGGAGCGAGACGTCCGCGGTCAGTAGCATCAGCGCCTCGGTCACGAGGCTGTGCTCATCAGGACCCAGGGCGCCCTCGCTCAGCCACAGCACGTTCGCTTCGTGATCACACAGGGAGACTGACTGCAGGCGGCGCGCTGGCAAGACCTCGCGCAACTGCCCCATGAGGGTCTCGACGGCCAACGGTTCAGCGACCGCGGCCTCCCGCGCAACGGGCACTGGAATGAGGGGACGCTTGGTCGCGGATTTGAAGAATGGCAAGGGACTTCCCGGTACGGTGTGCATTGCACGGGCGGACCACGCCCTGCTTCGGGCATAAGAGTGGCAGTGGGCCGTCCGTGGCGCCGTGAATTCCCTCCCGTTTCTGTTCGCGCAATGGCGACAGCCGAATGTCGCCATTTGTCATATATCGGCGCTAGAGCGTGCGGCCCCCACCGATGTAGTCTGATTTGCCGATCTCAACGCCGTTGTGACGCAGGATGTTGTAGGCGGTGGTCACGTGGAAGAAAACGTGCGGGATCGCCCAGGTCTGCACGAAGTTGAGGCCCTTGAACTCAAGCGTGCGGTCCGGACCCGCGGGAACCTTGATCTCGCGCGTTTCGCTGTTCTCGAAGGCATTCGCCGGCAGCCCCTTCATGAACGCGATCGTGCGCGCGATGCGCGCGCGCAGCTGCTCGAAGGTGGTCTCGGTGTCTTCGAAGCGGGGCGGCTCCTGCCCGGCCAGACGGGAAACGGAGTTCTTGGCGATGTCGCAGGCCACCTGTACCTGTCGGGTCAGCGGAAACATGTCGGGGGCAAGACGCGATCCGAGCAGCACGCCCGGCTCGATTTTCTTGGCGGTGGCGTAGGCCTCGGCCTTTTCCAGCAGCCAGGAGAGATTGCCGAGAATGTTGCTGAGCACGTCAACCGACATCGCATGCATCGAGATCTTCATGGTTTTCCTTGAGGAGGATTGAGACAGCGGGCGCAGATTCTAGTCCCGAAGGGACTGGCGCGTCTGCCTCCCAGGTGAAACAATGGCCCTCCTCTCAAGGGGTATTAAGCCGGCCATGAAACTGATTTGGACGCCTGCGCAGTTGGCCATGCTGGCTAAGGTTGTCGACCTCAATGGCTTCTCCGCCGCCGCGCGCGCGCTCGGCGTGCCCAAGGCCGCCGTCAGCCGTGCGGTCGCGGACCTTGAGAGGACCCTCGGAGTGCGGGTGCTCGCGCGCACCACGCGTCGCGTCGGGCTCACCGACGCCGGACGCCTCATCTACCCGCACGCGCGGCGGGTGGCCGACGAGACCGATGCCGCCCGGGGGGCCATCGCGCGCCTGCAGTCCCCCGATGCGCGGCCGCTGCGGGTCGCCGCCGACCCGACCTACGGTCGGGTGCTGCTCTCGCCGCTGGTGCCGAGGTTCCTCGAGAAGTTCGCGCACGTAACGCTGGAGGTGGCCCTCGATGCGCAGCAGCTGGCGACGGGCGCGTGGGACGTGGCGATCCGCACGCGCCCACCGGCGGACGTCAGCGTCACCCAGCGCCTGCTCGGCGCGCCCCCGGCGCTGCTGTGCGCGACACCCACGTATCTTCAGCAGCGCGGAATCCCGCAGCGCCCGGATGACCTGCGCACCCATGATCTCTTGACCCCGGACGCCGCGGAACTACCAGAATTCCGGCTGCAGCTTTCCCGGGGCGCTCAGCGCGCCGAAGTGCCACTGTCCCCGAAGCTCGCCGTCGATGACCCGGCCGTACTGCACGCCGCGACCGCCGCCGGACTGGGGATCGGGCTGCTGCCGGAATTCCTATGCCGCCAGGGGCTCGCCACCGGACGCCTGAAGGCGGTGCTGCCGGAGTGGGCGGTTCCGCCGGCCGCGGCGCTGTACGCGCTGTACCCGACCGCGCTCGAGTCGGACCCGCGCGCCCAGCAGTTCGTCGACTTTCTGGCCGCGAATATCGTCCCGGCGCTCGCGCTGGGCGCGGCGGCCGCTCCCCAGTAAGGGGTTGCCCGGGAAGGGGATTTTGTCTACTCGCGAGTAGGATTCCGCGGGAATCGCTACAATTGCCTGTCCCACGAGCTTCGCGGCGCGGAGCCTGGTGCCACGCTCAACCAAGGATCCTCTCTCATGTACCGTGCGCCCCTGCGCGAGCTGCGTTTTGTCCTCGAGGAACTGCTCGACAGCGGCGTACTCGCCGCCTCCCCGCGGCTGGCCGATTACTCCGACGAACTGGCGCGGTCGGTGATCGAGGAGGCCGGGCGATTCGCCGAGACCGTGCTCGAACCCCTTAACCGGCCCGGGGACACCGCTGGAGCGCGCTGGACACCGGAAGGCGTGCAGGCACCGCCGGGATTCCGTGACGCCTACCAGCAGTTCGTCGCGGGAGGCTGGCCGGCGCTGGGCTCGCCGCCGGAATTTGGCGGGCAGCAGGTGCCGCTGGTCGTGGTCACCGCTGTGGGCGAGATCTGGGGATCGGCGAATCTCGCCTTCAAGCTCGGGCCGATGCTCACGCACGGCGCGGTGCATGCGCTTGAGCTCAGCGGCTCACCGGCGCAGAAGCAGCTGTTCCTCCCCAAGATGGTCAGCGGAGAGTGGACCGGCACGATGGTGCTCACCGAGCCGCAGGCCGGCTCTGACCTCGGGCAGGTACGCGCGCGCGCGGTGCCCGAGGGCGAGAACTACCGCCTCTTCGGACAGAAGATCTTCATCACCTGGGGCGATCACGACCTCACGCCTAACACAATCCACATGGTGCTCGGTCGCATCGACGGCGCCGCGCCGGGGGTCAAGGGAATCTCGCTGTTCATCGTGCCCAAATGGCTCGTGAATCCCGATGGCTCTCTCGGTGCGCGCAACGACGTGCGTTGCCTGTCGATCGAGCACAAGCTCGGCATCCACGCGAGCCCAACCTGCGTGCTCGCCTTCGGGGAAAAGGATGGCGCGGTCGCCTACCGCATCGGTGAAGCGGGTCGTGGGCTCGAGTACATGTTCATCATGATGAACAGCGCGCGCCTTTCGGTGGGCAGCGAAGGCTACGCGGTCGGTGAGCGCGCCTTCCAGCGCGCGGCGGACTGGGCGCGCACGCGTGTGCAGGGCAAGCCGCCGGTGGCGCAACCGCGGGGACCCGCGCCAATCATCCAGCATCCGGACGTGAAGCGTATGTTGCTGCTGATGAAGTCGCAGACCGAGGCCTCGCGGGCGCTCGCGCTATACGCCGCGTTCCAGCTCGATCTCGCGCATTTTGGCGCCGCGGAGCCCGCGCGCGCCGAAGCATTGGCGCGCGGGGAGTTGCTGATACCCATCGTCAAGGGCTGGTGCACGGAGATCGGCAACGAAGTCGCGGGCATGGGCGTGCAGGTGCACGGTGGCATGGGTTTCATCGAGGAGACGGGCGCCGCGCAGTACGTCCGTGACGTGCGCATCACCACGATCTACGAGGGGACGACCGGAATTCAGTCGCTCGATCTGATCGGCCGCAAGCTCGGGCGTGATCGCGGCGCGGCGATGGGCGCGTTGCTGCGGGACATGGAGCGCGACCTTAAGGCGCTCCAGGTCACCGACCCCGCGGTGGAGACCACCCGCGCCGCGGCACTCGCGGCCGTGGAACGCATGGCGGCCGCGACGCAGTCCCTGCTGCAGAGCCTCGCGACTCGTCCCGATGTCGGCATGGCGGTCGCGGTGCCCTATATGCGGCTGTGCGGCTACGTGATTGGCGGCTGGTTGCTGGCGAAGTCCGCGGCGATCGCCGCGGCCAAGGCCGGCGGCACCGACCGCGAGTTCTACGCGGCCAAGGTCAGGACCGCGACGTTTTACGCCGCGCAGGTGCTGCCCAACGCCACCGCGCTCGCGCAGGTCGTCGCCGGCGGCGGAAGCAGCGTGACCGAGACCGATGCCACCCTGATCTGACCGGCTGTGGCGGGGGCGGCACATGAACCGGCGTGAGTTGTTGGCTGGAGGAGTGGGAATGGCGAGCACGACGCTTGCCCGGGGCTCCGGAGCCGCGCCAGGTGGCGCGCTGCTCACACGCGCCATTCCCGCGAGCGGCGAGGAACTACCGGTCATAGGCCTGGGGACTTCCGGGCCCTTCGAAGTCGGCTTGAGCGCGGATGCCCGGGCCCCTCTCGCGGAGGTAGTGCACGGCTTCTTCGCCGCCGGCGCGCGCCTGGTTGACACCTCGCCGATGTATTCGACCGCGGAAGCCGTGCTGGGGGATCTGCTCACCCCGCCGATGCGCGAGCACGCCTTCCTCGCCACCAAGGTCTGGACCCGGGGGGAGGAAGCCGGAGTGCGAGAGATGCGCCGCTCGGGGCAGCTCCTACGCACGCCCAGGCTCGATCTCATTCAGGTCCACAACCTGCTTGACCTTGAGACGCAGCTTGCGACCCTGCGCGCGTGGAAGGAGCAGGGTCGGGTGCGCTACATTGGTGTCACGCATTACACCGTGAGCGCGCACGCCGATCTCATCCGCGTGCTCGAGCGCGAGCGGCTCGACTTCGTGCAGTTCAACTACTCACCGCTCACGCGGGACGCCGAGAAGCGCCTGCTGCCACTGGCCGCGGAGCGCGGCACCGCGGTACTCGTCAACCGCCCGTTCGAGGACGGCGCGCTGTTCGAGCGTGTGCGCGGCAAATCGCCGCCGGGGTGGGCCGCGGAGCTGGACGCCGTGAGTTGGGGCCAGCTGGCGTTGAAGTTTCTGATCGCGCACCCGGCCGTCACCTGCGTCATCCCGGCGACCGGCAAGCTATCTCACCTTGAGGACAACCTCGGAGGCGGGCGCGGCAGGGTGCCCGATGCGCGCCAGCGCGAGGACATCGCGCGCGCGTTCGCCTGAAGGCGCCCCTCACGGTCTCTTGTCTTGCTTGTCACGAGTGAGCGGTGTCCGTGCTCGCGCCGGCCAAGTTCCAGCGGCCGGCGAGGGACAGCGCGTTGCTCATCTGGCTCTCCGTGAGCCGCGGGGCTCGCGCGCGATTCGCAGCTCAAGACTCGGGGGCTCGTTCAGGTTTTCCAGATACAGGCGCCGCTCCTCAGGTTCCAGCGCGACCCAGTTGACCTTGGCGATGTGCGTGCGCCGCAGCGCCCTGTCAGTCACGCGCGCCATCGCGCGCGAGCGGCTGCTCCAGTTGGCCGGCAGGCGCTCGCTCGATCCACGCCGCAGTACGTCGACGATCGCCGCGGCGACCGTCGCATCACGCGTGAGGTCACTGTGCGCCACGGGTGCGTACAGACAGCTGGCTCCCGCGGGCGCGGCGCTCGCGACCGGCACCGTACCATCGCCGTCCCTGGTGAGGGTGTAGATGAAATCCCCGTCGCGCCGTTCGAGCGCGGTGACGGTCGACTGGCCGACTCCCGCGATGAGCGTGTAGCGCTCATCGAGCGCTCCAAGTTCGCGGCGGTCGCGCCGCGCGGCGCGCAGCAGTGGCGCGCGCGGCCGGGGTCCCGCGGCCGGCCAGTTTCGCGCGCAGAACAGGTCCGCCAGACTTGCCGGCGCGCAGGGCAGCAGGTCATAAAGGCTCGGGAAGCCGCTGAAGACTCGCGACGCGAGCTCTTCGGCGCTAGAGCGCGCGTCAAGCCGCGCCACCTTGCGAACCACCGCGTAGGTACCGCGCAGCGCCTGGACGGCTGCGAAGGAACCGAAGTGAGGGGTGCCCAGCAGTACCGCCCGCTCCACATGGGAGGTTCCCGGCTGCGCCAGGGCCGCGCGCGCCACTAGCCCGCCCATGCTGTGCGCGACGAGCGTGACGCGCTTGCCGCGCGCGGCATGCAAACGGGCGGCTAACTGCCTGCCGAGGCGCGCCACTGGCAGCCGCCAGTCATAGTCATGGGCATCAACGGCGAAGCCGCGGGAGCGAAGATACAGCTTCAGGCGCAGGTAGGAGAACAACACGAGCCCGAGCGGCACGATGCGCCCCCGGGCCGGCAGGCGCAGCGCCGCGAGTCGGCCGGCGTGTATGTCGAGCGGATCGAGCCAGACAATGTCCGGTGGCAGCGGCGCGGGGCGCTCCACGCCCAGCTGCGACCCCATGATCCCCGGCACGAGCAGCACGCGTGGCAGCGCTGGATTGGTGCCGACTCGGTGGGCGCGCCGGGCCAGCGTGCGCAGTGAGCGGTACTCGCGGTCGCCGAAAAAAGCGCGCAGCTCCCGCCGATGGGAACCGCTGGCGAGCCAGCGCTCGATATGCGCGTCCTGGCTCGCGAACCGGTCGTAGGGGGTGACGTGGTCCAGGATGGACGCCCGCTCAGCCCGCGGCCATCGCGCGCAACGCGCGCATCAATCCTCGCCCAGCGCGCGAACGCGCGCCGTGACAGGGATGCTCGCTCCACCCTCGAGCAATAACAGCAGGACGACCCGCTCACCCGGGATGAGCGGATGCTGGAGGTTCATGAGCATGACATGCGTACCGCCGGGGGCGAGGCGGACGCTCCCTCCGGGGGTTAGGGGCAGCAGTTCGCGCGGGCGCATCGTCGACCGGGTCCCCGACAGTGAGGTCTCGTGAATCATCGCGCTGCCTGCGACGGGCGTGCGCACGCCGATCACAGTGGCGGCCCGCGAGCCATTGTTGTGGATGATGAAATACGCCGCGGCGACGTCGCTACCGGGGACGGCGCGGATCCAGGCGTCCGTGACCGTGATATTGGCCGATTGGGCGTCCGCCGGCTGCGGCCAGGGCGCGAGCAGCAGGAGCAGGAACACGGTGAGAAGTCTCATGCGGGCATCCGTTGCGCGCTGGGTCCACGACACGGCGATTATGCCAGACGCGGCCGGCAGGCGAGTATGATGCCAGCCCCTCCATGGACTCCACGACTGCCACCGCACGTTCGGAACTGTCCGCGCTGATCGCCCTGTTCGCCGGCGCGCTGGCGATCGGCGGCTCGGGGATCTTCGTGCGCATGTCGGAGACCGGGCCCACCGCCACCGCGTTCTGGCGCGGCGCGTTCGCGCTGCCGTTCCTGCTGTTCTGGGCCGTGATCGAGCGTCGCCGACGCGAGGCCGCGGGTCGCGCCAGCGTCTCGCTGAGGGACCCGCTGTTCCTGTGGGCCGGAGTGTTCTTCAGCGGCGATCTCGCGCTGTGGCACTGGTCGCTGCTGCTCACCTCCATCGCCGCCTCGACACTGGAGGCCAACTGCGCGCCGCTGCTGGTCACGCTGTTCGCCTGGATGCTGTGGGGCGAGCGCCCGCGTCTTGGCTTCTTGCTGTCGCTCGCGCTCGCCTTCAGCGGCATGTTGCTGATACTGGCCCCAAAGCTCGGCGGCGGCGGGCACGCACTGGTGGGCGATGCGCTGGGACTTGGGACCGCGTGTTTCTACGCCGCCTACATCATGGTTGTCGCGCGCCTGCGCGCGCGCCATGACACCGGCATCGTCATGTTCGCGAGCACGCTCGTGTTCACCCTGCTGTTGCTACCGATCGCACTGACGCAGAAATTCCTGCCGGACACCACGCACGGCTGGTGGCTGCTCATCGGGTACTCGCTGTCCGCCCAAATCATCGGGCAGAGCCTGATCGCTTACGCGCTCGCGCATCTGCCGGCGACCTTCGGCGCTGTGGGCCTGTATGCGCAGGTCATCGCCGCGGCCGGCTACGCATGGCTGCTCATTGGCGAGCGCCTCACGCCGATACAGCTCGCCGGTGGCGTCGTGGTGTTACTGGCGATCGCCTTCGCGCGCCCGGCGCGCCGGCCCCGGGGTGAGCGATCACTCGAGGCGCGCGTCCAGCCAGTCGAAGGCGCCACGCCGGAGTAAAAGCGCGCGGCCGTCACGCGCCGCGAAACTCACCGGCGTCGGGCCGGCCGGCTCCGCGCTCACCGCGAGGTCTCAGCGATCAGCGCGCACATGGCATCGATGGCCGCCTCCCGCGCGGTCGTCTTGCGCCACAGCGCGCCGATGTGGCGCACCGGCACCGGCTTGGCGAACGGGCGCAGCAGCACGCCGCGCGCGTTGCGGTAGGCGCCGCGACCGGCGAGCTCCGGCAGCAGCGTGATGCCCGCCCCGATGGCGACCATCTGGCGAAGCGTCTCCAGGCTGGTGGCCCGGAAATCCTGCTGATCGCGGACTCCGACGCGGCTGCACACTTCCAGTGCCTGGTCGCGCAGGCAGTGACCTTCCTCCAGGAGCAGCAGCGTCTCGCCCTTGAGGTCCGCGACGCGGATCGATTCACGCGCCGCCAGCGCATGGTGCTCCGGCAGCGCGACCAGGAAGGGCTCGCGGTACAGCTCGCGCGACTGCAGGCCGGCCAATTCCACCGGGAGCGCCAGAATTCCGAGGTCCAGCTCGCCCGCCCGCAGCTTCTCCAGCATCGGGCCGGTCTGGTACTCGTACAGCCGCAGTTCCAGGCGTGGCAGGGTCCTGCGCACCAGTGGCACGACCCGCGGCAGCAGGTAGGGGCCGATCGTGGGCAACATCGCGACACTCAGCTTGCCGGCGAGCGGATCGCGCTGGCTGCTCGCCAGCGTCACGACCTCATCGGCCGCCTCCAGGATGCGCCGCGCGCGCGTGACGATCTGCTCGCCCGTGGGGGTCAGTGAGACATTGTTCGGCGCGCGCTCGATGAGTTGCACGCCCAGGCCGTCTTCGAGCTTGCGCAGCTGCGCCGAGAGGGTGGGCTGGCTTACGAAGCAACGGGCGGCGGCGCGGCCAAAATGCCGCTCGTCGGCGAGCGCCACCAGGTAACGCAGGTCCCTGAGTTTGAGTTTCATCACCGATACATAATATCTATCGGAGTTATTAAATCAATCGATTGGAAGTATGAAGGACCGGTCCCTACCCTACCTCCCGCACGGTAATCAGGAGTCAGACATGGCAGGCGTTGGTCGAAAGTTTCCGGAATTCGCCCTCACGGGAGTCGTCTCCAACGACACGAAGGAGGCGTTTCAGCCGTTCACTCACGACAGCTTCCCGGGCAAGTGGAAGGTTTTCTTCTTCTGGCCCAAGGATTTCACCTTCGTATGCCCGACCGAGATCGCCGCCTTCGGCAAGCTCGAGAAGGAATTCCAGGCGCGTGATGCGCAGCTGCTGGGTGCCAGCATCGACAGCGAGTTCGTGCACCTCGCCTGGCGGCGCGATAAGCAGGAGTTGCGCAATCTCCCCTTCCCGATGCTCGCCGACATCAAGCGCGAGTTGTCGAACGCGCTCGGGATCCTTGATCCGGACGCCGGCGTAGCGCAGCGCGCGACGTTCATCGTCGACCCGCACGGGGTTATCCGCTTCGTATACGTCACCGACCTGAACGTCGGGCGCAATCCCCAAGAGGTACTGCGGGTCCTCGACGCGCTGCAGACCGACGAACTCTGCCCGTGCAATCGCACGGTCGGTGGGCAGACGCTGTCGTG
>JANYBG010000003.1 GCA_025360865.1 Pseudomonadota bacterium | reverse complement strand
TGGCTCCGGGGCATTGGGACTCTTTGCCCACGTGCTGGCCGCGCGCGAGCGGACGGCCTTCGCGTTCTCGGTGCTGTCCGCCACGGTGGCTCGGTCAGTTTCGGTTGCTGGCGACCGGGGCGAAGCAGACCTAACGGCCGGCGCTATCACTCGCTATGTTTCCAGCTTGGACTCTACCTTCGAGGCAACCGTCCGATGATGAAGCCGCTCGCGCGAACTGAAGGTCTCGGGAGTCGTCGTGTAGACAACCGCTTGCGCGACCGCGCGGCAGGCGCGCGTCCTGGCCGCGGCGCCGTTGAGGATCGTCCCACGCCCCTCACACCCGACCCAGCGCTCCGCCAGAGCCGGCGCCTCGAGCACGCCCAGCACCGGCCGGCCGGCGCGCGTGAGCCCAATCAGCGAGCCGAAGAGCGGGAACCCCGTGACGAAACTCTTGGTGCCATCGATCGGGTCCAGCACCCACGCGAACTCCCCACTCCCCTCGGCCGCGAACTCCTCGCCCCGGATGGCGTGCCCGGGAAAGGCGGCGCGGATCATCTCGCGCATACGCGTCTCAATGCCCCGATCAGCGATTGTGACGGGGCTGCCATCGCCCTTACTCTCGATGTCGAGTCCGGTGCGGAAATGGCGCAGCGAGATCTCGCGCGCGACGTCCGCCAACTGGCCCGCGAGCACCAGTGCCGCGGGAAAATCGGGGTGTTCGCTGAAGGTCCGGGTCATTGACCGCTCCTGGTTGCGCGCGATCTGTCAGTGCCGGAGTCGCGCGTACGGCAGCACCCACGCGTGCAGCCAGTTGTGTATTTCAGCCAGCTGAACCCCACGCTCCCGCAGCCCCGGCCCAAGGCCGTGCTTCCAGGTGAGGCGTGGGTCGGCGGGCTGGGAGTCAAGCGCGCGCAGTTCGGTGACGAAGGCCGCCAGCTCCGCGCGGTCGGCGAACAGGTGCTCGTTGATGAGCGTATCGCCGTAGCGCAACGCGGTGGCAGCTATCTCATTGAATGTGTACTCGGGATGGTACTGCACTCCCCAGCAGACCCCTCCCGCATGGCGCACCTCGATCGCCTGCGCGCCCATCTCGTTCCGCGCCAGCACCGTCGCATCCGGGGGTAGCCGCTCGACGTCGTCGCGATGTACGGTGATCGCCTCGAACACCGTCGGCTTGCCGGCGAACATCGCGTGCTGGCGCCCCTCCGCCGCAAGCTCAATGCGACGACCAAAGCCGAATTCGCGCCCGAGGGGATTGCGCCGCACGCGGCCCCCGGCGGCGGTCACCGCCACCTGCATTCCCCAGCAGCTGCCGAAGAAGGGCACGCCACTGGCGAATATCGCTCGCGCGAGCTCGACCTGCCGCTCGATGTGCGCGCCCCCGTCGTAGACGTTCAGCGCGGACCCGGTGATCGCGACGGCATCGAAGCTTGCGATCCCGGTTCCAGGGGCGAACCTCACCTCGCCGTCCGCCGGGCGGACGATCTCGCACGTGACGTCAGCGAGTCCGCGCAGCACCTCGACGTAGCCTTCTCCGGAGGCGGATCCGCCGGCGGCCACCTGTTGTTCGCGCGTCGCCAGCCGGTTGCCATCGATGACGAGAATGTTCGCCTGGGCCATTCACCGCTCTCCCGTGGGGGGTGACGGGACGGGGACGTCGCGCTCGCTGAGGAGTGCGCGAAGCGTGTCGGGGCGGTCGCTGATCATGCCATCCACCTTGAACGCGAGCATTAGCTCCATGTCGGGGCGTTCGTTGACCGTGAACGGCACGACGCGCAGGCCCAGAGCATGCGCCTCGGCCACGCTGCGCGCATCCAGGTCCAGGTAGTTCGGGCCCCAGGTGGCCGCCCCGATCGCCAGCGCCATGCGCGGTATCGAGTCATCGAAATTCCTCGGGTCTAGTCCGGCGAGCCAGGGAGAGGGCAGTGGCGCGGCGAGCATGACCGTGTCCTCGCCCGGCTGCTGCTCGCTCAGCGCCACGAGGGGTTGTAGTGGCATGAGATCGCGCGCCGCGCGCAGCACCCGCCAGTCGAAGGCCAGAATTGACACGATGCCCGCGGCTCCGGCGCCCTCGATGTCACCTCGAAC
This sequence comes from Pseudomonadota bacterium, assembly GCA_025360865.1. Lineage (GTDB taxonomy): Bacteria > Pseudomonadota > Gammaproteobacteria > Steroidobacterales > Steroidobacteraceae > 13-2-20CM-66-19. Next base: position 7,735 of record JANYBG010000003.1, on the reverse strand, counting down.
CGCCGCCACGAAGGCCGCGGGGTCAGGGCTCAGATCCGGCTGCCCGGGAAAAGTCTTGATCTCAAGGGCGACGCCGACCCGACCGCGCCCGTGGGTCCGTACCAGCGTCAGGACCTCGCTCAAGCGGGGGATGCGGGCGCCGTCCGCGCCCCGCTGCGCCGGAAATCGCCACGCGTAGGGACTTCCCGGGCGCAGCCGCCCGACGTCGTAGGCCTGCAGTTGCGCGAAACTCAGTGACCTGATCGCAGGACCGGTGCCGGAGAGAAACCGCCCCTGCGCATCGCGCGTGCAGTCGGGGTTGAGTTCCGGATCGTGGGTGACGACGACGACCCCATCACGCGTCACCGCGCAATCCAGCTCAAGCGCGGAGACCCCGAGCTCGATCGCGCGCCGGAAACCACCCAGGGTATTTTCCGGCCACAGGCCACGCGCGCCGCGATGACCCTGCAGGTCAAACATGCGGGCGGCGGCCATGAGCTGGGGTCCGAGGACAAGCGAAGGGGGCGATGTTATATTTCCAGTCGTCTCAGCGTGGTCGCAGGCACCGCCGGTGCGCGTACCGCGCGCCATTCGCGCCTTGTTCCGCACCATGGGTCTTCGCTTCGAGCTCAGGTTGAGACTATCCCGGCAAAATCTTCCCTGTCAACGCGCCAGCCACAACTCCACGAGGGTGTCATCACCATGATCTTCACTCGCAGATTCCGTCCGCACCCGCGCGCACGCCGGATGGCATGCCTGCTCGCCGCGCTCACCGTGGGTGGCGCCCTCGCGACTGAACACGCCGGCGCGGACGATGCCAAGGTGCTGCGGATCATCACCTGGGCGGACTACGTCCCCGCCGAGCTCATCGCCCAGTTCGCCAGGGAGAGTGGGATCCAGGTCCAGGTGACGCTTTCGAACAACGAGGAGATGATCTCCAAGCTGCGTGCGACCGGCGGCGCGGGCTTCGATCTCGCGCAGCCCTCGCAGGATCGTATCATCGAGGCGCAGCAGGAATTTCGCATCTATAAGCCGCTTGATGCGAGCAAGGTGCGACTGGAGGAGTTCGTGCCGGAGCTGCTGGAGACGGTGAAGAGGAACGCCACCGTGGATGGCAAGCTCTACGCGCTGCCGTACGTGTGGGGCACCGAGGGGCTGATCTACAATTCCAAGCGCACCAAGATCACCGACTACACGGACCTGTGCCGCCCCGACCTCAAGGGCAAGACCGCCGTACGCCTCAAGCGCCCTACCCTCATGGCCTTCGCGCTCGCCTCGGGCAAGGATCCCTTCGCGCTTTACGGCAATACCAAGGCGTACACGGCGCTCATGGATCAGGTCGGCAGGACGCTGATCGCGTGCAAGCCGAACCTGCGCTTCTTCTACGACAACAAGGACCAGCTGCTCAACGGGGTGCGCTCCGGGGAGATCGACGCGGCGATGGCGTGGGACTCCGGCGGCTGGGGGCTGAACCGGACGAATCCGGACATCAAGTTCATCAACCCGCGCTCCGGTTCGATCGCCTGGATGGATACCTTCGTACTGCCGGCGCGCGGCCGCAACGACGCCGGCGCCTACGCCTGGATCAACTTCGTGATGCGCCCGGAGAACGCCGCCAGGGTCGCGAAGTCGGTGGGCAACTTCACCGCCGCCAAGGGCGCCGACCAACTGGCCGACGCGCGCCTGCGCGCGCAGTTCGCCGAGACGTTCCCGGACGGTCTCAAGAATATCAAGTGGTATCCGGCGATCCCGGCGGGCCTTGAGGAGATCGAGGGCGCGGTGCTCGACCGGATCAAGGCCGCGAATTGAACACTCAAATGGTGCCGGCGAGCCCCGCCGCGGCGGACCTGGAGGTGCGCGCGCTGAGCAAGCGCTTCGCTGACCATGCCGCCGTGCGGGACCTCACCTTCAGCGTCGCGCGTGGCAGCTTCTTCTCGATTCTGGGACCCTCCGGGTGCGGCAAGACGACGCTGCTGCGTATGATCGCCGGATTCATCCGGCCCGACAGCGGCGAGATCACCATCGGCGGTCGCAGCATGGCGGCGGTGGCTCCCAACAAGCGCCCCGTCAACATGGTGTTCCAGCATCTCGCCCTGTTCCCAATGATGTCGGTCGCGCAGAACGTCGCCTTCGGCCTCGCGCGCCGGGGCGTGGGCAAGGCAGAGCGCCTGCGCCGCGCGCAGGCGATGCTCGAGCGGGTGGGCCTGGCTGGTTCGGGCGACAAGCGCACCGACGAGCTTTCCGGGGGACAGCGGCAGCGTGTGGCCATCGCCCGCAGCATGGTGCTTGAGCCGACGCTGCTGCTCCTCGACGAGCCGCTCGGCGCGCTGGACCTGAAGTTGCGCGAGCACATGAAGATCGAGCTGAAGCAGCTGCAGAGCGCCTTTGGCACGACCTTCGTCTACATAACCCACGATCAGTCCGAGGCACTGGTGCTCTCGGACCACGTGGGAGTCATGAACCACGGACGCTTCGAGCAGCTCGGAACGCCGCAGGAACTTTACTTCGCACCCGCGACATCCTTCGTCGCCGGATTCGTAGGCGCCAATAATCGCCTGACGGGCAGCGCGCTAGCGGTGGCCGGCGACCTCGTGGACGTCGCGGCGGCGGGTGGCTGGGTCATCCGGGCGCGGGCCCACGGGACCATCGTGACCGGGGCGCCCGTGGCCGTGTATGTCCGCCCGGAGGCGGCGACGCTGGCGCGCGCCGCCACTGGCCTTCCGCAGGGCCAGGGCGTGCATGCCGCGAGGATCGTGAGCCTGCTGTTCGACGGCGCCAATTCCGTCGCGTTGCTCCGTGAGGCGAGCAGCGGCCTCGAGCTTCGCATCGCCCTGCCCCAGACCGGCGCCCTGGCGGACCTCAAGATGGGCGAGCGCGTCTGCTTCAGCTTCGACCCGGAACGGGCGATCTGTTTCGCCGCCGAAGCCAATGCCTGACACGACCATGACCGTTAACTGGCGACGACGCCTCGTTCTCGCGCTGCTCCTCGCGCCGGCGCTGCTGTGGCTGGTCGGGCTCATCATTCTCCCGCACGTGGACCTGGCGTTGCTGTCCTTTCGCGAGCGTGTCGCCCCGCGCGAGTACGTGCCGAGCCTCGCGCAGTACCGCACATTCTTCGCCGAGCCACTTTACTGGCACGTCTTCGTGCGTACCGCGCTGCTCTCGGCGCTCGCCACCGCGCTCACGCTGGCCGTGGCCTTCCCGATCGCCTGGGTCATCGCGAAGGTGGCTCGTGGGCGCGCCAGCGCGCTGCTGTTCATGGTGTGCCTGATCCCGTTCTGGGTCAGCGAGACAGTACGCACGCTCGGCTGGATGATACTGTTGCGCGAGTCCGGGGTGCTGCCGAGCCTGCTGACGCACCTGGGGATCACCGCGCAGCCGGTGGAGCTCCTCTACCACGACGCCACGATCCTGGTCGGCCTGGTATACACGTCGCTGCTGTTCATGGTGGTCCCGCTCGTGGGCAGCTTCGAGAGCCTCGACAACGAGCTGATCGAGGCCGCTTACGACCTTGGAGGCAAAGGCGGCGCGATACTGCGCGAGATCGTCATTCCCCACGCGGCCCCGGGTATCACCGCCGGGTGCATCGTGGTGTTCATGCTGACGCTGGGCAACTACCTCACGCCCACCCTGCTGGGTGGCAAGAATTCACAATGGTTCACCGAACAGCTCTACACGCAGTTCATCACCCGGTTCAACTGGGAACAGGGCGCCGCGCTGGGGTTCCTGCTGCTCGGGTTGTCCACCGCGATGGTGTGGCTGGGTCTTAAGCTCAGTGGCCAGCGCTTCAGCGACGTGATGCGCCGCGCATGATTCCGAGTCTGCCAAGACCTGCGTGGCTGCGCACAGCGACGAACCTCTACGTCGGCGCATTCCTGGTGTTCCTCTTCGTGCCGCTGGTCGTGGTCGCGGTGTTCGCCTTCAATGACGCTCCCTACCCCGCGCCTCCGTGGCACGGCTTCACGCTTGACTGGTTCCTGGGCAACGAGTCCAGCGGCCGGGTCGGCCTGTTCCACGACCGCGAACTGCTCGGCAGTATCTGGACGAGCACCCTCGTGGCGCTGTGCGTGACCGCGCTGTCCGTGGCCGTGGGCGCGGCCAACGCCTTCCTCATGGAACGCGCCACGTTCCCGGGCAAGGGGGTGCTCGCGGTGCTGATGCTCACCCCGCTCGTCATTCCGGGCGTGATTCTGGGTATCTCGATACTCGCCTTCGCGAGCCGCCTCGCGGACTTCGCCAGCGACACGTTCGGCGTCGAGGCGGACTTCCTGCGTCCGGGGCTGCCACTGGTGGTCCTCGGGCAATTCTCCTACATCGTCGCGATCGCGACGCTTACCATCAGCGCGCGGCTCAAGCGCTTCGACCGCACGCTCGAGGATGCGGCACTGAACCTGGGCGCCTCGCACGCCGCGGTGCTATGGAACGTCACGCTGCCGTACCTGCGCCCCGCCCTGATCGGCGCGGCCGCGATCGCCTTTCTCATGTCCTTCGAGAATTTCAACACCACGCTCATGCTGGTGGGCGCCGACTCGCCGCTCACCATCATGATGTACGGGCGCATGCGTGAGGGGGCGACCCCGGTGCTCAACGCCGTGAGCCTGTTCCTGATGGTGGCCTCGGCGCTCTTGGCGCTGACCCTGATGCGACGGGACAGCCGCGCTCGGCGCTGAAACTCCCTTCCGCCGCGCGCTGAATGGACGGTGTGCGGGTGCCGCCCCGTGCCCGCGCTGGGCACCCCTGAACCCTTGCCGCCGTCGCGGGCGATGCGTCGCCCGGATTGCGCGAGGTGGCACGGTGATCTTTCACGAGCGGGGCGCAAACTTCCGACCCTGGATCGGGGCGTGTTCATTCGTCCTCGACGACCCGCTTCAGGATGACGGTTAACTCCAGGTGCAGCGCACCGGGCTCGACGTACCTTGAGCCCAGGCGCGCCTCCAAGCTAGTGCGGCGGTCCTTGCGGATGCTCCTGGGCCTGCGGCGGCGGCGCGTGCGCGGGTGGGGCGGCACGGGGTACCTGCGGAGGTGCCGCACGCTGCTGCTGCTCGGCCGCATGCCGCTGCTGTAGCTCCTGGGTCTGCTGCTGGTGCTGGCGCTCGAGGTTGGCCATGGCCTGGCTGTTCCTCGCCTGCGCGGCGACCTGGGCGTGGTCCACTTCCTGCTGTCTGGCGAGCGCTTCACGCTCCTGGTCGTGCCGCGCCTGCAGGGCGACGATGTCACGCGCACGACTGCGCTCCGCTTCGCTGGCGCTTGTGGCGGCCGGCGCGATGGGGGCGGCCTTCGGCAGGTCCCGCGCATGAACCGGGGACTGCGCGGCCTGGGGCGCGCCGCGCGCGGGCGCAGCCGCGGGCATCGGCCCACCGGCGCGGTTGGCCGCCACCACGTGCGAGCTGAAGTCAGCCGGCTTCGCGGTCGCCGCGATCCTGGGCTTGCCTTGGTTAACGCTCGCCAGCAACTCGTGGTTCTGGGCCGCGCTCTCGTGATGCTGGATCTGCATCGGGGTGGGAGGCGTATGCGTCATGTGCGCGGCCTGCTCCTCCTGCGCTGTCGGTCGCGCGGCGACACCGCCCGGGCCACCCGCGTAGCTCACGCGCTGCTCAGTGATGTTATTCACCACCGTCTTGTTGTAGACGTTCGTGATCTGGACGTTGTTGATACGCGTGACGTCGCGGTTGTAGTAGAAGTCCCGGTCGCGCCAGTAGCCGCCCTCGTAGCCGTGTCCGGTGTAGCCAAAGCCGTAATTAACCCCACCGTAGAAGCCCACCTGCGGTCCCCAGTAGCCGGCGTTCCACTCAAACAACCCAGCCGACCATCCCCAGTAGCCGGGCGTCCAGAGCAATCCGAACGTCGGCGGTTCCACCCAGGTTCCCGGCACCCAGAAGTACCCTTCCGGTCCGTAGGCCCAGTACCCGGGTGTCCACAGATAGCCAGGACCGGGGATGTCTGGCTGCTCATATACCGGCAGCGGCGGCGGCGCGAAGTTGATCGATACGCTGATCTGCGCGACGCTTGTGACCGGCAGCGCGAGCGCCCCGGCGGCGAGCAGCGCGATGAGAATCCAACTGGTTGAGTGCTTCGCCACAGTGATGACTCCAGGTGCGAAAGAGCAAGGGAGGATGCGCTGTGGCCGATGCTCGCACGCGCCCCCGGCTCGCATCAGTTGGAGATTGACCACGAGCGAGGTAGGACAGCGGCTACAAATCTGGGGTAGGGGCGCGTCCCCCGTTGCGGCGAACCGGAGCTCTTGCACATCCCACCACACCGCGCCCTTCCTCGGCGAGGCCGGCGAATCCCAGCGCGGGCCGACCCCGCGACTCCCACGGCCCTCCCGTGTGACACAGCAAGTGAGAGTCAACTCGCAGATTTAGTTAAATAGGGAGGTGCACGGGGCATTTGACATAGGTCCTGTGAAGGCCGTCCCAATCAGCGACGGCCCTATTTCAAGACTATGGGGGCCCACAGGTCACCAGAGGCGCTTTCCCGCGACCGGACTGCAGGCTCGTCACGCGTCGTGCGGGAATAACACGAATGTTCCCCCGTGGGTCCATCCACCGGCTTCTCGCGCTGGCGCCCGCCGCCCGGCCCGGGGCGTGGCCGCGCGCGCGGCGTATCACGCGCATGCCCACCCTCTTGAGGGGACTGCTGGCCTGGATGCTACTGGGTTTCGCGCACCCCGCGACGGCTGCGACCTGCGCTCCGGCGACCACGCCGGGGACCGCGCCGGCTGACTGGGCGACGTACTGCTGGCTGGACTTCAGCACCTATGTCGACGCGCTCGCGCGCGCAGGCGGCCAGGCCTTCACCTTCAACCTTTCTGACGGCTCGAAGCTCAGCCTGGTCGCCACCGTCACCCCGGCGTCCACCTCCACGCTCAGGGCGGTCACCGCGCCTGCGTGGACCGGAGCCGCGGTCGGCAACACCGCCTTCCTCGGCATTCCTGGCAAACCGATCCTCTACACCGGGAACTCCGGCAGGGTCACGATCACCTTCTCCGCGATCACGCTCACGCCGCCACCCGGGATCACCGGAGGTTCGACCTATTCGTTCGTCGCCGCGGATGGCGAGTCCACCAACGGTGGGGAGTCACTGGCGTTCACCACCAACGGCGGCAACTGGGTCGTGCTCGACCAGGTTCCCCCGATCAGCGGGAGCACCTACCCGACGGCGGCCAACAGCGGTGCGGCGTTCACCGAGACCGGCGTCGGCGGCCTGGTGGGTGGCTACATCGTCGGTTCGCTCAATCCCACGCAGGTCTCCACGACGATGGTCGCCGGGGGCCTGCAGGGAGCGATGTTCGCGCTGCGCTACTCGACCATCTCGCTCAACAAGACCCTGAGCGCCGGGCGCGTCGACCCGACCGACCAGTTCACCTATCGCATCAGCGCGACCAGCTCGAATACGGTGCTTGGCACCGCCACCTCTTCGGGCCCTGGCAACGGGCCCTTCAGCCCGACCTCCTCGTTCCTCACCACCCAGCAGTCGCTCACCCTGAGTGAGGTGATGGCGCCGGGGAGCGCGAGCCCGCTGTCCAGCTACGTCCCGAGCCTCACCTGCGTGAACACCGCCTCGGGCTCGCCGACGGTACTGCCGACGAATGCGGCCACGACCTCGTACGTGATCCCCGCGATCAGCTTTGGGGACTCGATCTCCTGCGACTTCACCAATGCCAAGGGCGCAACGCTCCTGGGCATCGCCAAGTCCGCCCCCACTCCGGCGCTGAAGGTCGGCGTCAATTCCGTCTACACCCTCACCGTCACCA
>JANYBG010000241.1 GCA_025360865.1 Pseudomonadota bacterium | reverse complement strand
CTGCCCCCCGTCCCAGACCAGCCGGTCCTGGGGGGTACGGAACGCTCAGTTGAGGGCGATAGTGAGCTCGACGGTGGCGAGGACTCGTTCGGCGGGCGACGCATCACGGGTATTATACCCGCAACCTCGCCTGCCGCCCCGTAGCGGTGGAATTGCGACGTGCCAACTCATGCGAGACACTGACCCCATGGATGCGACCGTGCCTGACGAGGCCTATCAGGAACAGATTCTTCCCCACGTTTCACGTACGTTCGCGTTGACGATTCCCCAGTTGCCGGCCGGGCTGCGCGTTGGCGTGGCCAATGCCTACCTGCTGTGTCGCATCGCGGACACGATCGAGGACCAGACGGGCACCTCCGAAGCCGCCCGTCTCGGCCTGCTGCGGCGGTTCGTGTCCGTGCTCGGCGGCCACGAGGAGGCGGCGCAGCTGGTGCGCGACATCCTGCCGCGGCTGGCGGAAGGCACGCAGCCCGCGGAGCGTGAGCTGATCCTCAACATGGGCCGCGTCGTGCGTCTCACGGGCGCGCTGGAGCCCCGGCAGCGAGCGCCCATCGAGCGTTGTGTGCAGGTGATGTGCGAGGGCATGCATGAGTTCCAGCGAGTCGCGAGCGTGCAGGGTCTCGCGCGCATGAAGGACCTGGATGACTACTGCTACTACGTCGCCGGTGTCGTGGGCGAGATGCTGACGCGGCTGTTCTGCGCCTACTCACCCGCCATCGACCAGCGACGCGCGCAGCTTGAGACGCTGAGCGTTTCCTTCGCGCAGGGACTGCAGCTGACCAACATCCTCAAGGACGTCTGGGAGGATCGCGAACGCGGGGCATGCTGGCTGCCACGGGAAACTTTCGCCCGCCACGGTGTGGACCTGGGAACCGCGCAGGCGGAGCGGCAGCCAGCGGGGTTCGCCGCGGGCATGAGCGAGCTGGTCGCGGTCGCCCACGCGCGCCTGCGCGATGCGCTTTCCTACACGCTGCTGATTCCGCGGTCCGAGGGTGGCATCCGCCGCTTCTGTCTTTGGGCCATCGGACTTGCGCTCTTGACGTTGCGCCGCATCGAGCGCACCCCAGGCTTCACCAGCGGCACGCAGGTCAAGATCTCGCACGCCGCGGTGGGTCTTACCACGATGCTCAGCAATGTCAGCGTCCGCAACGACTGGCTGCTGCGCCGATTATTCGCCATGGCCGCAACGGGCCTGCCGCTGGCGCGGCTCGGTCCGGCTAACGTGCCGAGCCAGCTACCGGTCGCCGCGGAGTTTCCCCAGGGATTCGCGCCCGCGCAGCAGCATGATCCACGCCGTGAAGGGAGGGCGGGTCGTTGAACCGCACCTCCTCCCCACTGCCCGCTCCAAACACCGACAGCCCGCCGTCCGTGCAGGCCAGGGCCGCCACCCGGCTGGTGCAGAGTTCGGCGCTGGATCGCGCCATCGCGGCCGCGCGCAGCGCGCTGGCGGGACTGCAGAGCCCGCAGGGCTTCTGGGTCTTCCAACTCGAGGCCGACTGCACCATTCCGGCGGAATACATTTTGATGCTGCGCTTCCTGGGCGAGTCGGCCCCGCGGCTGGAGGACAAGATCGCGACCTACCTGCGCGCGCGCCAAGCCGCGCACGGCGGCTGGCCGCTGTACCAGGGCGGAGACCTGGATATCAGCTGCACCGTGAAGGCTTACTACGCGCTGAAGCTTGCGGGCGATGACGTGGATGCGCCGCACATGGCGCGGGCACGTGCCGCGATCCTGGCGCGTGGTGGGGCGGCGCGCGCGAACGTATTCACGCGCATCACGCTGGCGCTGTTCGAGCAGGTGCCGTGGCGCGCCACGCCCTACATCCCCGTTGAGATCATGCTGCTGCCACGCTGGTTCCCGTTTCACCTAGACAAGGTGTCGTACTGGTCGCGCACGGTCATGGTTCCGCTGCTCATCCTGTGCACGCTCCGCCCGCGCGCGCGCAACCCAGGCGGCATCGGCGTGGCGGAACTCTTCGTCATGCCACCCGATCAGCAGCAGGACTATTTCCCAGTCGCTGCGGGGCGCGCCGGCAGGCTGGCGCGCGTTTTCCTGCTGCTGGATCGCTGCGCCCGCCGCGTGGATCCGCTGATTCCCGCTTGGGTGCGGCGGCGCGCCATCGCACGCGCGGAGGCCTGGACGAGCGAGCGGCTGAACGGCGAGCACGGGCTGGGAGCCATCTTTCCGGCCATGGTGAACGCGCTGGAGGCCTATGTGTCCCTGGGCTATCCGGAGGACGATACGCGCCGCGCGACCGCGCGGCAGGCGCTCGCGAAGCTGCTGGTGGTCGAGGAAGGCAGCGCCTATTGCCAGCCGTGCGTGTCGCCGGTGTGGGATTCGGGGCTCGCGGTGCTCGCCATGCAGGAAGAGGGTGGCCCTGAGTCGGCCGCCATGGCGGAACGGGCGTTGCGCTGGCTCAAAGGGGAGCAGCTGCTGAACCAGCCCGGTGACTGGCGGCGCCAGCGGCCGGCCCTGCCCGGGGGCGGCTGGGCGTTCCAGTACAAGAACGATTTCTACCCGGACCTGGATGACACGGCCGTCATCGTCTGGGGAATGCAGCGCGCCGGCGATCGCTCCGCCTACGGTCACTCGATCGAGCGCGCGCTCAACTGGCTCGTCGGCATGCAAAGCCGCAACGGCGGCTTCGCCGCTTTCGACGTCGACAATACCCACTACCGCCTCAACCAGATTCCCTTCGCCGATCACGGCGCGCTCCTCGACCCGCCCACAAGCGACGTGACCGCGCGCGTTGTCACAGCGCTCGCGGCCTGTGAGCGGCCCCAGGACGCCGCCGCCCTGGCACGGGCCCTGGCTTACCTGCGGCGCGAGCAGGAGCCCGACGGCTCCTGGTTCGGTCGCTGGGGTTGCAACTACATTTATGGCACCTGGTCGGTACTCATGGCCCTCGCGCAGGCGCGTGTGCGTTGCGATGACGAGGCGGTGGTCCGTGCCGTGAGTTGGCTGACGCGCTCGCAGAACGGGGATGGCGGGTGGGGCGAGAGCAACGACAGCTACACCCAGGCCCCGGCCCAGCGCAAACCGGCCGCCAGTACTTCGTACCAAACGGCATGGGCGCTGCTTGGCCTCATGGCGGCGGGCCAGGTGCGCCGCGCCGCGGTGAGCCGTGGCATCGATTATTTGCGCGACACGCAGAACGCCCGCGGGTTATGGACTGACGCGAGCTTCACGGCGCCCGGCTTCCCGCGCGTGTTCTACCTCAAGTACCACGGCTACAGCGGCTATTTCCCGCTGTGGGCTCTTGCGGCGTATCGCAATCTCATGCTCGCCGGGGAGACTCATTGACAGGTCCGGTTGTCGGCGTGGTCTGCGCGCTGCGCAGCGAAGCGCGACACCTCGGTCGCACGCTCTCCGGACCCGCGGGACTCGAGTCACTGACTGACGGCATGCTGTTGGCGGTGACCGGCATGGGTCTTCCGGCCGCGGCCTCCGGGGCTGAGCGTCTCGTGGCGGCTGGTGCGGGGGCTCTCGCCAGCTTTGGGATGGCGGGGGGACTTGACCCGCGGTTGCGCGCCGGATCCCTCTTCCTGCCGAGCGAGGTCGCCGTTCTTGACGGCTCCGTGCTGCCGAGCGATGCGCGCTGGCGCGCGCAAGTCGCGCACTCACTGAACGCACTGAGCCCGCTGTCCGCCGGGCGCCTGCTTTCCTCGCCCACCGCGGTGGTCACGGCTGTCGCGAAGGCGGCGCTCTGGCGCTCAGGCGTCGGCTCGGCCGTGGACATGGAAAGCGCGGCCGTCGCCGGGGTTTCCCGTCGTCACGGGCTGCCGTTCATCGCCATCCGCGTGATCGTCGACGATGCGCGCGCGGATCTGCCTGGCGCCGTGGGCGACGCGATGCGCGCGGACGGCCAGGTCTCCGTGTGGCGGGTACTCGCGCACCTGCTGCGCGAGCCCGCGCAGCTCGGGCCACTCGTGGGGCTGGCGCGCGCCTATTCCGCGGCCAACCGCACGCTCGCCGCGGCGGCGCGCCATGGCCAGCTGTGGCCGCGCGCGCTCACCGCCCCGCTGGAAACCCCGGCCGCGGGTTTCCAGTGAGGGCTCTGCTGACCGGTGGTACCGGCTTCGTCGGCGCCGCGGTGGCCCGCGCGCTGCTGCGCCAAGGCTGGGAGGTGCGCGCGCTCGCTCGCCCGGGCTCCGACAAGAGGAACCTGAGTGGACTGGCGCTTGAGATGGTCGACGGCGATCTCAACGATGCGGGCTCGCTCGCGCGGGCCGCCCGCGACTGCGAGGCTGTGCTACACGTGGCCGCGGACTATCGCCTGGGTGCCCGCGATCCGCGGGAGCTCTATCAAACCAATGTCGAGGGCACGCGCAACGTGCTCAAAGCCGCGCGCACGGCGGGTGTCCGGCGCGTGGTTTACACCAGCAGCGTCGCGACCATGGGCATTCCGGCCGACGGCAGCCCCGGCGACGAGCGCACTCCAGTGACGCTCGCTGACATGGTCGGGCATTACAAGCGGTCAAAGTTTCTCGCCGAGCAGCTCGTGCGCGAGGCGGCGCGCGCCGGGACGCCGGCGGTCATCGTGAATCCCTCCACCCCGGTCGGGCCCGGGGACTTGAAGCCGACGCCTACCGGGCAGCTGGTGCGCGATGCGGCCTGCGGACGCATGCCCGCGTACGTCGACACCGGTCTGAACATCGTGCACGTCGACGATGTCGCGGCGGGGCACCTGCTCGCACTCGAACGCGGGCGCATCGGGGAGACCTACATCCTGGGCGGTGAGGACATGAGCCTGCGCGCGATCCTCGCCGAGATCGCGCTCCTCGTCGGGCGCCGGCCGCCGTGGATCCGGCTGCCCGCCCGCGCGCTCGTGCCGGTGGCGCTGGTCGCCGAGAGCTGGGCGCACCTGACCGGCGGCACCACGCGCATCACCCTGGAGGCCGTGCGTCTGTCGCGCAAGCGCATGTTCTTCTCGAGCGACAAGGCGGTGAACGAACTCGGCTACCACTGGCGGCCGGCGGCCGAGGCGTTCGAGGATGCCGTGCTGTGGCTGCGCGCGCAGGGGCTGCTCGCCGGCGCCAGCGGGCGGTAAAGGCCTTATTTGGCGCTGTCGGCGTGGCGCGCCGCGGGATGTCGATGGGCGGGGTACCAGTTCCAGCGCCCGGCGATCGCCATCACGGCCGGGACGATCAGCGCCCGGATGAGCGTCGCATCCACGAGCACCGCCACGCACAGGCCAAGCCCTGTCATCTTCAGAACGGGCAGCTGCGCGCCGACGAAGGCGCCGAATACCACCACCATGATGAGGCCGGCCCCGGTGATGACGGGGGCGACCGAGGCGAGGCCCTCCACCGTCGCGCGGTTGTTGTCGAAATCGCGCTGGTATTCCCGCTGGATGCTGAAAAGCAGGAAGAGCTCATAGTCCATCGACAGTCCGAAGCTCAGGCAGAACACCATGAGCGGGATCTCGAGCGGGATGGCGGAGACCGGGTGCTCCAGCCCAACCAGCGCGTTCAGCCAGCCGAACTGGAACACGGCGACCACGGCCCCGATGCCGGCGCCCACGGCAAGCAGGTTCATGAGCACCGCCTTCAGTGGCAGCAGGAACGAGCGGAAAGCCAGGAACAGCAGCAGTAGCGTCACGCCGACCACGAAGCCGAAGATGCGCGGCAGGCTCCTGTGCATGTAGTCGTTGAAGTCATTGTGCTCCGCGGGCGCCCCGCCCACCATCACGACAAACGGCCCCGCCGGCGGCTGCCCGGCGAGTTCGCGGGCCAAGGCACCGATTTCCTTCACGTCGATGTGGTCCGCGGGCGTGACCTCGAACAGCGCGGCCTGCGCGTCGCGGCTCACGTAGAGCTCGCTGATCGTTGGGTAGTCGCGCCGGGTGCGCGCGGGATCGGCGTAAAGCGCCACGTAGTCCTCAAGCGTTAGACCCTTGCGCAGGCTAAGCGGTGAGGCGACCGCCGCGATGCGGCGGTCCGTTTCCAGCCGCCGCGCATAGGTGTGGAGCGCGGCGACGTGCGCGGGGGCCAGCGCCGCGCGCTTGTCGTTCGCGCGCACGATCACATGCAGGGCGAGCGCCGCGTTCTCGCTGCGCAGCGCCGCCAGGATTTCCAGCCCCTGCCGCGATTCCATCGCCTTCGGCAGAAACCAGCGGTCGTTGGAGAACCCGGTGTTCACGCGCAGCGCGGGCGCTGCGATCGCAAGCGCACAACCGCCGGCGAGGAGCAGGGTCACCCACGGGCGACGGACGATCCAGCCGCCAAGACCGCGCCAGAAGGCCACCAGCCCCGGCCGTCCCGGCCGGCGCCGCAGCACCGGCAGCCAGTCGATGCGCGGGCCGAGCAGGAGCAGCACCGCCGGCAGGAGCGTCAGGGCGGCCAGCACTGAGACGCACACTACCAGCGCGCCGCCGATGCCGACGCTGCGGGTCTCCAGCAAGGGACTGAAGAGCAGCCCCAGAAGTCCAATGATCACCGTCAGTCCGGACCAGCAGATGGTGCGCCCCGCGAGTGCGACCGTGCTAACGACGCGCTCCGCCGGGTTCGCGCCATGCGCGTGTTCGCGGTAATGAGTGACGATGAGCAGCGAATAGTCGATGCCGATGGCCAGCCCGATCATCGTGACGACGTTGCCAAGCAGGTTCGACACCGGCATCAGGCGGGCGAGCCCGAAGGCAAGCCCCAGGGAGACCGTGGTGGTCGTAAGCCCCGTGAGGAACGGAAGGCTGGCCGCGACCAGCGTGCCGAAGGCGACCAGCAGGATCGCGAGCGTAAGCGGCAGTGCGTGTTTCTCCGCCCGGTCGCCGCCTTCGGCGCTCCAGGAATTGACGTCGAGGTCAGCCGCGGTACCGCCGGTGACGGCGGCGCGCGCCTGCGGGTCGATTCCGGCGAGCGCGAGCGTCAGGGGCGCGAGCTCAGTGCGCACGGCGCGCACGGCTTGCTGCCGCCCGGTGATGTCAGTGGTCGCAAGCCCGACGAGGAGCATGGTCACGTGGCCGTCGGTTGAGCGCAGTCGCGCCTCGTGCTCGTCCGCGTAGCTTGCGACCCTGCGCACACCGGGGAGCAGCCCCAGCGCTCGCTGCGTCCGCCGTATCCAGTCAAGGTAGGGTCGCGCGTCGACCTGCAGTCCGGGGGCGCTGACGGCGACGACAACAGGATCGATGAAGGGGTTGTCGAAGTCAGTCCGCAGCGCGTCACCGGCGCGGCGCGAGGGACTGCCGGGAACCCCACCTTCAACGCCCAGGGTGACCTGCCCGAGCCGATGTGCTCCCCACGCGCCAAGCGCGATGGCCACAAGCCACGTGGCCAGCACCCCCCAGGGGTGCCGAACCACGGCGCGGCCGAGTCGCGTGAATGGGTCCCGTCCGCGGCCGACGTCGCGAGTTTGTGAGGCGCTTACGCGACCCATGCGATCCTGTGGTTCAGGCGAACGATTCTTGGTTCGGCACGCATTGGAGGCGCACAGGGTATTTCATTTTGCTGGCGGGGCAAGGATCCAGGTGCGGGCGCCCGCGCTGACGAGGCAGTGCCGGCACCGCGGCCTCAGGCGCGCCCGAGATAGTCCATCTTGCCCAGCGCCACCCCGTTGTGCCGCAGGATGTTGTAGCCCGTGGTCACGTGGAAATACAGATTGGGAAGCACGTGATTCGCCAGGAAGGCCGAACCGCGCATGCTCTTGGTGCTGCTGCGGGTCTGCCATGACACGGTCTTGTCCTCGGTGCCGTCGATCTGCGCGGGCTTCAGTGTCTGCAGATATGCGACCGCCTTGCCTATGCGCTCGAGCAACTGGGGAAACGAGGTTTCCTCGTTCGCGAACACCGGCACTTCGACACCCGCCAGCCGCGCCGCACCTCCGGTGACGCTGTCTGTGGCAAGCCGCACCTGCCGGGTCAGCGGGAACATATCCGGGTACAGGCGCGCGGTCAGGAGGGCGGTGGGTTCGATCTTGCGCTCGTGCGCATGTGCCGCGGCTTTCTCCAGGATCGCGCTAAGATTATTCAAGACTCGGATGAACACTGGAATCGAAGCCTGGTACATGGAACTGCTCACGGGACACTCCGGAAGGGCTGGCGGCGGGGTCGCGGATATTGACAGCAAACGTGCCGCCTCGGCGGGGGAATGCCGGGGAGGCACCCGCGGGGCTCCGCGCGGCGCGCAAGCGCATGAAAAGCTGTGAAAATGCCTAATGTGTCACTGCCCTGCGCGGGGCTTTTGGGCGACCATGCGCACTTCGCGGACAGGAACGACCGGCGGCCCACAGTGATCCCAGGAAAAGACATGGCCGGCGGCGCGTGGACCGGTCTGATGGCCATGGCGCGCGCCGCGGCGCTGGCGATGGGGCTCCTGTCCTACGCCCATGCCACGCCCGCGGTCCTGCAGCGCGGCTACGACGCCAGCGTCTCCGGCGCCAACCTCGCCGAGACCACGCTCACCCCCGCGAACGTCGGCCCGGGCACCTTCGGGCTGTTGTTCAAGCTGCCCGTGGATGACGCGGTGTTCGCCCAGCCACTGTACGTACCCGGCGTGGTCGTCCCGGGCAAGGGCACCCACAACGTCGTATATGTCGCCACCATGAGCGACTCGGTCTACGCCTTCGATGCCGATGCGGCCGGCGCGGCGCTCTGGCATGTCAACCTCGCGACCCTGGTGGGCGCCACGGCGGTGGACATCAAGCAGTTCACGTACTCGAATAACAAAAACATCGTGGGCAATCTCGGGATTCTCAGTACCCCGGTGATCGATCCGCTCACCAATACCATGTACGTGGTCGCGTGCACGTTCGTGCCCGCCACGATGACCGCGCCCCAGACGATGGCCTATCGCCTGCACGCGATCGACATCGCGAGCGGGACCGAGCAGGGTACCGGCGTGGTGCTCTCGGGCACTTTCGCCGGCCTGACCTTCAACCCGCGCCAGCAGGTGCAGCGGATGTCACTCGTGCTGTCCGGTGGCCAGGTGGTGATCGGCTTCAGCGCCATCGAGTTTGAGTCCGCGAATTCGTACACCGGCTGGGTGATGGCGTACAACGAGCAGAGCCTTGTCCAGAGCGGCATCTTCGCGACCGTGACCACCGGCGAACAAGGCGGCGGTGTCTGGCAGTCCGGGCGGCCGCCCGTGGTCGATGCTTCCGGTTACGTGTACCTGTTCACCGGCAACGGCTACTGCCCCACCACCGTTGCTACCAGCTGCACCGGCTCCAACGGAGTCAGCGACTTCAGCGAGAGCGTGCTTAAGCTCGATCCGTCGAATGGCCTTGCGATCCTGGACTGGTTCACCCCCAGCGACTGGGCCACCATGGACGAGAATGATGCCGACCTGAGCAGCTCCGGTCCGCTGCTGATTCCAGGCACGCCTCCGGTGCTGGCCGGTGGTGGCAAGACCGGCAACATCTACCTTCTCGACTCCACCAATCTGGGCACGATCACCCCGAACGACACCGGGGCCATCCAGAAGGCGTTCATCTCCGCCTCTGAGTTCCGCGGCGGCCCGGTGTACTGGCAGGGACCCGTCTGGCAAGACAGCAAAGGCAGCAGCCCGTTGCTTTACAACTGGGGCGAGGGGGACTGGGCCAAGGCCTTCTCCTTCAGCGGACAGAAGTTGAACGTCTACCCGGCGACCCAGCAGGGGGGCGGGAAGCAGATTTTCCCCGGCGGGATCCTCGCGCTCTCGGCCAACGCCGACAACGCAGCGACCGGAATCCTGTGGGCCACGGTCACGACAGCGGGCGATTCCGAAAACAACCCACCGACGGCGGGCCAGCTGCGCGCCCTGAACGCGACAAAACTGTCCGTCCCGGACCTGTGGAACTCGGGCATGAACGCCGCAGACGATTACGGGCTGTTCGCGAAATTCGTGCCGCCCGTGGTGGTGAATGGCCGGGTCTATGTCGCGACCTGGTCGAACCAGTTGGCGGTGTACGGGTTGCTGTCGAGCTTCACGGTGCAGCCGAATCCGGTGACCTTCGCCCTGCAAGCCACGAACATCGCGAGCGCGCCGACGGTGGTCACGGTGAGAAACACGGGCACCATCGCGCTGCCGATCACCAGCATCGCGCTGACCGGTGCGACGAGCTTCTCCCAGACCAATACCTGTGGCGCCTCGGTCGCGGTGAGCGCCTCGTGTACGATCAGCATCGTCTACACCCCCAGCGCCGCTGGATCGAGCGCGGCGACACTCACTGTCACGACCGGCGCCGGCGCCCCCGCGCAGACGGTCCCCGTCAGCGGTTCGGCGGCGGTCCCGTCATACACGGTCGCGCCCACGTCCCTGGATTTCGGGTCGCAGGGCACGACGGCTGCAAGCGCGCCACAGCCGGTGACGGTGGCCAATACCGGCAGCGTCGCCCTGCCGCTCACGAGCGTGACGCTCTCCGGCGCCTCCGGGGGGCTTTATTCCCAGACAAATAACTGCGGCGCCACAGTGGCGGTGAATGGCTCCTGCACGATCAACGTCGTGTTCAAGCCGACCGCCGCCGGGGCTACCACCGCGACTCTCAACATCAATGTCGCAGGCGGCGCGCCGGCACAGCCGGTATCCCTGGCCGGCAAGGGCGTGGCGCCGGCCTTCATCGTTTCGCCGGCGTCTCTGCCTTTTGGCATCCAGAGCACGACCGCGGCGAGTGCGCCGCTGGCCATCATGGTGACCAACACCGGCACGATCGCCCTGCCCATCACGAGCGTGCTGATCCAGGGCGCGAACCAGGCCGTGTTTGCTCAGAGCAATTCGTGCACGGCCGCTCCGGTCGCGGTCGGCGCCGCCTGCGCGATCACCGTGGTGTTCGCGCCGACCACCGCGGGGGCGGCCGCGGCGACCCTGCTTGTCAACGCAGCAGGTGGCGTCGCGGCGCAATCCGTGGCGCTCACTGGCACCGGGGTGGCTCCGACCTACACGGTCTCCCCGGGCGCTGTCGCGTTCGGCACGCAGAGCACGACCGCCGCGAGCGCACCGGTCGCGCTCACCGTGACGAACACCGGCAGCCTGCCCGTGCCACTCACGGGCATCTCGCTGGCCGGCGCGAACGCCGCCCAGTTCTCCCAGACCAACACCTGCGGCGGCTCGATCGCGGTCGGCGGCGGGTGCGCGATCAGCGTGGTGTTCAGGCCTTCCGCGGATGGGACCGCCACCGCGTCCGTCAATATCAATTCCGGCGGCGGGGCCGCCGCGCAGTCCGTGGCGCTCAGCGGCACCGGCGCGACGCCCACGCTCACGGTATCCCCGGACTCGCTGAGCTTCGGTGACCAGAGCATGGGTGTGGCGAGCGCGCCGCTGTCAGTCACGGTGACGAATACCGGCGCCATCGCCGTGGCCGTGAATGGCATCACTCTGGGTGGCGCGGACGCCAACCAGTTTTCCCAAACCAACAGTTGCGCAGCGTCGCTTGCCCCGGGGAGCGCCTGCGCGGTCCAGGTCCGGTTCTCCCCCACCACCTTGGGAAGCCGCAGCGCCCAACTCACGGTGGCCTCGGTCCCCACCAGTCACGCGGTGAAGCTCACTGGAAACGGAACGATTCACGTCGGGCTCGCCACGAGCGCCACGGTGACCTTGGTGGGCATGCCCGTGACTCTTTCCTGGTCCGCCCCCGGAACGACGTGCAGCGCGACCGGCGGTTCGGCCACTGACGGCTGGAGCGGCAGTCTCGCGGCGAGTGGGTCGCGTGCGGTGACCGAGTCAGCCTCGGGACAGTACATGTACGGCCTCACGTGTTCGGCCGGAGGCCAGAGTGGTGCCGCGCAGGTTGGGGTCACCGTGGGCACGCCCACCGTGACCGTCTCCGCGGCGCCGTCGACGGTCAGCACGGGTGAGGCGTTCACCGTGGCCTGGAGTTCGACCTTCTCGAGCTCGTGCAGCGCCTCCGGAGGCGCATCCGGGGACGGCTGGTCCGGCAATCGGCCCACCTCCGGTAGCGCCGCGGTCGTTGAAAGTTCGGCCGGCACCTACACGTTCGATCTCACCTGCGGATCCGGGGGCAAGATGGCGCAGGCGATGGCCAGTGTCACGGTCAACGCGCCGGGTTCCGGGGGCGGAGGTGGGGGTTGGTTCGACTACTGGAGCGTATTGACGCTGCTGGGGTCTCTGGGCGTACGCCGTGCGCGTGCTCACCGACCTGGGCGACGGGGCGCTTGCCACTGAGCTGACCTGCCAAGCC
Organism: Pseudomonadota bacterium; assembly: GCA_025360865.1. Classification (GTDB taxonomy): domain Bacteria; phylum Pseudomonadota; class Gammaproteobacteria; order Steroidobacterales; family Steroidobacteraceae; genus 13-2-20CM-66-19. The sequence continues at coordinate 4,709 of JANYBG010000241.1, read as the reverse complement.
CTGGTGGACGGAGAACACTGGAGCCTCGAACGGTTCTTCTCGAATCCCGGCCAGGTTCAGATGCACTTCGCGCGGCGCACCAAGGATCCCGAGTGCTCCGGCAGACGGCTATTTCGGCGTCTGCATGAGAGTCGGCAGCATTTGGACAAGGCCAGCGAGGTCTTGCCTGATCCCCTCGATCGCGTCGGCCATATCCTCCAGCGCGAGAATCTGCCGTCGTGCGAGTGTCTTCGGCTCACGTTCTTCCAGCTTTGACTCTCTGATCTTTCGTAAGTCAGACACGATGGGCCTCCTTCCGAAGCTGACAACTGCGACGCCGTACCAGTGTATCCGCAGCCACGAGCGCGTTGGCTATACGAGATTGGTGCACCGCGGTCGGTAGGCTCGGCGGCCCTCATTGGCGTGCGGCCAGTGGGGTGCCACACCCGGGCGTCGTCGCTGTGGTGGCGATAGGACTGCTCGCTGTCGGCTTTACCGCTGCCGACGCGCGAGGCGCTAGAACGCGAATCCCCGCTGCCCCTGGACCTCGCCTACCGGCTGGATTAGGTCTGGCGAATTATTCTTGACCGAATTCACTTTGATGCTGACTTCGTAAGCCAGCATCGAATCGGCGGGGTACGGGAGCAAGACGGACCGCGCCTCCGCTACGCTTCCGCGCAGCCATGTGTCGCGATCTTGCTCCCGGAGAATCGCCGGCATCCTGCCAGGGTGAGCCCCAGCGTTATGGATATCCGCCAGCAGTGCATTGGCGGGCAGTGTGACATGTACGCAGCTCTCGATGGCGGAGCCGTCATCCTGGATGCTTCGATCCCAAAGAGCTGCGAACGAAAACAGGGACTGATCCGCCAGCGTGATTAGGTACGGCGCCTTGCGACCCGTTTCGTCGAGATGCCACTCATAGAAACCGCTGGCAAGCTGCAGGCACCTTTGCCCTCGCTCCCATGCGCCACGGTACGTCGGCGCGCTGGTCAGGGTCTCGATTCGCGCATTGATCGTCGAGAACTTCGGCGGCTCGCCGTGAGCGAAGGACGGAATCAGGCCCCAGCGAACCGTGAGGTTCTCTATCCGCCCGTTATGCGCGCGGATGATAGGTACCGGGTTGGTCGGAGCCACGTTATACGAGTCGAGAAATGCCGGCGGCCCGTACTTTTCCCACTGGGCAAGGGACTTGGCCTGCTGACGGATGATGTATCGGCCACACATCGGGCAACTGTATCGCGTGATCGGGTCAAGGTCGGTCAGCGGGTGGATGACAGTCCGATTGGGGTCCTTGGGTGCCCCGTTTGAACCTCCCATGGACTACGGAGCCACCGCAACTCAGGGGCCGGGACAATCCACCCGCCGGGTGGGCGCTTAAGTCATTGATTTTATTTGATGGTCGGGGTGACAGGATTTGAACCTGACTGGAATTAACCGGCGCGCATCCGCGCGTCGAGCCTTCAGTCTGTTCATGCCACAGCCCGCGGCAAGAAGACGTCCTCTAGCGCCCTTCGAAAATATCGCCCTGTCGGCCCAGATGACCCGGGCGAGAAAGGTCCGCCATGGGAGCGTGCGCCAAACGGTGACTGCCTGTATCCGGTTGCCGCACTAGATGCCTGGGTTGATGCCTACTTGACCCGGTTGCACCTTGGCCAACCAGCCATGGCGCCCACAAAAGCGCTGCAAGGTGCTCGCGCGTGGAATGAAAAACGCCGCGCCAACGAGGCGGCGTGACCGCAATTTACCCATCCCCACAAACGACGAGGCCCGACCGGTCAGGGTCGGGCCTCAATGTCGTCATTAACCGTGCAGCGGATTTAAGCGCTGAATACTACCCCACGACACTGCGCATGTCGCGCATGTGTCGCACCCCCCTAGCAACGTCGTTCCCTTCCGCAACCGACGGTCCAACCGGCTCGCCGGTGCAACGTGCGGCTCGCATTTTGCGCCACTGGCTGAGGCTGCCGGCAAATAGGTATACGACACGACGGCTCCTCCGCCTTGAGCCGCCATGGCCGTGGCAAGCTTAAAAAGCGTGGCTTCATTGTTTGGCAACACGTTGGGCAGCACCGGAAGCGATCTCAGCTGCGCGTATGACAGCTCGCCTAGGTCATCGCAGCTCTTGAACGTTATCCAAAAGGACCCGGGATTGCGCTGGGGAGAATCTAGGTTCGAGATTGCGATGTCTGCAAATGCTACGTCACCCAGGCCCATCTGCAAGACGGCACAAGCAACCAGAATAACGTTCCTAACAGTCATTTCCCCGGACTTCCTAACTTTTGCTGTGCGCTAATCATTCACTTTCATGAAGATCGCGGTCAGGATGCCGTTGATTATTGCTTGCTGGTGTCCAGGGAGAACTAGCCCCTGTATATCCCCCGACTGCAATATCAGTCCCCGTCGCGACAGGTAAGTGCGCTAGTCGATTCGACGAAGTCAGCGGGCGTTGCATGCTGTCCACGTAATAGACATTCATTACGTCACGCACGAGCTCTCCGCTGATGGCCCGCGGTCGTGGCTGCGAAGGCAATAGCCTGCCGATCGCAGCAGTCGAGGCTGAAGGTCACGCGGACCTTCTCCCCGTTAACGCACGTAATTTCCAGCCCATCCGAGCAGTAGCGCTGGTCGCTGTTCTCGACTGCGACCGTGCCTCGTGTACTCGTACCGGCGGACTGCCGGTACGGCGCAACTTGTCGCCTTTGCCAGCTGATAGACGCGTTTGGCATTGACCGGTGACAAGCCCTGCGCACGGCGTTGACGCCGCAGCGAGGTCTGCAAGGGTGCCGCGAGCCGCCGTACGGCCTACCCGAGAGCGGACACTCGAATTCGGTTAAGCTGACGTTCGCGGGCGAGGCCGGCGGCACCCCCTAGAAGGTCCCCGAGGCACGGCCGGGAGAGCTTCGCCCTCTATGACCGAGTCGACTAAGGCCGTGTTTATAAGCTATGCCTCGCAGGATGCCGAGGCGGCGAAGCGCATTTGCGCCACGCTCCAGGCGGCGGGCATCGAGGTCTGGTTCGACCAGAGCGAGCTGCGTGGAGGGGATGCCTGGGACCGCCAGATCCGCAAGCAGATCCACGAGTGTGCGCTGTTCATCCCGATCATCTCGGCAAACACACAAGCGCGCCTTGAGGGCTACCGCCGGCTGGAGTGGCGTCTCGCGGACCAGCGCACTCACCTCATGGGCAAGAGTCGCGCTTTTCTCGTTCCGGTGTGCGTCGACGACACAAGCGATGCGGATGTCGACGTCCCTGATTCGTTTTCAGCTGTTCAGTGGACGCGCATTGCGGGGGTGATTACACCAACTGCGTTCGTCGAGAGAGTGACATGCCTGCTCTCGCCGGCGAGCCCCGCAGCAGCCTCGCGAGCATCGCTGGCGGCCGGGCCTTCTGCTGTGAGGATGCGAGCCGTCCTGGCTGCCCACACGGCGGCCACCGACAAGTCTATCGCCGTGCTGCCGTTCACAAATCTAAGCGACGACAAGGGCAACGAGTATTTCAGTGACGGTCTTGTCGAGGAGATTCTGAATTCGCTGAGTCACATTGCGGATCTGCGCGTCAGCCCGCGCATGTCATCGTTTTTCTTCAAGGGCAGGGCCGCGGATCTGAGCGAGATTGCGACCAGGCTTCGTGTGGCGAACGTGCTCGATGGCACTGTCCGTCGTTCCGGGAACCGCATTCGAGTCACCGTGCAGCTCGTCGACGTTAGGAACGGTACGCACCTGTGGTCAGAACGTTACGACCGGCAGATGGCAGATATATTCGAGGTACAGGACGACATCGCCCGCGCGATTACCGCCCGCCTGGAAGTCACGTTCATTGCCGGACTCGACAGGTCGACCTCCAACCTCGAGGCGTACGACCTGTATCTCAAGGGGCGTCATTACTGGTACCAGCGAACCCCGGCGGGACTCCGCTCCGGAATCCAGTGCTTCGAGCAGGCCATCAAACTGGATCCCCAGTACGCGCTGGCCTATACAGGCCTCGCGGACTGCTACGGGCTTCTCGGCGTCTTTGGAATCGTGCCGATCCAGGAATGCCAGGCGCAGGCAAAGGCTGCCGTGATTCACGCGATGGCATTAGCGCCTTCGATGTGGGAAGTGAACAACTCGCGCGGCTATTATGTTCTCGCATATGAGCGGGCCTGGCGCGAGGCTGGGCCTTACTTTGAGAAGGCCATCGCTATCAACCCGAGCTCCTCCCTCGCCCGGGTATATTACGGCATGTTCCTGACGACGGCCGCACGCGCGGACGAAGCGGCCGCGCAAGCAATGTTGGCATGTCAACTGGACCCCTTGTCGGCGCTGATTCACGCCCTAGCCTCGCTGATCCTCGGGTGGCTGGGACGCTTCGAGACGGCACGCCAAGTGGCGCAGGAAGCGCTCGCGCTGCAACCCGACCATGCGCTCAGTCTCATGGCCCGAGGATTGGCACTCTGTGGTCTTGAGCACTACCACGAAGCGATTGAGCCACTTGAGCGAGCCGCAAGCCTTTCGCCCGCCCCGCACTTTCTTGGTCACTTGGGTTTCGGTTACGCCCGCGCCGGACGGGCCGCGGATGCGCGGCGGCTGTTGCGCGACTTGGAGGACCGGGGCAATCGTGGTGAGTACCTCCCATCGGTTATACAGCTCGAGATATACGTCGGCCTCGGTGATCTCGCGGCGATACGAAACACATTCGCAAAGGCTGTGGCAGAACCGACCTCGGCATACACGATTCGCTGGTCGTGCGGC
>JANYBG010000217.1 GCA_025360865.1 Pseudomonadota bacterium | reverse complement strand
GGCCGAGCAGCGCGAGGTCTTCCAGCGCGAGTGGGAGCTGGACTTCGCGGTCTCGGAGCCCGGCCTCGGGCGCTTCCGCGTCAACGTATTCATGCAGCGCGGCTACCCGGCGATGGTGATGCGCTACATCACCGCCGACATGCCGCGCCTCGACGTGCTCGGGCTGCCGGAAATCGTCACCGAGCTCGTGATGCTCAAGCGTGGCCTGGTCCTCATGGTGGGCGCCACCGGCTCGGGCAAGTCGACGACGCTCGCCGCGATGATCAACTACCGCAACGAGAACTCGTCCGACCACATCGTGACCATCGAGGATCCGATCGAGTTCCTGCACACCAACAAGCGCTCCATGGTCAATCAGCGCGAGGTGGGCCTGGACACCAAGAGCTATGCCCGCGCGCTTCGCGGCGTCGTGCGCGCGGCGCCTGACGTGATCCTGATCGGCGAGATCCGTGACAAGGATGGCATGGAGGCGGCCATCAACCTGGCGGGTACCGGCCACCTGGTGCTGGCCACGATGCACGCCAATAACTGCGCCGAGTCTCTCGATCGCATCATCAACATGTTCCCGCGCGAGCAGCACAACCAGATCTTCCTGGATCTGTCGCAGTACCTGCGCGCCATCATGGCGCAGCGGCTGCTGATGGGTAAGGAAAATCGCCGGGTCGCCGCCGTCGAGGTGATGATCAACACCCCGCACATCGGCACGCTCGTCAAAAAGGGTGACGTGGTCGGGATCAAGGAGGCGATCAACGCCAGCGGCGAGCGCGGCATCCGCAGCTTCGACGTCGCGCTGCACGATCTGTACAAGCAGGGTCGTGTCACCATGGAGGAGGCGCTGCTCAACGCCGACTCGCGCGCCAACCTCGAGGCGAAGATTAATTTCGGCTAGGGTTTCCGGCGCGCCGGCCGCCGGCGCTTGACCTACTGTCCGGCGAGGCACCGCCGACCCTCTCACGGTTCAGAACACCGCGTAGGCGTCGAACACCGGGCCGTCGACGCACACACGCTGCATCGCGGGTCCGTCGGGCGTGCGGACTTCCACCGCGCAGCCGGCGCAGCCGCCCACGGCGCACGCCATGAACTCCTCCAGCGACACCTGGCAGGGCACCCCGTGGCGCCGGGCGAGCGCCGCGGTCGCCTTCAGCATCGGCGTGGGACCGCAGCAGAAGATCTCCACCTCGCTGAGCTCCGCCGGACCCAGGGAGCTTAGCCACTCGTGCGCAAGCTCGGTCACGAAGCCGCGGTAGCAGCCCGGGAAGTCTGACTTGCTCGCCAGGCGGCTCGGTACCCCCCATTCCTCGAGCAGCGGCATGCAGGCGATCGAGCCCTCAGGCACTCCGGGCAGGAGGATCGACGATGGGCGGGTACGGAACGGGAATGGCACCTCCGAGCCCATGAGCACCAAGGGCTTGAAGGCTTTCTGCTCGCGCAGGCGCTCGGCCAAGAAGATCATCGGCGGGATGCCGACGCCGCCGCCCAGCAGCAAGGCGCGGGGCCTTCCGGCGCGCGCGACGAAGGGCTTGCCGATGGGGCCGAGCACGGACAACTCATCCCCCGCCCTGCGCGCGGCGAGCGCCTGCAGACCCGGACCGAGCACCTTGTACAGGATCTCGATCCAGCCGGCCTTCGGGTCCGCGCGCATGATCGACAGCGGCCGGCGCATGGGAATCGTGGGATCGCAGGTCAGGTGCGCGAAAGTTCCCGGCTGAGCCTTCGCCGCGCACTTCGGCGCCGCCAGACGCAGCACGAACTGCTCCGCGTCATAGGCGAGCTGAGAGATCACGCGCGCCTGCTCGAGAAAGATCGTGCCGCGCGCCTCCTTGCTCATGGCGTCTCGCCGCGGGCGTCGAGCACCTGCGCGAGCACCGCCATGCGCACGGCGACCCCATTTCGCACCTGGTCACGTATGACGGACTGGGCACCATCGGCGACGTCGGCGGCGATCTCGATGCCGCGGTTCATGGGCTGCGGATGCATGACGATGGCGTCAGGGCGGGCCGCCTTCAGGCGCTCATGGGTAAGGCCCCAGGCGGTGAAGTACCGCGCGTTGTCCGGCAGGTCCGCTTGCCCCATGCGTTCCTTCTGGATGCGCAGCACCATGACCACATCCGCCCCCTCGATGCCCGCGCTCAGGTCCGTGCAGCGCGTGACGCCGGGGAACTCCCGAGCCTCGGGCATGAGCGCGGCAGGGGCCACGACGCGCAGGTCCGTGACGCCCAGGATGTGCAGCGCGTGCCAGGCCGAGCGCGCGACGCGCGAGTGGCGGATGTCCCCGACGATCGCGACGGCGAGGCCGTCGAAGCGTTGCTTACGCTGGAGGATGGTGAGCGCATCGAGCAGGCCCTGAGTCGGGTGCGAGACATGCGCCTCGCCCGCGGATAGCACGCTTACGTGCGGGGCGACATTCGCGGCCACCAGTTGCGGCACGCCGGCCTCGGCGTCGCGGATGACGAGGGCGTCCACGTGCAGCGACTGCAGCGTGTACACCGTATCCAGCATGCTCTCGCCCTTGACGCGCGAGGACAGCTGCAGCTCGAGGTTCACCACGTGGGCGCCCAGGCGCTTGGCGGCGAGCTCGAAGCTGACGCGCGTGCGCGTGGAGGGCTCCATGAAGAGGTTGGCGACCGTGCTGCCGGCGAGCGCCTGGCTCATCGCCGGGCGCGCGCCCAGGGGACGGACCATGCCCTGCGCGCGCTCCAGGAGTCGTTCGACCTGCGGCTTCGTCAACCCCTCGAGAGTGAGCAGGTGACGCAGGGAACCATCTGGGCGCAGCTGTTCGGTCATCGCTTAGGTCTTGCTTTCGTGCATATGTCGTTCGCCGGCGAACCAGCGGCCCAGGATCACCGCCGCGGCTGCGCTGTCGATGTCGGCCCGCCGCACGCGACGCTTGCGCTCGCCGCTCGCCCGCCGGTCCTTGAGCGCCTCGGTCGCCTCCCGCGAGGAGAAGCGCTCGTCGACGAGGTGAACCGGCAGCCTGAAGCGCCGCTCGAGTTCGGCGGCGAAGCCGCGCGCGGCCACGGTGAGCGCGGACTCCGTGCCATCCACATTATACGGAGCCCCGACCACGAGGCGCGCCGGGCCGAGCGCGCGCACCTCGCGCGTGATCGACTCCCAGTCAGGTCCTGATTGGCCGGACACCGCGGCCGGTCGCGGCGCCGCCGAGCGCGTCAGCGAATCCCCGGAGGCGATGCCAATGCGCTTGAGTCCAAAGTCGAAGCCGAGGACGGTCTCGAGGGCGGTCATGCCCTGATGAGGCTTCGCGGGCTACGCATGGCCCGCGTCCGGGCTCAGGCGGTCCACCTCGATGCCGAGCAGTCTCCAGGCCCCCGCCCAGCGCTGCTCGAAGGGCAGCTCGAACACCACGCGCGCATCCACGGCCACCGAGGCCCAGGCGTTGTCCTTCATCTCCTGCTCCAGCTGTCCGGACTCCCAGCCCGCGTAGCCCAGGGCGATGAAGGCATCCGAGGGCCCTTCGCCGCGCGCCATGGCGGCGAGCACATCACGCGAGGTGGTGACCTGTATGGTCTCGGAAACCTTGTGGGTGTGGTCCCACTGACCGCCCGGGCGGTGCAGCACGAAGCCGCGGTCGGTGTGCACCGGTCCGCCGCGCAGCACCGGCTGTCCGCCGATGTCATCGCTGCAGGGCTCGAGCTTCATCTGCGACAGCACGTCGGAGAGTGTCATGGGGAGGGGCTTGTTCAGCACGATGCCGAGGGCGCCCTTGTCCGTGTGCTCGCAGATCAGGGCCACGGTCTGGGCGAAATTGGGATCCGAGAGTCTCGGCATGGCGATGAGCAGGTGGTTGGTCAGCCCCCCGGGGGTGCCTTCGGCAAAAGGCGCGCCTGCCCCCGCAGCCTCATCACTCGGGGGGTCGCCGCCGCTCACCGGGGAGTCGTGCTTGCCGCCCATGGCTCTCAGTATGGGCATCGCGCCCGCCAGTCTCAAGGAACGGATACGGTCCCACGCTGGGTCTGACCGCCTGAGAACTGCCATTCGTACGCGAAGCGCAAGACCCGGTACTTAGCGGCGAGATCGGGCGGGAACGGGTCGAATGGGCTGGCCAGCTTGAGGATCTCGAGCGCCGCCTGGTCAAGCTCCGGGTTGCCGCTGGAGCGGCGGATGAGGACACGATCGAGCTTGCCGTCGGAGGCGATGCCGACCTCGACAACCGGACTGCGCGCCGCTCCCGCGACGCGCGCCACGGTCGGATAGTTGAGGGTGCCGATGCGCTCTACCTTGCGTCGCCAGCCGTCGAGGTACGGCGCGAGCGTCGCCGCGCGGGTGTCGGGGGTGATCCATAGTTCATCGCGCTGTGGCCCGCGCAGCTGCGCGGGACCCTGCTCCTCAGGGCCCGGTTCGGCTGTCGGGGGCTGGTCCAGCAGCAGCGGCTGGTCGTGGGTCACGCCGGCCTCGCCGGCGTCGGCCAGGTAGCGCACGCTCGTGCTCCACGCGAGCGTGCTCAGGACCTGCTCATCCTGGGTCTTGCCGGAGGCCTCCGCCGCGTCATTCAGGGAGTTACCCTCCGGGGTGCCGGCGTGCTTGAGCGTCGGGACCGAGGAGGTGCGGTTGCGCGGCGCCACGGCTTTGCGTGTGTTGCCAGAGCCGGTCTGAGTGCGCTGCGCGAGGTAGGTCGCGGTCGGGTTCTTGTCCGCCTCGGGCAACTCGTCCGACACGAGCAGCACCTCCAGGCCCGGCGCGCTGTTCTTGTCGTTCGCGGCGGCGTTGAAGGTGAGCCCGACGATGATGAGGCCGTGCAGGAGTCCCGCCAGGAACAGCATGGTGAGCAGCCGGTCCCATACCGGAGCCCGGCCCTCCCGAAGCATGAGCGCGCGCCGCGCCATGGGCTTTCGCGTGCCTCCTGCTTACCGGCTGGCCGGCGGCGCGCCGCGCGCCTGCCCGTGGAGGCGACGCTCGACGGCGGCGATCAGCAGGTCCCCTATCTGGGTCCCGAACTGCTTGTCGAGCTCGCGGATCCCGGTGGGACTCGTCACGTTGATCTCGGTCACGAAGCCCCCGATGACATCCAGCCCGACGAACAACATCCCCTTGGCGGCCAGCGCCGGGCCGATCTGCGCGGCGAGCCAGCGCTCGCGGTCGTTGAGCGGTCTGCCCACGCCCTTGGCGCCCGCGGCGAGGTTCCCCCGGTGGTCTTCCGCCGAAGGCATGCGCGCCAGCGCGTAGGGGATCGCCTCGCCATCGACCACCAGCACGCGCGCGTCCCCGCTGATCGCGATCTCGGGCAGGTAGCGCTGCGCGATGGCGAAGCGGTGGCCGTAGTCGGTGAGGGTCTCGAAGACGACCCGGGCGTTGAGGTCGGACTTCTCGATCACGAAGATCGAACGGCCCCCCATGCCATCCAGGGGCTTCACGACGACCTTGCTGTGCTCCCGCAGGAAGGCGGCCATCTCGGTCATGTCGCGCGTGATCAGGGTGGGGGCGCAGCACTGCGGGAACCAGGCCGTATAGACCTTCTCGTTCATGTCGCGCAGGCCCTGGGGGCGGTTGACCAGCAACACGCCAGCCTCCTCGGCGCGTTCCAGGATATAGGTGCTGTAGATGTACTCGGTGTCGAATGGCGGGTCCTTGCGCATCAGCAGGACATCGAGCGCGCTCAGGGGCCCGGGGGTCGCCTCTCCCAGGGTGAACCAGTCCTTAGGATCCGCCCGCACCGTCAGGGGCCGTATGCGCCCGCAGGCCACGCCGTCGCGCATCGACAGGTCACGCTGTTCGAGGTAGCTGAGCGCGAATCCACGCGCCTGCGCCGCCAGGAGCATGGCCAGCGTGGAGTCCTTAACGTAGTTGATGGCGCCGATGGGGTCCATCACCACGCCGAGTCGCTTAAGGGTCGTCATCCGGTCCCGCGCAGGCCGCTGTGGAGGGGGCGATTATGCTCAGTGCGGCGCGTATATGTCTGCCCTGGAGAGGGCGCCGGTCGACAGCGGCCCACGAGCTTCGAAAAACGTGACGTGCACGGCATAGCCGGGGGTATACCGATATGTTAAAACCGCGCAGCACTTGCTCATAGGCCAAGGGGCCCCGCGGGACTGCGGACGCTGGTGTGGAGGTCGGGTCGCTTAGGGCGTGACGCCTTCGGTTTCGCGAAGGGCGGCCGGCAGCCACGCTCTCGCGCGGTTTTGGGGTCATTTGACCTCTATGTTTCGCCCCAGGGCATAAAGGAAGGAGTCGTCTGACCGTGACCGGCAGCAATACCAAGCTCCAGGGTCTCAAGGTACTCGTGATCGACGACAGTAAGACCATCCGCCGCACCGCGGAGACGCTGCTCGCGAAGGAGGGCTGCGAGGTCTTCACGGCGATCGATGGCTTTGACGCCCTCGCGAAGATCGCCGACCACCAGCCGGACATCGTCTTCGTGGACATCATGATGCCGCGACTGGACGGCTACCAGACCTGCTCGCTTATCAAGCACAACAAGGTGTTCCGGGCGATACCGGTGATCAT
>JANYBG010000193.1 GCA_025360865.1 Pseudomonadota bacterium | reverse complement strand
ACTTCCGTTCGCTGACCTACTACCGCGGCCTCGACTCGCGCTTCAACCAGGACTACAACGGTGGCTTCTCCGACCCGGGCGGCGTGCCCACCATCGGCATCACCAACTTCACCAGCGACGATGTCGTGCAGAGCAACGAGTTCACGCAGGAATTCCAGTTGGTGGGCAGCTTCGCCAGCTCCTTCGACTACGTCGCCGGCCTGTACTATTTCCATGAGCGGGCGAACCACGCCGAGTTCGGCACCATCGGCATCCCGAGGGAATTCATTCCCGGCATCCCGGTGTTCACCGAGGCCACCTCGCGCTACGTGACCGCGGATGCGAAATCCAAGGCCGCCTACGCCCAGGTCACCTGGCACATCAGCGCGCCGCTGTCGCTCACCCTCGGCGGCCGTTACACCAAGGATGACCGCAGCGCCTCGCGCGATATCCTCATCAATGGGGCGGCGTTCGCCCCGTTCCCGCCGTTCCAGTTCCCGATCTTCATGACGGACCATGGGAACAACTCCCTGAACTTCAGCAAGTTCAATCCCGCGGGCACGCTCAACTACGCGGTGAACTCTGATATCAACACCTACCTGCGTGTCGCAACCGGTTACAAGGCGGGCGGATCGAGCGAGGCGGGCCCGGTCGGAGCCTTTGGCGCGACCTTCCAGCCGGAGAATGTCACGACCTATGAGCTGGGGCTGAAATCCTACTGGCTTGACCACCGCGTGCGCGCCAACGTCGCCCTGTTCCATAGCAAGTTCAGCGACATGCAGCTGCAGTTCAACGTCGATCCGTCGAACCTCGCCACCGTGGAATCCTACAACGCAGGCAGGGCGACGGTGAACGGGGCGGAGTTCGAGTTCCTGTTCGCACCGCTCCCGGACCTGACGATCGGCCTGAACGACACGCTGTTGTCCGCGCACATGGACAAGGTGACCGCGCTGCCGAACACGATCTTCGACCCGGCGTCCAACCCCGCCTCGCCCTACAAGGTAGGCGATGACGTCAAGTCGCTGTTCCGCGTGCCGTATTCGCCCAACAACATTGTCAGCGGGAGTGTTGACTGGACGATGCTGCACCACGAGGGCGGCAGCCTTGAGCTGTACATGAACTATCGCTACCAGGGCCGCCAGTACGACACCGCGACCACCGGGGTGAACGTGCCGGGCTCCTCCGACCGTTACTCGATCCCCGCCTATGGGGTGCTGGATGGCAAGCTGAGCTGGAACTTCGACACTCACAGCAAGAAGACGATGCGCCTCTCGCTCTGGGGGAAGAACCTCCTGAACAAGGATTACCCGCAGCACATCATCGGCCAGGGAGCCGCCCCGTACATCCCGGTCGTGAATGCGCAGGGACAGACCGTCCCGGTGACCGGCTATTACTACAGCGCGACGGCGTGGGCGCCGAAATCCCAGATCGGAGCGCAGTTCGAGTACGGCTTCTAGCGCTCTCCTTCCCGCAAGCAGGAAAAAGCGCGCGGACCTTTTGGTCCGCGCGCTTTTTTTCGGGGCGCCGAAATCAGGCGACCGGGCTCACCCCGACAACGACTCAGCCCCGCGCCAACTCCCGCGGGATGTCGTAACGCTCCACGTAACCGCGGAAACGCTCGGCGAGCGCCCCGCCATCCAGCCCGAACTCGGCGAGATCGTACTTGTGGCTGCCGAAGCGACCCTTGGGGTGGGACTCCACGTGGGCGCTCATCGCCTGCAGCGCCTGGCCGTCCAGTTCCTCGTCGAACGCGGCGTAGACCCGCCGCACCGTCGCGATGGGGTCGCGCACCAGATCCGCGTAATGGACATCGACGATCTTCGCGCCGGGGTTGGCGTCACGGAACGCATCCACCGCGGCCACCGCGCGGGCGAGCATCTCGGTCCAGTGCTCGGCGATGTAGCGCTTGTGGTCCACGTCCGAGAAGGTCTTCGTCAGCGTCGTGATAAGGCCGCACACCGAGGCGCACAACACGACCGGGTCGCGGTGCATCAGCACGATGCGCGCGTCCGGGTAGGTGGCGGTGAGGGCGTCCAGGTGCAGCGCGTGGTGCGGGCTCTTCAGCGACCAGCGCCCGCGCACTCCCCCGCTCTGCAGCACCTGCAGCGCGCGGTGGTGCCAGGCATAGGCGGAAGCATGGTGGGCTGAACGCAGCCACTCGCCGTAGGAAGGCACGTTCGCCAGGGCCTCCCAGAGCAGGCTCTTGAACTCCTGGTTGAGCACCGCGATGCACTCGGTGGGTCCGTCGGGTTCCTCGCTCTGCACCAGCCGCACGCGCGGGTTGATCTGGTCGAGCGTGGCCATGGCGGCGCGCGCGGCATCGATGCGCGGGTCCGTGGCGATCGTCGCAGGTGTCGGCGGCGGCACGCTGTCACCGGCCTCCCAGCGCAGCAACGGCCGATGGCGCGCATCCTTTTCCATGAGGTAGGTGAGGAAGGTGGTGCCGGCCCTGAACATGCCGGCCACCACCAGCGGCGCCTCGATCCTCTCGCGCAGCACCTGCGGATGACGCTTGACCCAATCGGTGACCTTGAGCCGGTTGACGAGGCAGCCATGGATCATCCCCGAGGCTGCGAGCGACCCCATCGCGTTCAGCCGCGCCTCGGTCGAGGCGGACTCGCAGAACACCCCGAGCCCCTCGCGGAAGCTGTCGCCACCGAAGTCCTCAAGACCTGTCTGCTCGCGCGCGGCCGCCATGAGCGCTTCGGGCTGGATGCGCATTGACGCTTCCTCAGCTGGCGGAGATATCGACCACGGTGCGTCCGCTGGTGCGGCGCGCGAGGTGGTCTTCCAGGACCTGCGCCACCTCCTGCATGCGCACACGGCGCGCGGCCGCGGGGCGGATCTCGCCCCGCGCGATCAGTTCGAGTAGCGCCGCGTGCACCTTAGGGCCCGTCTCGGGCGGGAAGAAGTTCATGCCCATGCGCCGCATCGGCCCCACCGGCACCCCGTAGGCGACCATGACGCCGAGCACGGAGAAGTTACCGATCGAGACCTTGCGCAGGGCGCGACGGGTGAAGCCACCCTGCGCGTCATCGTTGAAGCCCACGGGCAGGTAGCGTCCCTCGAGCGCCATGCAGGTCCAGATCGTCTCCGTGAGCTCCCCGCCCACAAGATCAAACGCCACATCGGCGCCGCGGCCGCCGGTGAATTCCATCACCCGGTCGAAGAGGTCATCCTTCTGGTGGTCAATCGCCGCGCTGGCGCCCTGGTCCAGGCAGTAGGCGCCCTTTTTCGCACCGCCGGCGAGGGCTATGACCCTGGCACCGGCGGCGCTCGCCAGCTGCACGGCGGCTGTGCCGACGCCGCTCGCCGCCGCGGTGACCAGCACCGACTCGCCCGCCCGCAGGTGTGCGCGGATGTGCAGCCCGAGATAGCTCACGTGATACGGCAGCAGGAAGCCGGCGGCCGCGGCGTCATCGAGCTGCGCCGGCGCATCGAACAGGCCCGTCACCGGGGCGATGGCCTTCTCGGCCATGCCGCCAAGCGCCATCTTCGTCATGCCCACGACGCGCTTGCCAAGCCAGGCCTCGCCGCCGGCGCCTACGGCCTCCACCACTCCGCACACATCCATGCCGAGGGTGAAAGGCGGCTTCAGCGTCGCCATGGCGACGCCACCGAGCGCGCGCGGCCCATCGCCGAAGTTAAGAGAGGCCGCGGAGACGGCGATACGCGCTTCACCCGGACCTGGCTCCGGTACCGCGACTTCGCTGACCCTGATCACCTCGGCCGGACGGCCATGCGAGATCACCTGGACTGCCTTCATCGTGACTCCACGGATATTTCTGATACTGGCGGTACGCTAATGCTCGCCCGACGCCGGAGTTTAGGGGAATTAGTCGCGGCCCACAGCTCGAAAGTCATCGCGCCGCCGCGTGGCGGCTGCGACGCCGGCGCCCGCGGCTTGGATGCGCGCGGGCTCGAAACACCCCCCAATCCCTCGTTTGGACGAGGCGGCGTACCGCGTCGAGTCGCGACGGAAACCGCGTTGCGCTCGTGCCCCCCGCGCGCTCGACATGCGCTCTTTCGCGGGTATGATCGATCGGCGGACACCATTCGTGTGAGGGGGCTCTCATGTTGAAGGCTGTGAAGCGCTCAAGCGGCGCTGTGTTCGCTGGTTCGGCGTATCAGGCCTGCGTGATGGGCCAGCGCCCCGTCATCCCTGTGCGCACCAGCGACGGCTCCGGATCGACCGGCAGCCCCGGCCGCCTCGCGTGAGCCGCTGTATCGCCCGTCGCCCGCCGCCTCCCCCCGGCGACGACGCGGGCCACCAAGTCGCCGCGCGGAGCGCGGATCCAGCGCGGCTTGTGAGTCTGAGCTGTTGATGAGTACGCGCGGGCCCACAGGCCCGCGCGACTTCTCCTGG
>JANYBG010000174.1 GCA_025360865.1 Pseudomonadota bacterium | reverse complement strand
CGCGCGCTCAGCGCGGTTTCGCGAATACCAAGAGCACGTTGCCGGGCATGTGGAAGTACAGCCCGTAGCCTGAGTTGATCGCAAGATACCCGGCGCGCACCGCGGCTCCCGCGCCGCCGAACGAGCCCCCGTGCGCGGTGGCGCCCGAGACGGTGGGTACCGTGGCGTTCGCGTCGTACTCCCAGACCACCTTGCCGGTGCCTGCCGCATACGCGCGCAGCATCCCGTCCATGTGGCCAGCGAACACCACGCCTGCGATCGCGGTCAGCGGCGCCGAGATCCCCGGGTCGCAGAACTTCACGCCCTTGCAGTCCGCGTGCGCCGGCGCCGACCAGAGCGTGCGGCCGGTCATGGCATCCAGCGCGTACAGTCCCGGGCGGGGAGCGGAGTCGTATTCGCGGCCGTCATGGCCGTCGGCCATGTCGGCGATCGGGACGAAGAGCGTGGCGCCGTCCCGCGCCATGCCGAAGTGCACGCCGCCCTGGATGCCGCCGCGCCCGATGCGCTCCTGCCACAGGATACGGCCGTCGGCATCCGGGTCCAGGCCATAGACCCAGCCGTTCTTCTGGCCGGCCAGGAGCACCGAAGCACCCGCTGGGTCGGTGTAGGGGATGACGCTCGCGGCGACGTCCACGTCCGGACCGTTCTCGGCCGGGCAGTTGGGATTGTTCCGCATCATGCAGGCGACGTTCCAGGCATCCCCCTGGGTGAACTGCCGCACCCACATGCGCTGGCCGTCGCTCAGGCGAAAGGCGATGACCGCATCGCTGCTGTCATTGGCCGGGGATGCGTAGTTCTCCCCGTCACCGACATAGAGGAGCCCGCGCTTCGCATCCACCGTCGGGCTGTTCCACACCGGCGCGCCAGAGGGGGCGAACACCTGCGTGCCCGCGGCGGTGGTGCGCACCACGCGCGGCTCCTCGAGGATCGTGTGCGCCTGCCAGCGCTGCTTGCCGGTGGCCGCGTCCAGCGCCACCACCGCGCCCCGGAACTTGCAGCACGGGTACTTCGGGTCCGCGGCGCTCGTGACTTCAAGCGAGGAGACCGGCACGTAGACGGTGCCCGCGTGGTAAGCGGGCGTGCCAGTGAGCGTGGCGTTCGGGTGGCTGTCGACCTTGACGCTCCACAGAAGCTTGCCGTCGCGCGCATCGACCGCATACGCGTGCGCGATGACGTCGCCGAAGAACAGGCGCGGCACCCCGCCGGTGTCGCCGGTCTGGGCGACGATGCCGGTGCGCACCTCCGCGGCGGCGCGGTAGCTCCAGCGCACGCACCCCGTGGCGAGATCCAGCGCGTACACCGTGCCGTTGTCGCTGCCCACGTAGACCGCCCCGTGGGCGATGGTCGGCTGCGAGCGCGCGCGCATCGAGCCGGGGAACTCGAACGCCCACCTGAGCTTCAGATTCGGCACATCGCTCGCGGTGAGGCCCGCGACGTCCGCCGCGATGAAGCGCGAGTTATCCAGCCCCCAGCCCACCGGGGCGGCGGCCTGCTTGGCATCGAACCTGGCGGCGGCCCCCGCGCAGCGCGGGGGCGCCTTCGCGTGCACGGAACCCAGGGGCATCCCGGCGAGGTACTCGGCGACATCCTGGCGCTGCTTCGATGAGAGTGCCGCGCCCTGCGCCTTCATGAGGCCGGTGTTGAGCGCCGCCAGGATGTTCTCCGGCGGCATCATCTGCAGGAACATCTTGTGCGGGGCCTTGGGCACCTGGCCCTCGTGGCAGGCGGCGCAGGTGCTGTGGTAGACCGGCGCGCCGGGCAGCGTCTCCGGGTCCACCTTAGGGTGGGTGGCCGACAGCTCGCTTAAGTCCGTCAGCTGCGACGAGCCGGAAGACCCGGGGGCCGCGGTTTCAGGGGACGGCGCGGCGGCCTTCGCCAGCGGCGGGGCGCCAAGGATACCCGCCACGACGGCGGCGACGGCTGCGATCCGGATCATTCGCGTCAGCATGGTTTTCCCCTTACATCGAACCGCAACCGCAACCGCACGCGCTACAGCCGCGACGGCTTCTCCAGCAAGTCCGCAAGCGTCGCCAGGAACTGCGCGCCCACGGCCCCATCCACCACGCGGTGATCGGCCGAGAGTGTAAGCCTCATCACCGCGGCTGCGACCACCGAGCCTGCCTGCGCGACCGCGCGCTCGCGCACCGCGCCGGCCGCCAGGATCGCCACCTGCGGCGGGTTGATGATGGCGTCGAAGCTGTCGAGGCCATACATGCCAAGGTTCGAGACGGTGAACGTGCCGCCGGTGATCTCCTCGCGCGTGAGCTCGCCCGCCCAGGCGCGCCGGATGATTTCGGCGCTCTTGCTGGCGATGTCAGCGACGCTGAGCAGGTCGGCGCCGCGCACGATGGGCGTGATCAGCCCGTTGGGGGTGGCCACCGCGATCGCGATGTCGGCGTGCGCGAACCGCAGGATCTCATCGCCGGCGAACTGCGCGTTCACCTCGGGGTGCCTCACCAGGGCAAGGGCGCTGGCGCGCACGATGAGGTCATTGACCGACACCGGGGCGCCCGCGGCCCGCAGCCCCTGCCGGTGGGCCATGAGCGCGCCGGCCATCACTTCGCGCGTCAACCGATAGTGCGGGATCGACTGCTTGGACTCGAGCAACCGCCGGGCGATGACCGCGCGGGCCGAGGACATGCGCACGCGCGTGAACGCGCTGGCATCGGCTGGCGTCGCGCTCGCCGCCGCGTACGCCTCCACGTCCTCGCGCATGACGCGCCCGTTGCGGCCGGTGCCTGTGACCTTCGCGATCTCGA
Organism: Pseudomonadota bacterium; assembly: GCA_025360865.1. Lineage (GTDB taxonomy): Bacteria > Pseudomonadota > Gammaproteobacteria > Steroidobacterales > Steroidobacteraceae > 13-2-20CM-66-19. Next base: position 21,436 of record JANYBG010000174.1, on the reverse strand, counting down.
CGCCCAATGTCTCGGCGAGGCGCGCGGCCACCGGGCTCACCCGCTGTTCGGCGACCGCGGCCTGCGCGGCGGGCTCCGCGGCGGCGACCGGCGCCTGCGAGTCGGGCTCGAACGAGACGCTCGCGCCCCTGAAATTCGCGATGAACGTGTCGATGTCGGCCTCAGTCGCGCTCGCCTCGGCCAGCACCGCGATGAGGCCCCCGACCGGGTGGACCTCCCCCGCCACGGCCACGATGCGCCGCAGGGTGCCGGGGAATGGGGCCTCCACGGTGTTGACGATCTTGTCGGTCTCCACTTCCAGCAGCGGCTCGCCCCGGGTGACCACCTGGCCTTCCTGCGCGGTCCAGGAATTGACCGTGCCCTCGGTCATCTCGATGCCCCACTTGGGCATGGTGACCGCCTGGATCGGCTGGCTCATCGGCGCGCATCCAGCGTGCGGCGGATCGCGTCCGCGATCTTCTGGGGACCGGGGACATAGGCGCGCTCGAGCGCCGGTGAGAACGGCACCGGCGAGTGGGGCGGCGTGACCATCTGCACCGGGGCCCGCAGGGACTCGAAGCCCCTGGAGGCGACCATCGCCGCGATGTCGCTGGCCACGCTGCAGCGGGGCGGGGACTCGTCGACCACGATGAGTCGGCCGGTGTTCTCGACGCTTTCGAGAATGGTCTTCTCATCCAAGGGGGACGTGGTGCGCGGGTCGATCAGGTCGCACTGGATGCCCTGCGCGGCGAGTCCGTCGAGGGCCTTCTCCGCGAAGTTCACCATGCGGCCGATGGCCACCACGGTGGCATCGTCGCCCTCGCGCAACACGTTCGCCTGGCCGAAGGCCACGGTGTAGGGGTCCGCGGGGACTTCGGACTTGCGCGGGTAGAGCGCCTTGTGCTCGAAGAACATCACCGGGTCATCATCGCGGATCGCCTGGATCAGGAGGCCCTTGGCGTCGTAGGCATTGGATGGCACGACGACCTTCAGTCCGGGCACCGCGGTGAGGAAGGCGTAGATCGACTGGGAATGCTGGGCGCCCATGTTCATGCCCGCCCCCATCGCCATGCGGATGACGACCGGGCAGGTGGTCTTGCCGCCGAACATGTAGCGGAACTTGGCGATCTGGTTGTAGATCTGGTCCATGCACACGCCGACGAAATCGGCGAACATGAGCTCCGCCACCGGGCGCAGGCCCGCGAGCGCGGCCCCGGCCGCGGCGCCCACGATGGCCGACTCGCTGATCGGGGTGTCGATGACGCGCCCCGCGCCGAACTTTGGCAGCAGTCCCTTGGTGACCCCGAAGATGCCCCCCGAGGCCTCGCGCTCGCCCGAGGTGCCCCCGGCACCTCCGGAGACGTCCTCGCCGAGCACGATGACACGCGGGTCGCGCGCCATCTCCTGGTGCAGCGCCTGGTTGATCGCATCGCGCATCGACAGCTGGGGCATGTTGCTTGGGCTCCGCGATCTTTCAGTAGCTGATGTAGACATCCGTGGTGAGCTCGGACTCCGCTGGCGGCGGGGCCGCCTTCGCGTCCGCCACCGCGGCCTCGATCCGCGCCATCACCTGCGCATCGATCGCATCGAGGTCGGTGGCTTTGAGCGGGCCGCCGTCGGCCTCCATGCGGGCGCGGAAGAGCTTGAGGCAATCCATGCTCTGGCGCTGCCGGGCGACCTCATCCTTCGCGCGGTAGCGCTGCGGGTCGCCCTCGAAGTGGCCGAAGAAGCGCGTGGTGATCGCCTCGAGGGTGTACGGCCCGTCGCCGGCGCGGGCCACGGTGAGCGCGCGGCGCATGGCGTCATTGACGGCGAAGAAGTCGCTGCCGTCGACGGTCTCGGCCGGCATGCCAAAGCCGCGCGAGCGCGCGGCGATGTCCTTCGAGCCCACCGCGTAGGACACACCGGTGTGCTCGCTGTAGCCGTTGTTCTCGAACACGAAGATCACGGGGGCCTTGAGCACCACCGCGAGGTTCATCGCCTCGAACACCGTGCCCTGGTTGCAGCTGCCATCACCGCCGAAGGCGACACTCACGCGGCCCTCGCCCTTGAGCTGGCAGGCGATCGCCGCGCCCACCGCCAGCGGCGGCCCGCCGCCGACGATCGCGTTCGCCCCCAGCATCCCCCTGTCGAAGTCCGCGATGTGCATCGAGCCGCCCTTGCCCTTGCACAGGCCATCCGCGCGCCCGTAGATCTCCTTCATCATCCCCGGCACGTCACACCCCTTGGCGATGCAGTGACCGTGGCCCCGGTGGGTGCTGGCGATGTAGTCCGCATCGCTGAGCGGTTCGCACACCCCGACCGCCACCGCCTCTTGCCCTGAGTACAGGTGCGTGAACCCCGGGATCTCCCCGGTGGCGATCTCGGTGTGCAGCCGTTCCTCGAATTCCCGGATCAGCTTCATTTGGCGGTAGACGAAGCCTAAGCGCTCGGGGGTCAGTGCCATCGCCATCGCTTAGGTCCTCACGGCGCGCCAGCCGGTCGGCCGCCGCTGCCGTGGATGTAATCGTCCAGCACCTTGTGGAAGTGGCGGATGCGCAGCTCCTGGCGGCCGATCCAAAGGCCGGGGAACCCGGCCGAGTGCATCCCGGCCTGGACCCCGGGCAGGTTGGCCGCGTCCTGGTCGAGCACCGTGCCGATGGACTTGTCGCCGTGCCGCCAGTCGCGGTGCTTCACCCGCGCGGGCCACTCGGCCCCTTGCGGCACCAGGTCGTAGGTCAGGATGTCGTAGAACATGCGGTCCGGATCGGTCGGGTGCGGGCGCTGGCGGAAGATCCAGAAGTCATCCGCGTGCACGTTCAGCGAGAGGTTCGGGAAGATCAGGTAGTGGTAGTCATCGGTGAGCTGGTCATCGTTCAGGCGCGAGTAGTCGCGGCCCTGCGCGCGGCCTTGCGCGCGCTTGTGCTTCTGCACATCCCCGCGGATGTCAGCGATGGGTCCGTCGTAGTCGGCCGGGTCCATGCCGGCGCCCTTCATGATGCTCTTGATGGGCTCCGGGATCGACGGCGGCCGGCGCACGCGCGGTGACAGCGTGCCGAAGGGGATGAGGTAGCGGCTGTGGCGCTCGTAGCAGTCGATCTGGATGTCGAGGTCATGCAGGTACCACAGCAGCTGCGGGTGGATGCCCTGCACGTGGTAGCTCTCGTTGAAGGCATCCACGGAGGTCTTCCAGTTGCAGTTCCATTCCACCGTGATGTCGCGCGTCTGCACCATGCGGTCGAAGTGGTAGGGGTCCAGGTGCCGGGGGATGGGCCCCAGGAAATCCAGCAGCGGCTCGGGCTTCTCGTTCATCGTGAACCAGACAAAGCCCCCCCAGGTGTCGCAGCTGACTTCGCGCAGCCCGCGGGCGGGGCGGCCTTGCGCGAAGGTGTCGATGTCGGGGATGCGCCGGTAGGAGCCGTCAAGCTCGTACTCCCAGTGGTGGTAGGCGCAGGTGAACGAGCGCCCCTCCCCCGTGGTGCCCAGGCCGCAGTCACGCAGGCGGTTGCCGCGGTGCTGGCACACATTGTAGAAGCCGCGGACTCCGCCATCGGCCTGGCGCACGATGAGGATCGACTCGCGGCCGATCTCGGTGACCTCGTAGTCGCCCGGTTCCGGGATGTCGATCAGGCGCGCGCCCAGCAGCCAGACCTTGGTCCACAGCCGCTCCCATTCCCGCGCCATGTATTCGCGCGAGGTGTAGCGGCGGGCATCGATCAGGTCCGCGCCGAGTTGCGGGTCCGGGTGTTTCTCCGCGGGAGTCTCGGGGCTGTCGGCCGGCTTCACCCGCGGCACCGGCGTGTACGCCGGGGACCGCGATCGCTTAAGGAAATCCTCGTCCGAACCCATGGTGGCGCGGCCGGCTAGAACTGCACGCGCTTGGTGAAGCCGTTGTCGGCGATCACGTTGGCGCCGGTGACGAGCGAGCCGGCGGGGCTGGCGATGAAGGCCACCACCCGCGCCACTTCCTCCGGGGTTCCCATCTTGCCCCCGGGAATCTGCTTCATCGCCCAGTCGTAGAGCTTGGGCATCGTGCCCTTGACCAGTTCCCACGCGCCGCCGTCGAAGTAGACCGGGCCCGGGGACACGCAGTTCACGCGCACGCCCTTCTTGCCAACGTGCTGCGAGAGCTGCTTCGAGTAGGTCAGCAACGCCGCCTTCATCGCGTTGTAGGCCATCGGGCCCCCGAAGGTCTCGACCGCGTTCGTCGATGAGATGATGACGATCGAGCCGGTGCCGCTCCTCTCAAGGTGCGGCATCAGGGTCTCGCAGCCACGCACGGTGTGCATGACGTCGACCTCGAAGGCCTTCACCCAGTTTTTCTCGCTGTCCATGCCCCCGCCGGCGCTGACGTTGGGGATGAAGATGTCGCAGCCCCCCAGGGCGGCCGCGGCGCGCTCGAGCCAGGCCTTGTAGGCTTCCCCGTCGCGCACGTTCACCGTCTCGCCGACGACGTTGACGCCCCGGGCGGAGATCTCCCGCACCGCCTGCGCGACCTCGTCCTCGGTGCGCGCGCACAGGCCGATGTCGGCCCCTTCCGCGGCGAGCAGGTACACGATGGCCCGGCCGATGCCCTTGGTGGCGCCGGTGACGATCGCCTTCTTACCGCGCAAGCCCAGGTCCATCATCGCCCCCTTGAGGCGCGCGCACGCGCGCTCACCGTGAATGCCGATTCTTCGCAGACGGTTGAATTATAGGCAAGGAGGGCTAAGATACAATCAGTCATGATTGTTTTTTTCAAGCAGGGCCGGATTTCGCGGCCGCCAGGCTCGCGTTGATGTCCCGGGGACTCGGATTGCGCCGCAAGGTCAGCCCGCCATTGATCTGCAGGACCTGTCCGGTGATGAAGCTGGCCGGCTGGGACAGCCACACGGCCGCATCCGCCACGTCCTCCGCGGTTCCGATGCGCCCGAGGGGATACTCGCGCACGAAGGCCTCGCGCAGGCCCGGCATCCCCATCTCCTTCCGCGTCATCGGCGTCGAGGTCAGGCCCGGGGCGAGCGCGTTGACCTTCACGTTCCTGGCCCCGTACTCGTTGGCGAAGCAGCGCACCAGGGCATCCGCGCCGGCCTTCGTGCCGATGTAGGCCGCATGGTTGTACAGCAGCGCATACACGGAGGCCGAGGACAGGGTGATGATCGAGCCACCGCCGCCCTGGGCCATGGCCTCACTGAAGACCTGCAGGAAGAAGAACACCCCCTTGAACTGCAAGTTCGTGAGCGCATCGATCTGCGCCTCGGTGGTGTCCTTGAGTTTCGCCATCAGCCCGTGGCCTGTGCAGTTGATGGCGATGTCGATGCGGCCGCAGGAATCCCGCGCCACTTTCGCCAGTGCCTCGACGTCGGTCTTGCGGGTGATGTCGCAGGGCGCGGCCACGCCGCCGATCTCCCCGGCGAGCGCCTCGAGGGCCTTGGGGTCGCGCCCGGCCACCACCACGCGCGCGCCCTCCCGCGTGAAGCGCCGCGCGATCGTCTGGCCCATGTTCCCGCGGCCGGCGGCGCCCAGGATGACGGCGACCTTGCCCTGTAACTGGCTCATGTTGGTTCCCCAGCCCTGGCGGGCGCCCACCTAGGAGTGACTGCATGCAATCGATGACGAGCGAGGCGCGGCTGCGCCGCCTTGAGGACCGCGCGGAACTCACCGAGCTCGTCGCCCGCTACGCGGTGGCGGTCGATGACCGTGACCTGGCGGGCATCTCCAGCCTGTTCACGCCCGATGGCGCGTTTCGCTCCAAGGACGGGGTCATGAACGCGCAGGGGCTTGATGCGGTGCTGGAGCAGTTCCGGGACCGATTCCGCGCGCTGAAAGTCAGCTACCACTTCTCGCACGACCATATCCTCAGCTTCGGCGCCGATCCGGACGCGGCCGCGGGACTGATCACCGCGCACGCGGAAGTCTGGCGCAACGGGCGCGCGCTGATCGGGGCGCTGCGCTACGAGGACACCTACCGGCGCCACCAGGGGCGCTGGTGCTTCGCCGATCGACTGCTGTGGTTCCTCTATTACCTCCCCGTGGAGGAGTACGCGCAGGGACTGGGGGACCCGCTGCGGCAGCGCGCCTACGGAGACCGGCGGCCGGCGGACTTCCCCGAATCGCTGCCGAGCTGGCAACAGTACCGCGATCAGACCTGACTCCCGCGGCGCGCTCATGTGGCCCGCGGCCGGCGTTCGACGAGGTTGGTGCTGCGGCAGGTGAAGACCCGCTCGTCGCGCTGGTTGAGCAGCTCGTACTGGAAAACGGTGACCCCGCGCGTGGCGTCCTTGCCCGAGGCGCACGTGGACAGGCAGCGCGAGCGGGCGCGCAGCGTGTCCCCGGGACGCACCGCGAGCGGGAAGCGCACATCGTCCCAGGCCACCCCGCAGATCCAGGCGATGTCGGGCGCCATATGGTGATCGAGCGCGCGCCACAGGGCCATCGTGAATATCCCTGAGGCGATCAGACCGCCGAAACGCGAAGCCTTGGCGGCATCGGGGTCGGCGTGAAAGTACTGCGGGTCGTACAGTTTCGCGAAGGCGAGGAGTTCCGCCTCGCTCACCCGCCGGGGCGCGGACTCAGCCGTCTCCCCTGCCGTTAAGTCCTCGAGGTAGCGCACCGCGTGGATCCGGCGCTCACTGGATGGTGAGCGCGTTGTCGATGACGATCTCGGTGCCGTTTACGAAGCGCGACTCGTCCGATGCCAGGAACACGACCAGGTTGGCGACGTCCTCGGGCTTGCCCAGTCCCCAGGGCGCGGCCTCGTAGTCGGCCATCTTCATCCCCAGGGCCGCGTTCGCCGCGGCGACCATCGGCGTGTCGATGGCGCCGGCATGCACTGAATTACACCGGATGTTGTACTTATTCATCTGGCAGTGCACCGCGATGCTCTTGGTCATGGCGCGCACGGCGCCCTTGGCCGCGCTATACGCGAAAAACACCGGATATCCGAGGTGCGAGGCGACCGAGCTCATGTTTATGATCGAGCCGCCGCCGCCTTCGCGCATCAAAGGGATCGCCGCCTTGCACCCGAGGAACACCCCTTCCGACATCACCGAGTTCGCGAATCGGAACTGCTCGAGCGTCGTGGTCTCAGGGGTCGCCACCACCACGACGCCGGCGTTGTTCACCAGCACGTTGAGGCCACCGAAGGCGCGCTTGGCCTCGGCGACGACCTGGATCCAGCGCGCCTCGTCGCGCACGTCGTGCACGGCGAACGCCGCGGAACCGGGCAGCGCGGCGTTCAGTTCGGCGGCAAGGGCCTTCCCGGCGGCCTCGTTGACGTCCGTCAGCAGCACTTTCGCGCCCGCGCGCGTGAGGGCGGTCGCATCCGCGCGCCCGAGCCCGGAGGCACCGCCTGTGACGATCGCGATCTTGCCGGTAAGCCGGTTCATGGCACGCCTCCTTGAAGAAGAGCCTGAGGGGGACTCAAGCTAACAGTCAGGATAGCCGGTTTCAATCATTTTTGACTTTTTCAAGCAGCCCGTACGTGCCTGTGATAAAAAGGAATTTACGTGAATCCACCCTCCAATTCCGCCCCCGATGACGAGGAACGCGGCCCGGTTCTGGGCTGGCAGGCGCAGAAGAGCGCTTCCACGCGGACCCAGATCACCGAGGCCGCGATCAAGTGCTTCGTCGAGTACGGGTACTCGCGCACGACCACGACCCTGATCGCCGAGAAGGCGGGACTGTCCCGCGGGGCGATGCTGCATCACTTTCCTTCCCGCCTGGCGGTGGTGCGCGCCGCGGTCGAGCACCTGCACTCCAAGCGACTGCGCGCGTTCAGGAAGTCGGTCACCAAGCCCTCGAGCGACGGTGACCACGTGCGACAGGGTGTCGAGGCTTACTGGTCACACGTGCGCCACCCGATGTTCGTCGCCTTCTTCGAGCTCGCGGTCGCGGCGCGCTCGGACAAGGAACTCGCCTCGATCCTGCGCCCGGCGCAGGAGGCCTTCGAGCGCGAATGGCACCAAGCCGCCGTCGATGTCTTTCCCGAGTGGCGTGGCCGCGGCGAGAAGTTCGATCTCGCGCTGGACTTGTCCCGCTACGTGCTGGAGGGCATGGCCATCAGCTTCCTGACGCACAAGGAAACCGAGCGCGACCAGCGCGTGCTCGGCTATCTCGACGAGAAGATCCGCGAACTCGCCGGGTTGCCCAAGCTCACCAGCGAGTCAGGCCGCAAATAGCGGCCGATCCCTCTGGCTTGCCGGGGCGGCCCGCCGCAAGTCAGCGCCTTGTCGTTCGTGTCATGCGCGCGCGGATCGCCCCGCGGGACGCGGCCTGATGGCGCGCTGTTGGTATCGCACCTGCCATGCGCCCCTGGCGGGCGCGGCAGGCGACAGCGCCAGCCGCGGGCGCTACCCTAACCGCAGGCACCGTCGCCGATCGCGCCGAATACCCCGCGGACGAGGAATCATGTGGACCCGGTACCTGACTGAGCCGCTGCGCGGCAAGACCCCACTCTGGCAGGTGATCTGGATCTACGGATTCGGCGCCTCGGTGATCTTCGCGCTGGCGCAGGCGATCTTCGCGCCCAGGTCGCGGCTGGGCATCGGCCTGTACTTCGCGGTCGGTCTCGTGCTCGGCGTCTTGCAGTCGGTGATGCTCTGGCAATGCGCCTATAACTCCAGGCATGCGAGCTACGGGCACCTGCTGCGTTTCCTCGTCGTGCTCGGCGCGCTGCTGACCCCGCTGCTGCTTTACTTCGTGTGGCGGCACCCCGAGTTACGGGACCTGTTGGGCTGAGGCGCACCGGTGCCGCCTCCGATTCCGGTGCCTCATTCCCCGCCGCCGGCGGCGCGCCGCGCGTTCATCGCCACCGCCCTGCTGCTGGCGGGATCCGCGCTCGCGGAAGTCTCTGAACACCTCGACTATTCGACGTACGAGGTCCCGGCCCACCGGGGCGGGAGCCTGCGCGAATCGCTCAACGAGGCGACTCCCATCCACGAGGGTGGCCGCGCCTTCCACGCGGACACCCGCTGGCACGTGGCCTGGCACTTCCACTACCGGGAAAGGGCCTCCGGCGGCTGCGAGATCACCGATGTGGCGACGACCCTCACCGCGACGATCCTCCTGCCCGGACCGTCCGACCCTGACCTCGCGCGCAGCGCCGCCTTCACCACCTACCTTGCGGCGCTGAAGCGCCACGAACACGGCCACGTCCAGATCGGACGCGACGCCGCCGCGGCGATCGACGCGGGCATCATGGCATTGCCGTCGCAGGGCGACTGCGAGGCCATGGGAAGCGCGGCCAACGCGTTCGCCCAGGGCCAGCTCGCCCGGTCGCGTGAGATCGAGATCCGCTACGACGCCGACACCGGGTACGGCAGGAGCCAGGGCGCCTACCTCGACTGACCATCAGTGGCTGGGCTTCGGCGGTCCGTCGAGTTCCTCGATCGTGGCCTCGGAGGCCTTGCGCGTGGCGCGCAGCCGCGCGCCCACCGAATCCGCCGTCGCCAGCACGCGCAGGATGTTCTCACCGGCGAGCTTGGCGACGTCCGCGTCGCTCCAGCCCCGGCGCATGAGTTCCGCCAGCAGCGCCGGGTACTTGTCGACGCCCTCCAGTCCCACCGGGACTTCCGGAATGCCATCAAAGTCCGAACCCAGGCCCACATGGTCGACCCCGGCGACCTGGCGGACGTGCTCGATGTGGTCGGCGACCTCGGACAGCGTGACCTTCGGGGCGGGATGCGCCTTGACCCACTCATCGAGGGCCGCCTTGGCGCGCTCCGGCTGGCCGATGTAGAGGCCCGCGAAGGGCGGGCTGTCGTAGCGGGCGCGCTCGGCGGCGAAGTCCGCGTCCCAGCGGTTGCGCGCCGCGGATACGTAGCCGGGATAGAAGTTGACCATGACGAGGCCGCCATTGTGGTCGAGCATCCTCAGCACATCGTCCGGCACGTCGCGCGGGTGGTCGACGATCGCGCGCGCGGAGGAATGGGAGAACATCACCGGGGCCTGCGCGGTGTCCAGCACCGCGCGCATGGTCTCGGCGGAGACATGGCTGATGTCCACCAGCATCCCCAAGCGGTTCATCTCCTGGACGACCTCGCGCCCGAAGGGCGTGAGCCCGTGGTGCTTGGGCGCATCGGTGGCCGAGTCCGCCCAGTCGGTGTTGCTGGAATGCGTGAGCGTCATGTAGCGGGCGCCGAGCGCGTACATCTCACGCAGCACCGGCAGGGAATTATTGATCTGGTGGCCGCCCTCGACGCCGATCAGGGAGGCGATGCCGCCTGCCTTGTGGATGCGGCGCACGTCAGCCGCGGTGTAGGCGAGCTCGAAGTCCTTCGGATACCGCTCGCTCATCTGCCGCACGATGTCGATCTGCTCGAGCGTCGCCTGCACGGCCACCGGACCCTTCATGTCCACCGGCACGAACACCGACCAGAACTGCCCGCCCACCCCTCCGGCGCGCAGGCGCAGAAGATCGGTCATCAGCGCGAAGCCGCCCGCCGGGACGGGGAGCGAGGCGGTAGCGGCGGCGAGATTGACGCTGGACACCTTGCCGTGGAAGCGGTCGCGGATCTCCCACGGCAGGTCGTTATGACCATCGACAAGCGGGGTCTTCTTGAGGACCTGCGTGACACGCGCCGCGTAGTCGGTGCCCGCGGGCGCGGCCGCGATCGCAAGCGGCGCCGCGAGCAGCGCGGGCAGGAGCCAGGTGAGTCTGTTACGCATGTGGAATCCCCAACCGGTGATCATGGCACCGCGCCCAAAGATACGCCTCACGCGCCATCGTCGCGCGGGTCCTTCAATGTCCATTCACTACCGGCGTGAACAGCAGGTCCTGGTAGTCGTAGGAAAAATCCGCCACCGGTGAGACCGGCTTCATCGTCACCCGCTCGATACTCCCGTCCGCGCCGAGCCCGAAGGTGACGTACGCGGGCTCGATGCTCTTGTCCGTCAGGTGCGTGGCGAAGGTGTCGAACTGCCAGTGCTCCAGCGTCCCGGACATTCGCGGGGTGGACTTGAAGTCGATCGCGAGCTTCCCGTCGACAAGCGTGACCTCGATGTTCCCGTACCACGGATCGGTGAAGGTGCCGGTGTAACGCTCAAGCGGCAGCGACGGCCCGACGGCCGCGGGCTGGGCGGTCCGCGCCTTGAGCCCCGCGAGCGCCTCACCGACCTTGCGTCGCTTCTCCGCCTGCCAGCGGCTGACCCAGTCGGTGCGCGGCAGGCCCAGGTAGTGATCCAGGAGTTCGTCCATGAGGCCCAGCAGCAGCACGCCGTCCTCGCTGTTGATCTCGATGGAGAAGCCGACGTGCCGGTCCGGGATCAGCACCACCACGGTCTGGAAGCCGAACACCGCGCCACCGTGCCAAACGACCTTCGTCCCGCGGTAATCCATGACCTCCCAGCCGAGCGCATAGGCGCTGAACAGGGGTTCAGTCGCCTTCAGCGGCGGGGTCGCGGGGCTGATAGGCTGCAGCACCATGGGACTCCACATCTCCTCGTGCGCCGCCGCCGAGAAGAGCCGCGCTGAGTGCCCGGGCAACTCCCCGTCGTGCAGCTGGATCAGGAGCCACCGCGCCATGTCGTTGGCGCTGACCGCGAGCCCACCGGCCGGAGCCGCGGTGCGGCCGAGCTCATCACGCTCGTCAAGCATCTCCTGCGTGCCGGTGCCGCGGAAGCCGCCATCCATCCGCGCGTGTGGTTGCGCGCGGTTCGTGGCGGTGAATCGCGACTCCGAGTCGGCTGTGGCGCGCAGCATCCCCGCGGGCCTGAACACCTGCTCGGTCATGAACCGCTCCCAGGTCTCACCGGTCACCGACTCGATCAGCTGTCCGGCCACCATGTAGAGCACGTTGTCGTAGGCGAAACCGCTCCTGAAGCTGGTCGCCGGCTTGATGTACCTCAGGCGGCGCACGGCTTCGGCGCGGCTCAGGTTCGTGCGCGGCACGAACAGCAGGTCGCCGGCCCCAAGACCCAGGCCACTGCGGTGGACAAGCAGATCGCGAATGGTCATCTCGCGCGTCACCCAGGGGTCGTACATCTGGAAGCCCGGCAGGCGGTCGATCACCCGGTCGTCCCAGCCGATCTTGCCCTGGTCCACGAGGATTCCGAGGGCGGCGACGGTGAACGCCTTGCCGGTCGAGCCGGTCGGGAAGATCGTGTCGGCATCCACCGGGTCGGCCTTGCCGATGGCCTTGACGCCGAAGCCGCGCGCGAAGGTGACACCATCGCCCTCCACGATCGCGACCGACACGCCTGGCACGCCGACAGCCTTGCGCGCGCTTTCCACGCGCTGCTCGAAGTTCTTCGGCGGCAGCGCGAAGCCCGCGTGCCAGGCCGCGACGAGTCCCGCGGCGATGATGATTTTCCTCATGTCGTCTCCGGGCGGACGCCGCCGCGCGATAGTTTATAAATACCGATGGTGAGCACCGGCAGCACGTAGACGAGCAGGAACATGGCCGCGAGCAGCCGGTAGCCGTTGGCGATGAGGGCGACGAGCCCGAACCGCGCCGCCACGAACATGCACCCCGTGAGGATCGTGAGCGCGATCGCAAGGCGCGCGCCGTGCCCGAGGTTCTGGCCATGGCGGCGCCGCCAGGCATGGCCAATGCGCTCATTGATCGCGTGCACGGAACCTGTGCCGCTCTCGAGCAGCGCGGCGAAGATCATCAGCTGGAACAGGAGGCGGAACAGCGGCAGGTTCAGGCGCTGCAGCAGGAAGTCCGAGGGCAGCGTCACCGCCCCGATCCGCGGGTAGTAGGCCATCATCGCGCAGAAGAACAGGAGCGCCGGGAGCATCGCGAGCGGTCCTGCGATGAGACCGGCGATCACCGCGTCGCGATCGCTCGTGAGGTGGCGCAGCACCGGCAGGATCACGACCGCGCCCACGATGTTGTAGCTCGCGTAAGTGATGCCCCCGGTCACCCAGCCTGTCATCGGCACGTGCCGGGAGAATCCGGCCACGATGAGCCCGCCGAAGTGTGTCAGCGCCAGCACCAGGAACAGGGCGTAGACCGCGTAGAGCAGGATCGAGACATAGGTGAAGAGGCGCTCGACCGAGCTGTTCCCGTAGGCCACCACCAGGGCGATCAATGCCATCAGGGCGAGCGTGCCCGCGATGCTGGGCAGTCCCAGGCTTGCGGCGATCGCGCCGGCCGCGGCGCCGAACACCGCCAGGATCAGGATCACGAACAGCACGTACGAGAACTCGAAGGCGATCCAGCCAGGACCCAGCAGCTGGCGCACGAAGCTCTGGTAGTCGCGCGCGCCGCCGGCGCGGGCGAAGAGAAAGGTCGCGACACACACCCCGCTCCAGATAAGCGTCGCGAGCAGCATCGCGGCGATCCCGCCCCAGGGGCCGCTGGGCAGGAAGAACTCCGCCAGCTCACGCCCGGTGGCGTAGCCCCCGCCGATCACGACCGCCTTGAAGGCGAACGCGGGCAGCAGGAACCGCTGGAACCGGGATGACATCGCCACTCGTCAGGCCGGCAAGACGGACCGCACCGAGCGGCTCACGCGGACTGCCTGCCCGGCCTCCCCCACACATTCTCGTCGCACCAGATCATGCCGTCGGAGTACACGATGGTCGGTGGCGGATCGTGCTTGAGGAAGGTAGGGCCGTCGAGGTCCACCACATCGCACAACTGCCCGAGCACGAACGAGGGCGCCATGGCGAGGCTCGTGCCCACCATGTTGCCGACCATGACGCCCAGACCCAGCCGGCGCGCCGCGCGCGCCATGGCCAGTCCTTCGGTGAGCCCGCCGCACTTGTCGAGCTTGATGTTGACCATGCTGAAGCGACCGACCAGCCCGGGAATATCGGCGAGTGTCAGCGCGCTCTCGTCGGCGATCAGCGGGATCGGGGAGACGAAGCCCTCAAGGTCCGCCTCGCGGCCGCGCTTGAGCGGCTGCTCGAGCTGGGAAACGCGCTGCTCGACCAGGCCCTGGATCAGCCGTGGGAGTCCATCGATGGCGTATCCCTGGTTCGCATCCACGCCGATCCAGGCATCCGGGCGTGCCGCCCGCACCGCCCGGACCCGCTCCAGGTCGAGCGCCGCCTCCCCGGTGAGCTTCAGTTTCAGCGCCCGGGCGACTGTATAGCGTCGCGCCCCCTCGGCCATGTGCGCCGCGCTTTCCGCGCCGAGCGTGAACGTCGTGAGCAGCGGCCTGGGAGGATCAAGTCCGGCCAGTTCCCACACCGGCTTGCCGGTGCGACGGGAGTCCAGCTCCCACAATGCGCAGTCGAGCGCGTTGCGGGCGCCCCCGGCGGGCAGCAGCGACTGCAGGCTCGCGCGGTCGATGCCTGACTCGACGGCCGCGCGGTGCGACTCGAGCACCTCGACCACGTGGCCCGCCTCGTCCTTGAGGTAGTAGACGCCCGCGGCCTCGCCGCGACCGCGGTGCTTGCCGTCATCAAGGGTCGCGAACACCACATCCTGGTTGTCGAAGACGAAGCCGGAAATGCGAAACGGCGCCTTGAAGGGCAGCTTCACCTTCTCGACGGTGAGGTTGAGCGCGCCCATCAGTAGTTAGTGCCGAAGCTGAGCAGCTTACACGCGAGGGCCACCCACAGCACCGCGCCGGCTGAGATCACGAGTACGACGCTCCAGAGCTTCGCGGGCCAGCGCCGCTGTCCGCCCCACACCGCCTTCAGGTTCCACAGCATCAGCGCGAGTCCACCAAAGAAGGCCACGACGCCGAGCAGCTGCGTGAACAAGATCAGCGGATCCAGCCGCGAACTTAAATTGTTCGTGTCTTTTAAGATGAGCATGAAGATCAGCAGCCACAGCCCGAGCCCCACCAGCACGAGGAGCGCGGCGATCCGGCTTAAGCGGTATGCCTTGAGGGCCTCTGGTGCAAGTGCCAGCGGCGCCTTGTAGCGCCGTCGCACGGCGGCGGCGAGCGGCCACACCAGGACCGTCAGCAGCAATGCTGCTACGCCGATGCCGAACAGCGGCATCAGCCATGTGCTGTCGGCATACCAGGGGACGCGCTCGAACACCATGAATGGCGAGAGCATGTCAAAGCTGAAGCGCACCGGCTTGCCGTCGACCAACTGGGCCGCCGCCCGGTCATGGCCATTCGCGTCGGCCCAGACGAAGGGCGCGATCTCGATCCAGTGGCGGGGCTTGCCGTTGAGTCCCGGGAAGGGCAGCACGAGTTCGCCCTTCTTGCCGGCCCCGACCTTGGTCTGGCTGATGAAGCCTATGCCGGCCAGGAAATTCGACCGCGAGCCACGCGAAACCGCCCAGGCCCCGCTCATGAGTGCGGCGTGCTTGGCAGCAGTCTTCTCGTCGACACCCGCTTTGGGCGGTGCCGCCGGGAAGTAGCGATCCGCGAAATCCTGGAACAGCGCGCCACGCAGGCCGCCGGCCGCGCCGTCCTTGCCCGGACTGTTGAAGGAGACGTAGAAACCGACGTTCTCCTTCAGGAACAGGTGCAGCGAAGTGTGGAAATAGTCGGTATCGCCCAGGTGACCGATGACCTCGCGCCCGTTGATGTTGGTCTCGAAAAAACCCAGCTCCATACGGTTCAGCGGCGGCAGCATCGTCAGCGGAGTGTCGTGCATCACCTTGGCCGTCTCGGCCTTCAAGATGCGGTTGCCGTGATACTCGCCGTCCTGCAGGTGCGCGATCATGAAATGTGCCATGTCCTCGCCGCTTGCGGCCAGCGAACCGGCCGGCGCGGGACCGATGATCTCGTACGGTCGTGGCTCCTCGGAGCCCAGCGGATAGCCTTTGGACATCAATGGCACGAGAGCCGCAGGCAGCGGCTGGCGGAAGCTCGAGTGCTTCATCTCCAGCGGCTCGAAGATGTGCCTGTCGATGTAGTCGTCGAAGGATTCGCCCGAGACACGCTGGACGATGTAGCCGGCCAGCGATGCGCCGTAGTTGGAGTAGGCGGGCGTACTGCCCGGGGCGAATACGCGCGTCGGCACCCATACCTTCAGTAATGCATCGTACGGGGGCAAGGTCCGCGGTTCTTCGGCGATGATGCCCTTGGCCTGTTCCTCGAAGCCGGCCGTGTGCTGCATCAGATTGCGCATGGTGATGGGCTTGCCATCGAGACCGGGAACCTTGAAGTCCAGGTACTGGTTGATGTCAGCATCCAGATCGATCTTGCCCTGCTCCACCTGCTGCATGACCGCCGTCCAGGTGAAAAGCTTCGAGACCGAGCCGGGCCGGAACAGCGTCTGTGCCGCATCCACCGGCGTGCGGTTCTCCACATCCGAGTACCCGTAACCACGCTCGGTGAGTACCTGCCCATCCTTGACCACGACCACCACGGCGCCGGGGATGTCGCCGGTCTTAAGCGCGTAGGGCATGTAACCGTCGAGCCATGCGTCCACATCGGGGACGGTCAGCGGCGCGGCCGCGGTGGGGCTCGTCGCCGCGGGCGGCGTCGCCTCCTGCGCGGCGGCGAGCGCGCCGGTCAGCACCAGGAAGCCCGCGGCCAGGGCGGAGCCCATCAGTCTTTGCTTGCTCATTTTATATCGTTCCTAGGGCCGCGGTCAGCCCAGGCAGTAGTCGATGAGGCGCTCGAATTCCGCGCCGGGGCGCATGGGGTCCGCCACCGGCAGGCCGAGGCGCGCGCCCTCGTGAGCCATCAACTCACGCGCCGCGCCCAGGTCCATGTGCGCGGTGTTGAGGCTCACGCCACCGCACCGGATGGCCGGGTTGGTGCGGCGTCCGATGCGCAGGTTGAGGTCGATCGTCTCGGCGAGGCTGGGCAGCGGGAAGTCCTCATGCCCGAGCACGCACTCACGCCCGGGCTGGTGGCACACCACCACGACGTCCGGCTGGCTGCCGTGCAGCAGCCCCATCGACACCGCGGCGTAGGCCGGATGGAACAAGGACCCCTGCCCTTCGATGACATCCCAGTGCGCGGGATCCGCGGCGGGACTGAGCAGTTCGGCGGCGCCGGCCTCGAAGTCGGCGACCACGGCGTCCATTGGCATGCCGCCGCCGGAGATTAGAATCCCGGTCTGCCCGGTGGCGCGGAAATCGGCGTTGACCCCGCGGGCCTTGAAGGCGCGGGCGATGGCGAGCGCGGTGTACTTCTTGCCGAGCGCGCAATCGGTCCCCACGGTGAGCAGTCGCTTGCCCGCGCGCCTGGAACCGGTGCCGCAGGGAATGTTCGGCGGTGGCGTGCGGATGTCGATGAGCCGGCGACCGGCACGCTCGGCGGCGGCCTTGAGCGCCGGCACGGAGGCGAGCTTCACGTGCAGCCCACTGACGATGTCGAGTCCTGACTCCAGCGCCTCGACCAGAAACGGCACCCAGCTGGGGCCGATCACCCCGCCGGTGTTGGCGATGCCGATGACCAGTCCGCGCGCGCCGCGCGCGCGCGCCTCCTTGGGCGTCAGCCGCGGCAGCCCGGTCGATATGGTCGCCGTGTCGCAACCCCATTCGCCGATGCAATGTTCGGGGGCCCAGTCACGCAGGCCGAAGGCGGTCTTCGCGTAGGCCGCCTCGGTGGCATCCCCGAGAAACAGCAGGTACGGGGTGGGCAGCTGCGTCACCGACGCGGCGGCCGACACGGCTCGCGGACTTGTTGAATCGTTCATATCCTCACAGCATCAACCTGAGACTTAGAGCATGCCCCCCGCGGCGCCGCGCGTCACCGCGGATTCGCGGAACGCCGCGTTCACTCTCAGAACTTCGCCGACAGCGACAGTCCCACCGTCAGCGGTTGCGTGACCGTGATCGCCGTGTAGGGCGCGCCGCTGGCCGCGTAGTTGGTGATCCCGCGCGAGTCGCTCAGGTTCTTGCCGTAGAGGGTGACCCGATAGCGTCCATTCTCCACGCCGATGCGCGCATCGTACGTGTTGTAGCTCGGCAGGCGCAGCTGTCCGGCCGGTGTGGTGGTCGAGCTGGCGAAGTCCGTGCGTCTTGAGCCGACGTAGCTGTAGGTCGCGCCCAGGAAGCCGCTGTAGTTCCCGGACAGGGTCCGCTTGTATTCCGCGTCGAGCGCGGTGCTCCACTTCGGGACATAGGGCAGGCGGTCGCCGTCGGTCGCGTTCAGGAGCGGGGCCGCATCGCTCAGCTTCGCATCGGTGTACGCGCCCGTCCACTGAAAGGTCAGGCCCTGCATCGGCACGTACCCGAAGGTCCACTCGAGGCCCTGGCTGCGCGCCCGTCCGCCGTTGGCGTTGATGCCGAAGCCCTGCACCACCTCGAGCAGCTGGATGTCCTTCCAGGCGACGTGGAACAGCGCGAGATCGAGCGAAAAGCGCCCGTCCAGCTGAGTGGAGCGCACGCCGATCTCCACGTTCGTCGTGCTGTCGGAGCGGTACTGCGTCGGCACGCCCGCGGGAGGATTCGGCGGCAGCACATTCGGGCCACCCGGGCGGTAGCCGGTGGCCAGGCGCGCGTACGCCATCGTGTTCGCATCGAAATGCCAGCTGGGCGCCACCGAATAGGTCCACACGTTCTCGCTGGACTTGCCAAGGACAACCACCGGATTCGGGGTGATGCCGAACGCGGCGGCGAGAGCGGGATCGTAGAGAGTGCTCTGCGTCGCGTCCTGGGAATTATGCGAGTACCGACCGCCGGCCTGGATGTCGAACCGGGAAGTGACGTGGTAGGTCAGGTCCACAAACCCGGAGGTCTCCTTGTAGGTGGAATCGACCACCGGCTGGATCATCAGGGCCAGGAACTGCCCGGTCGCCGCGGTCACCGCGTTCAGGTTCTGGACCAAAGACCCGTCCTCTTTCGTGTAGTAACCACCGACCTGCCACTCGAGGCGGTCCGAGCTCGGGGAGCTGAGACGGATCTCCTGCGTGAACTTCTTCAGCTTGGTGTTCCCGAGGAGGGGGGAGGCGTCCCCGCCAAAGAAGCCCGCCAGCCCACCGTAGATGGGCGTGCCATCGGTTACCGTGCCGGCGTCCTGGATGCCGTAACTCGTGGCGGACAGCAGCTTGAGGCGTCCCACGCTCCAGTCGATGGTCGCGTTGTAGTTCTGGTACTTGAATTCGCTGGGCTCGGCGACCGCGCGCTTCTGCTTCAGGGTGCCGTACAGCGGCTGCAGGGTCACCGGATCGACATCGACGAGGTTGGTGCCGTCGTACTTGCTTTTCTGCGCCTCCGCGGTGAGTCGGATCGACAGGTCGCTCGTCGCCGCCAACAGGAAGGAAGCCCGGCCGCCGTACTTGCGGCCGCCATTGAGATCCTGCGCGCCCCTGAATGGGTCATCGATGTAGCCCGGGACGTCGTCGTAGAAGCCGCTCACCCTGAAGGCCATCGTATCGCCCAGGGGCACGTTCACGAGGGCGCGCGCGTTCCAGCCGTTGCCGCCGTAGTTGACGGACTCGCCGCCGGCTTCGCCTTCCACCGCGAACTTGCCCAGCTGTGGGGCATTGGTGACGAACTTGAGGAGTCCGCCTTCGCTGTTGGCGCCATAGAGGGTGCCCTGCGGCCCGCGCAACACCTCGATGCGCTTCATGTCCCAGGTATCGAAGTCGCCCGCGTTGACCGCACCGTTCAGCAGCGCGGTGCTCGAGCCAAAGGGCGACTCGTCGATGTACACCGCGACTGTGGAGCCCACGCCGCCGGTGTTCTGCCCGCGCAGCGTGAGGCGGGTCTGTCCGGCCTGTGCGGTCGTGAGCGCAAGACCGGGCACCAGCGCCGCGTAGTCGGCGAATGAGGTCGCCTGTAGATCTGTGAGGTCGCTGCCCGACAGGGCGGTCAGGCTCATCGGCACGTCCTTGAGGGATTGTTCGCGCTTCTGCGCCGTGACGATGATGGTCTGGAGCCCGACGGCATCCCCGCCGCTGGGCTGAGGCGCTTGCTGCGCGTAAGTCACCCAGGACAAGCCGGTTCCGGCGATTCCCAGCACTGCGGACACCGCCGCTCTGACCTTGGTATTCATGGACATTTCTCCCCGGACCGATGTTCTGTGTCGTGAAGCCCCGCTTCGACGACTGCGCCGAAGGCTGGAGACACAATTTGTCTATTGCAAGACAATAGTCCTGTACAGAGAAATAAGAGTCAAATTGTTTCTAACCCGGCTCGTTTACGGACGGCACGGCTCCGGGCGCTCCCGCTCCGGACGACTAGGCGACCTTTTCCGCCTTCTCGGCGAGGCCGATCAGCTCGCCCGCCAGATTCAGGTCCTCCCCGGAACATACCCCCAGGACGAGCGCGCTTTCGCAGTCCTTGGCGAGGTAGGCGTGCCCCATGGTGCTGTCGAGGTAGACGCCCTGCCCGGCCTTGAGCACAACCGAGGTGTAGAACTGCAGGTGCACCTCGATGGTCCCCTCGAGCACGAAGATGAATTCCTCGCCCTGGTGCCGAACCGGCTCGCCGAACTCGGCGATGTCGTGAGCGCGGATGCGCGTCAGTATCGGCACCATGCGCTTTTCGCGCAGATCCGCGCACAGGTATTCGTAGTCGTAGTTCGGCGTCGACACCTGGACTGAATTGCCGTCCCGCGTGAGGCTGCGGCGCGCGGTGACCACCTTCGGCGCGTCCGTCGCCGGTCCGTCCGCCTGCGCTAGGAACTCAGCCATCGTAAGCCCCAGCCGTGAAGTGAATCGCTGCAGCTTGTCGTAGGTCAGGGAGAGCTTGTCCTGCTCGACCTTGGCGAGCGTCGACAGCGGGATTCCGACCTTCTCGCTCATCTGCCGCAGCGTCCAGCTCCGCTGGCGGCGCAACGCGCGGACCAGACTTCCCAGCGTATTGCTCTTGCGCGTCATCCCCCGGCCTCCCTGCTGCCTGTGGCTATAGTGCGTCACGCCCCTGTCTATCGCAAGAGAATGGATTCTCCCGAAAGGTCACATGCGCATCGGCGCCCCCGGAACATTGCCGCGCACCGATGTGACCGCAATATGACCGTGGGCACCCCCGGCGGGGTTATCGATCTGGCGCGAAACGCGGGGCCAATCTGACGAAGCTCATCGGTGATTACAGGGCGGCGGGCCTCAAGGTCCGCCGCCCTTTTCTCATTTTCTCATTGGCCGGAGGCGGGCTGCGACTTGAGGATGTTCGCGGCGATCTCGAACGAGCGCAGCCGCGCCGCGTGGTCGAACACCATCGAGGTCACGATCAGCTCGTCCGGCTGGGTCCGCTGGATGAAGGCGTTGATGGCCGCACGCACGGTCTCCGCGGAGCCGATCGCAGTGCAGGAGAGCACTTCATCCAGCATCGCCCGCGCCGCGGGCGGCAGACGCTCCAGGTAGCCCTCGACCGGTGGCGGCAACTGCGACGGCACGCCCGTGCGCAGGTTGACGAAGGCCTGCTGCATGGACGTGGCCATCAGGCGTGCCGCTTCGTCCGTGTCCGCCGCGAACACGTTGAAGCCGAGCATCACGTAGGGCTTGTCAAGTTGCGCGGACGGCCGGAAGCGGCCGCGATAGATCGCGATCGCATCCATCATCGCCGCCGGCGCGAAATGGGAAGCGAAGGCGAACGGCAGCCCCAGCGCCGCGGCCACCTGTGCCCCAAAGAGGCTCGAGCCCAGGATCCACAGGGGCACCCTGAGTCCGGCTCCCGGCACGGCCAAGACTCCCTGGCGCTCCTCGGCGGGACCAAAGTAGTTCATGAGCTCCATGACATCG
>JANYBG010000156.1 GCA_025360865.1 Pseudomonadota bacterium | reverse complement strand
AAATCAGTGGCTAACGCATTCAGTCACTTAGTACTGCAAAATCTGAAGCCACCCTACGCAAGCGGTGAAGTGGACGCGGACATGGCCTTCGGGGTGTAGGAGATGATTTGCCTCGCGCGCGGCGCGCGCGAGGCCGCAGGGTAGAATCCCCCTGTCGCGCCCCTGGGTCTATGGAAGCAAGCTGCTGCCGCGGACATGAGAAGCTGACTCGACGCCGAACCTCGCTCGCGGCTACCTCAAGCGCAGGCCCTGCAGAAGCTTGCGAAGGAAATGCAGGGGGCCGCGGCCGAGGTCCGCTATCGCCTCAGCCGCCTCGTAGCCGATGTGCCGGGAGACGGCCGCAAGCCCCACCGGTGAGGTCGGCGCGAGGTGTGGGTCCAGTTGTCGGGCCTTGCCGAGGAACTCACGAAACGCGGTTCGGTCTGTGCGGAACAGTTGCCTTGCCCAGAAAGAGCTCGAGTCCAGGATCTCCTGGCGATCTCGGACCGACAACCCCGCTTCCATCAATGACTGGTGGTCTAGGGCCCTCAGTATCAGATCGATCCAACTCAGTGCGACCGGGGTCGTGTGGTAGCGCGCTCTGGCGTCACCTATGTAGGGCTGGTCGCGGGGCTGACGCCAAAAATAAAGCGGCGATGCCGACGGCACGCATTCAAGTCGGCCGGCTTTGGCGATTCGAAAGGTGGCCTCTTCACATTCCCAAAATCGCAGCGTCTCATCCCAGCCGCCTATCCGCTCGAGCACGGACCGGCGGGTGAGTCCGGCCCCCTGCAGCACCCGGTCATTTCCGACCAGGCACATGATCGGCGCCCGACCCTGCATATCGGGTTGAGACATCTGGCCCAGGGGGGTCACCTGGGCACCGTCGATATGGCACTGGTGCCAGGGCGAATAGACCGCGGTCACGTCCGCTGAAACCCGCGCGCAGTGGGCGGCCTGCATCTCGAACTTCGCGGGCGCCAGGAAATCGTCGCTGTCGAGGCACTGCACCCACGTGCCCCTGGCCACTTTAAGCGCACGGTTCCGCGCCGCGCTTGGGCCCTGGTTGTCGTCAAGTTCAAGGATCCGCCAGGGATTCCTGAAACTGTTAGCCAACTTGGCCCGCACGACCGAAACCGTGTCGTCCCGCGAACCGTCATCCGCCACGATGAGTTCAAATCGCGGGTACGTTTGAGCGGCCAGGTTATCGAGCGTGTGGGTCACCCACTTGGCCGCGTTGTGCGTCGGCATGATGACGCTGATCAGGTCCATGGCATTTCCCCGCCAGCTCCAAACCGTCATCGCCAACGCTGTGATTCGAAACGTAAGTGTACATGCGCTGTGCAGTCCTGTGTCCCGCGCGGCTCCGATCCACTCAAGAACCGCGAATATCAGCTTTGGCTGGCGCCAGCCCGCAGGCTGGCCATCGCCGCCAGGTAGTCACGCGCCACTTCCTCTTTGCTGGGGAGGGCACGGTTGCCCACGGGGCCGGACGCCGCCTCGCTGTAGCCGCGCCGAAGCGTCAATGGATCAATGCCGATGCGGCGGGCGATCGCCTCGAGAAACGAAAACGGATCCTCACAGAGCCGCTCGTAGGAGATGGACATTGGGACAATGCCGCGTCGTGCGAAGAATACGCGCCAGCCCCGCTCCTGGTCCGCGAGGTCATTCAGGGCCCGGTCGACCGCGCCTGCGTCGAGGAAATTGGGGTTCGCGGCTGGAGTCGTGGTGACCGTGTCGTCGATTCCCCACTGACCCGTCAATTGGCCAAAGTGCTCCGACACCGCCTGCTTCAGAATGTCCTCGCGATGAAGTTGGATGAACAGCGAGTTCTCGAGCAGCTCATCGCCAACGGAATTCTCCAACGTCCTGCGGAAATCCCGGAAATGCACTTTCGCGGCGAAGACGCCACCCTGGCAGCGGCGCGCCAGCAAAAACCCTAGGTAATTACGCAGAAAAGCCAGCTCCGCCGCCGGTTCGCGCCAACCGCGGAACAAGAGCCGATCCATGCGACCGCGCGGCGACCAGGCGAGCCCCCGGATGTCGCCCTGGAGTCCGAGGCGCGGGGCCATCTGACGCATGACGACGGGATTGAAATACTCATGCGGAACGCCGAGGCCGGCGTTGATCATCTGACGACACAACAGATAGCTGCCGCTACGGGGCGTCGAACAGATGAAGATCTTCTTGGGTGAACCGGAGAATTGCGGCTGGTCAAGAAGTTCGCTGCTTATCTGAAGCTCCGTGTAGCGCAAGTGCTCGACTCCCGGGAGGGCGATGATTTTCGCATCGCCGGTAAGCCCAAGTTTTTAGCACGTTGCCGCCGTGACGTTCCGTGTTGGATCCGGCGGTGCGGCGGCCATCACACTCTCTATTCCGCGGTCGCCGATGGGCTCAGGATCCTCCGCCACTTGTCTCTCAAGTGTTAACTCGGTCACGGTCGGAGGCACCGACAGCCACCCCGCGACCGCCGCATTCGAGTCGGCGGGGAAGAAGGGGTGACCCATGGCGCGGAGCAGGGTGGGCGGGATCGCGGGATCGAGAGTGGACTCGTTCGCTTGCGTCGTCCGTCCGCCGAAACCGCGACGGGGTGAGCCCTGAGGACTGTCCGCCACCGGCCGCGATCGGTCTAAGCCGGACCCGCGGTGCGTTCATCGGTGAGTGCTCGGCAAGGCTCGGCGGGGGAGCTAATGTGTCGCGCGCACAACGTCCCCGAAACCTGAACCGTGCAAGCGCGTGATTGCACTAGGGCTGCTTCAGACCCAGTATAGTCACGCGCACTTTTTGCCAGCACCCGAACCGCCTGAACGTGAAGATTCTGGTCAGTAACGATGACGGCTACCGCTCCGAGGGCCTCCGCCGCCTGCGCGAGGCGCTGTCGACGCTGGCGCAGGTGACTGTCGTCGCGCCGGACCGAAACAAGAGCGGCGCGAGCAATTCCCTCACTCTGGATGTGCCTCTGCGTGTCTTCGAGTCCGAACCCGGGGTGTACTTCGTGCCCGGCACGCCCACCGACTGCGTGCACTTGGCCATCTCGGGCCTCTTTGATTTCGAGCACGACATGGTGGTCTCGGGCGTGAACGATGGCCCGAATCTGGGTGACGACGTCCTTTATTCGGGCACCGTGGCCGCGGCGGTCGAGGGCCGCTTCCTGGGGCTGCCGACGATCGCGGTGTCGCTGTGCACGGCCGGGGTTGGCGGGGGCAACTTCGCCGCCGCCGCGGAGGTCGCCCGCCTGCTCGTGGCGCAGCTGCTCAGGAAACCGCTCGACCAGGGGTTCATCCTGAACGTCAACGTGCCCGACCTGCCGACGAACCTGCAACGCGGCTTCCGCGCCAGCCGCTTAGGCTTCCGGCACCGCTCCGCCGCGGTCATGGAGGCCAAGGACCCCCGCGGCCGGCCGGTCTACTGGGTCGGACCCGCGGGCGCGGAGCAGGATGCGAGCCCGGGCACCGATTTCTACACGGTCGCGCAGGGCTTCGTGTCCGTGACGCCGCTGCAGGTGGACCTCACACGCCACGCGGCGGTCCCGGTGCTGGGCCAGTGGCTGGAGGGCATCGATGACTGACGTGCGCCTGGCCGGCATCGGCATGACCTCCGCGCGAACGCGCGACCGGCTGGTACAGCGCCTGCGCGAGCAGGGCATCATCAACCCCTCCGTCCTCGAGCGCATCCGCAATGTCCCGCGGCACATCTTCGTCGACGAGGCGCTCGGCAGCCGCGCCTATGAGGACACCGCGCTGCCGATCGGCTTCGGCCAGACCATCTCGCAGCCCTACATCGTCGCGCGCATGACCGAGGCGCTGCTCGAGGCCGGCGAGGTGAGCAACGTGCTGGAGGTCGGCACCGGCTGCGGCTACCAGACCGCGGTGCTCGCCCCGCTGGTGGCGCGCGTGAACACGATCGAGCGCATCGCACCGCTCTCCACGCGCGCCCGCCAGCGCCTGAAGGAACTGGGTATCCGCAACGTGCGCTTCCGTCATGGCGATGGCTCGCTGGGCTGGAAAACGCACGCGCCGTTCGATGGCATCCTCGTCGCCGCCGCCCCGCTCACCGTGCCCGAGGCGCTCATCAAGCAGCTGAGGGTCGGGGGCCGCCTGCTCGTGCCGATCGGGCAGGAGGGCAAGCAGGAGCTGGTGCGCTTCACACGGCGTGACCAGCGCGTCGAGCGCGAATCCTTGGGGGCGGTGGCCTTCGTTCCGCTGCTCGGCGGAGTGGCTTGATTTGCCGGTCATTTCGCGCGGCGCCATGGAATTAATTCCCGAAAGTACTGCAGATATATAGCATAACTTGTTGATATTGTTTATTTACAGGGTCGTGGCGTTTACTGGAAAATGCCCTGGTGGCTACGAAACACTTGAAAACAAGCACTTTTACGACTGAGCGCGACCGCTGAAAAACCGTCCGCGCGGCCAGAAAATCCTTGGTCTTCAGTGAGCTTGCGCGATCTTCTGGAACGCGCTTAAGATCCGTTCCCCTGTCTCCTAACAACGACAGGTAACGAGGAGGGCGACCGGCAGAGGACACAGGGAGGAGGGAGTCGAAACAAAAGCAATAAAAACCCTCGAATAAGAAAAACAGTGCAGTTGTTCGAGTCTGTCAGCTTCGAATGATTGTTTGGTTGGTTGCCCCTCCCCTTGTGTCTTCTGCCGGTGGCCTTCCCTGAAGCCTTCCGGCTAGCGCAGAAAAAGCGCCGCGGCGACCCGCCGCTCCTCCTGAACCAGAACGTTGTACGTGCGGCACGCGGCACCAAGCTGCATGACCTCAAGGCCGACGCCACGCGTGGCGAACGCGGCGCGCACAGCGGCCGGCGCGAATCGCTGGGTGGGACCTGTGCCCAGGATCACCAGCTCCGGGTCGAGGTCGAACAGCGCCGCGAGGTGCTCGAGGCCAAACTGCGCGAACTCGCGCGCGGCGAAGTCCCTGATGAGCCGGTCGGCGGTGACGACGCAGCCGCCGCTCAGCACCTGCTCGCCGATGCGGATCTCGGTGTCCGAATAGCCGCGCACGAGATTGGCGCCCGAAGCGTTGTCGAGGGTGAACTTCACGGGACGGGTACGATAGCGCCCGTGCGCGAACTCGTCATCGTCATCCAGGATCTGTACCTGCCGGAGGACCCGGCCGCCACCGCGGCGCTCGCCGGTGGGCTCCCGCGACTGCCCGGACTCGCCTTCGCGGCACGCTTCGGGGCGCGCGCGATTCTCCCCGGCGGCTGGCGCCCGTGGCTTGCGCGCTGGCTTACGCGCGGGGATCTCGCCGGCGTCGCCCCGGCGCGCATCGCCGCCGCGGCGCATGCGACGCTGGCGCGGGCGGAAGGCACCTTGTGGATCGCCGCGCCGGTGCATCTGAGCGCGGGTCTTTCGCGTGTGCACCTGGATCATCGCGGGCTCCTGTACCTGCGCCCGGATGAACTCGCCACACTTGCGACTGACTTTCCGCGCGCCTTCTCAGGCTCCGGCTTCTCCCTCACGCCCGCCTCACCGCGCGAGCTGCTCCTGCTCACCCCGGGCATTGAGGCGGTGGCGACCGCGGAGCCGGCGCGCTTCGCCGGCCGCGAGGTCAACGAGGCGCTGCCCCGGGGTCCCGCGGCGGCGGGACTGCGTCGCACCTGGGCGGAGATGGAGATGTGGCTGCACGCGCACCCCATCAATCAGGCGCGCCCGGTACCGGTGAGCGCGCTGTGGCCGTGGGGCGCCCAAGGGGAGGCGGTGGGTAACGCCGCAGACGCCGTGCCGCCCTCGCGCGCCGCATTCGCCGCGGACGCGTACGTGCGCGGGCTGTGGCATCTGGCCGGGCTCCCGTGCCAGCCGGTGCCGGGGGGCACCGACGCGGTGCTCGCCACGGGCGCTGGCGCGGTGCTGGTGGTGGAGGTGGGGGCGCAGGCGCCGGATTCAGCGCCGTCAGGGTTCGCCGAGGCGCTCGCGCATCTGGACGAGCGGTACCTCCTGCCCGCGGTGCGCGCCCTGCGCGGGGGGCACCTGGGGACACTGCGATTCATCGCCAACGACCGCTGCCTGAGCGTGCGCCGCGGCAGTGCGCTTAAGTTCTGGCGGCGCGACCGTGCCGCCCTCGCGGGGCTCGCGTGATCCTGCGCATCGTCCGCCGCGCGCGCGGTGAGGACGCCCCTCAATTCTCCGCCGCGGTGCACCCGGTGCTGGGGCGTGTCTACGCGCTGCGCGGGGTGCGCACTGCGGATGAACTGGACACATCTCTCGAGCGCCTGCTGCCGGTGGGAAGCCTCGAGGGCCTGCCAGAGGCGGTGGATCTTCTCATCCGCCACCGCGCTGGCCGAGTCACGGTCGTCGGGGACTTTGACGCGGACGGGGCCACCAGCAGCGCGCTCATGGTGCGCGCCCTGCGCGGCTTCGGGTTCGCGGACGTGGACTTCCTGGTGCCAAACCGCTTCGAGTTCGGCTACGGGCTCACCCCGGAGATCGTGGCGCTGGCGGCCCAGCGCGTGCCCACGCTCATCGTGACCGTGGACAACGGGGTCTCAAGCCACGCCGGCGTCGCCGCGGCGCGCGCGCGCGGGATCGACGTCCTCATCACCGATCATCACCTACCCGGCGCGCAGCTGCCCGAGGCGAACGTCATCGTGAACCCGAACCTCGTCGGCAGCCGCTTTGGCAGCCGCTGCCTCGCAGGCGTCGGCGTCGCCTTCTACGTGATGGCCGCGCTCAAGCGCCGCCTGGACGAAAGTGGCGCCACCCAGGCGTCCGCGGGCGCGGTGGCGGAGCTGCTGGACCTGGTCGCCCTGGGCACGGTGGCCGATGTCGTGCCGCTGGACCTCAACAACCGCGTGCTGGTGAGCCAGGGACTCAGGCGCATCCGCGGCGGGCGCTGTGTGCCGGGCATCCGCGCACTGCTGAGCCTCGCCTCGCGTTCCCTCGAGAACCTCACCGCGGCTGATCTGGCCTTCGGCGTCGCGCCCCGGCTGAATGCGGCCGGCCGCATCGATGACATGAGCATTGGCATTCAGTGCCTGCTCACCGATGAGCCGGGCGAAGCCCAGCGCCTCGCCGCGCGACTGGACGAGCTGAACCAGGAGCGCCGCGGCATCGAGGCCCGGATGCAACAGGACGCGCAGGCCGCGGTGCGCGTGCTCGCCAATCCCAGACTCGGGACGCTCGAGCGCGGCGGCGTGGTGCTATTTGACGAGAGCTGGCACCAGGGCGTGGTGGGACTTGTGGCCAGCCGCATCAAGGAGCGCCTGCGACGCCCGGTGATCGCCTTCGCGCTCGCCGCGGAGGGAACGCTGCGGGGCTCGGCGCGCTCGGTGCCCGGGGTGCACATTCGCGATGTGCTGGACGCGGTGGCCACGCGTCATCCGGAACTTCTCAACCGCTTTGGCGGCCACGCCATGGCCGCGGGCCTCACGCTCGAACGCGCGCATCTGGACGAATTCGCGCGCGCCTTTGACGCGGAGGTCCGCCGCTGGCTGGCCCAGGCGCCACCGACGGACACGGTGGAGACCGACGGCGAACTCACCCCGGCGGAGATCGCGCTCGAGACCGCGCACGCGCTGCGCGCCGGTGGCCCGTGGGGGCAGAGTTTCCCGGAGCCGACCTTCGATGGGGTGTTCAGCATCAGGAGCGCCCGTGTCATCGCCGAGAAGCACCTGAAGATGTGGGTGGAGGTGCCCGAGAGCGGCCGCGCCTTCGATGCGATCGCCTTCAACCACGTGCAGGAGGGCGCCGCCTTCGTCGCGCCCTCGGGGCTCACGCACCTGGTCTACCGGCTCGACGTGAACGAGTACCAGGGCGAGCGACGCCTGCAGCTGCTCATCGATCACCTGCTGCCGGCGGCTCGCTAAGGCGCGGGTCGCGGTGATAGCATCCGGGGCCGTTTTATCCCTCGCGCGCCGTCGGCGCCGCCCGGCCCGGAATATCGCCATGGAAGTCAATCAGCTCAAGCGCCAGCTCAAAGACCTCGGGGAGCGTATCGCCTCCCTTCGGGGGTTTCTTTGAGT
>JANYBG010000146.1 GCA_025360865.1 Pseudomonadota bacterium | reverse complement strand
TGATGTCGAGACCGCCGCCAAAGCCTGTCAGCGAGCCATCCGCCCCTATCACGCGATGGCATGGAATGACGACTGGCAGCGGGTTGGAGCCGTTGGCTAGGCCCACCGCGCGCGCGCCGTTGGAATCGCCAAGATCGCGCGCCAGCCGCCCGTAGGAGGTCGTCCGGCCGTAGGCGATCCCGCGCAGCGCGTTCCACACCTTGTGCTGGAAGGCCGTGCCCGAGGGGGCGAGCGGCAAGTCGAATTCCCGCCGCCTCCCGGCGAAGTATTCATCCAGCTGGCGTATCACGCGGGCGAATGGCCCCTGGCTATCGACATAGTCCGTGGGTGGGCCCGCCGGATGCGGCCCGGACTGGAAATAGATGTTGGTCAGCGACCGGTCCGTCCCCACCAACAGCAACGGGCCGATGGGACTCGGCATCTCGTGGCGGTACATAACCTTGGGCTTGGTTGGATTGTTCATGCCTGTCAATTCCGGGTTCGGGTTGCTCATGGGCGCCGCCCGAGCCGTTGCGGGCGCGCGCCGGTGCCCACCGCCGCGGCGCTCCACAGGTGCATCACGGCGTAGCCGCGCCAGGGCTGCCACCGGCGGGCGCGTTCCTCCAGTTCGCGTCCGCTGAGCGGCGTCGTGGTCGGGGCGGCCACGCGCCTCAGCACCAGGTCCGCGGTCGGCAGGGCGTCAGGTTCCCCACAAGCGCGCAGTAGCACGTAGTGGGCCGTCCACGGACCGATCCCAGGCACGGCCGCGAGCGCCGCCACCAGCTCCGGCGGTGCCGCGTCGAAATTGACGTGACCGTCGAGGGTCGCGCGAGCCAGTGCCCGCAGCGTACGTACCCGCGCGCCCGTGATGCCGATGCCAGCGAGCGTCGACGCCGCGATACGCTCGGGGCTCGGGAACAGGTGAGTCAACCCCTCCACGCCGCCGCGCACGACCGTCCCCGCGTGGCCCACCAGGCGCGCTGCGAACGTCCTTCCGGCGGCAACGCTTACCTGCTGGCCCAGTACCGCGCGCACGGCGCATTCAAACGGGTCCCACATGCCCGGGATGCGCAGTCCGGGCCGTCGCCGGAGGAGTGGGCCCACGAGTGGATCGCCGCCGAGTTCATCGCGGATGCGCGCCGGATCGGCGGAGAGATCGAAGACACGTCGGGCCACGCTGGAAAGCTGCAGGAGCGCGGCTGACGGGGCCCCTGACACGCGCAGCTCGAGCGCGTCCGCCCGCGGCAGCGCGTTGACGCTGATAAAGGCGGGCACGCCATCGACGGCGATCGTGCGGGCGTAGCCGCGCGCATCGGCCCTTTCGACGCCGTCCACCGCGCGCGTGGCCAGGAATCCCAGCATGTGCCGCCAATCGTAGGGTGGCCGGTATGCCAGGCGCAGCACGACCTCCCCGCTCGCCGCGCCAGTGTCGCCGCGTCCGGCGCCGCGCCGCAGTGCCCGCGGCGGCCGGCGATTGGTCTTCGCGAAGGCGTCGTTGAAACGACGACTGCTGCCGAAACCCGCCGCGAGCGCCACCAGCGTGATCGGCAGCCCGGTCTGTTCCAGCAGGCACGCCGCGAAATGCAGGCGCCGTGTCCGCGCCACCGCCAGGGGCGCTGCGCCCACGTGCCTGAGGAACAGACGCAGCAGGTGGCGCGGCCCGATGCCAAGGCGGCGCGCCAGCGTCTGGACCGATCCCTCATCCAGCGCCCCATCGTTGATCAACCGCAACGCGCGCCGCACGACCGCCGCGGTGCCAAGCCAGGCGGGCGTCCCGGGCGCGGCCTCGGGCCGGCAGCGCCGGCAGGGACGAAAGCCGGCGGTCTCAGCGGCCGCCGGCGTACCGAAGAAGCGAACGTTGGCTCGCTTCGCGTAGCGCGACGGGCAGATGGGGCGGCAATAGATGCCGGTCGTGGACACCGCGACGAAGAACTTACCGTCGAAGCGCGGATCGCGGCTGATGCGCGCGCGATCCAGTGCCCGGGGGTCAAGTCCTGCGATCGCCTGGCTGTCCATATACGGGACGATACCTGCGGTGGCAAGCGCGCACTAGCCGCTTTCGGACCTGGCGGTGGCCACGCGGCGCATCCGCGGGTTCGGTATCAGGTGGCTCCCTGGTGGGCCGCGCGCAGGCCGGCGATATCCAGCTTGCCCATACGCACCATGGCGCGCATCGCCCGCGTGACGCGCACGGGCAAGTGGTCATGAAAATCCCCGGCCGCTAGGATGAGAAACGGATGATGCGCTGGAGTGTCACTCCCTTGGAGGCGCGGGGGAAGCGCGGGCGGCGCCTGCGCTGGCAGGATCGCGCGGCACGCGCATCCGCGGCTACCTCACTGGAATTCACCCTTGAGCAAGTGCGCTCCCGGCGCAGCGCCATGCGAGCCCTGTGACCCTTAACGCCGCGCATGACACGGACGTCCCGGCATCAGCCCTTGTCCTTCGCCATCGCGCGCGCGAACGCGGGGCGAGCGACGATTCGCTTCACGTACGCATCAAGCACGGGTGACCTGGGCATCAGGTCACTCTGCGCGAACTGCGCGAACGTGGTGCCATAGAGCACGTCCAGGCCGCTGAAGTCCTCGCCGAGCCAGTACGAACCGCGCGCAAGCCTGGCCAGGACCACGGGCATGACTTCCTCGATGGCGACCCAGCCGGCGGTCACGCGCGGCACTTCCACTTTCATGAACTTCGAGATCAGCGCCGGCTCGAACACACCGGCGTAGTAGGCGAGCCACGAAAGATACTCGCCGCGCTGCCGGTCGGTCGTAACCGGACCGATGCGGTTCAGCGGGAACTTGTCCGTGAGGTACAGCGTGATCGCCGCGGATTCGAACACCACGACACCGTCGTCGGAGATCGCGGGCACCTTGCCGTGTGGGTGCGGGTTGGCCGGATCGACCCCGCCGGTGCCATCTTGGCTGCGCGTACTGACGATGCGCACCTCATAGTCGGCGCCGAGCTCCTCGAGCAGGAAGAGAAAGCGTGTCGAGCGGGTCTTGGGGCGATGGTACAGCGTGATCATGGCGGCCCAGCCGTGGTGTGAAGTGGGCGCATCTTACGCAATAATCCGCCGATGTTCCCCACTCTTCCTGCTTTGTACAGCTTGGTGCGGCGCGGCGAGCTGTGTGCGCGCTCGGCGACATGAGCGTCGCCGAGACAGCTCGACTGCGTCTGCGGCGCCTGCAGAGCGAGGATGCCCCCTTCATCCTCGAGCTGCTCACCGATGCCGCCTTTCTCGCCAACATCGGCGATCGCGGCGTACGTGACCTCGCCAGTGCGAAGCGCTATATCGCCGAAGGTCCCGGGGCCAGCTACGCGCGACATGGCTTCGGCCTGTTCGCCGTGGACCAAAAGGCGAACGCGCGCACGATTGGTCTTTGCGGACTCCTGCACCGTGACTCCCACCCGGATGTGGAGATTGGATTCGCGATGCTGCCGCGCGGGCGCGGCCAGGGGTTCACGCTCGAGGCCTCCGCAGCGGCGCTGCGCCTGGGAATCGAGGTCTTCGCGCTGAAGCGGATTGTCGCCATCACCGCCGGGGACAACGCCGGCTCGATCCGGATCCTCGAGCTGCTCGGCTTCAGGTTCGATCGCCTGGTTCACCTCACCGCGGACGGGGGCGAATCGCGCTTCTTTGTCTTTGACGCGGCCGATACTCCCGGCGAGCGAGCAGGTCCGCCGGGCCCGCCGGCGTTGCTGAACCGCGCCTGAAGCGGCTTCCACACATAGATCGCCCCCGGCGCTGTCAGCCGGCGGCCTGCGCGCGCGTTTTCATAGCTAGGTGAAAGCGAAAGGAACGGAGCATGAAGACGATTCTCAAGTTACTCATAGGGTTTGCCTTCGGGGCCGCCCTCACCGGGTGCGTGGTGGCGCCGCTGGGTCCGCCCCCGCGCGCGTACGTCGGGGTGGTGGTCCCGCCTCCGATCGTGGTCGTGGGCGGCGGCTACTACCGTCGCTGGTAACGGTCGGGCGCGCCGCGGCCGGCGGCGCGCCCCTGTCTCGGCGGCGCCCTGCCTGCGCGCGCCGCGTGATTCGCAACACCGTGTCGGATAGTATCGGCCGCGTCTGAAGCGTCGCCTCCTTTAATAACGGGCTCATGCCAACGCACTGGGCCGCGACGCCAATGAGGGCTGGTACCCGATGTCGATCAGGCTGAATCTCCTCGCGGCGCTCGCGCTGCTGGGCCCACTCGCCAACGTCAGCGCCGAAGTCCGCGTCGTGTTCGGTCGAACACCGATCGTCGACGGCAACGCGCGCGCCGCTGGCGATATCACGGTCATCAATGAGAGGCTCGCCTTCGCCCTGGCGGTCGAGACGTCCGCCCCGTATGGCGTGCCTCGTGGCGCCATCATCGACATCGCACCGGTAGCCGGCGGTGTCATAGGCCGAGACCGTGTCGTCTTCGCGGACTTCATCCCGAACAACTGGTCCGCGTGGCCAAACACGTACCAGCACGTCGAGGTGGTGGATAAGGGACCGCGCGCGGCGCGCATCAGGGCCGTGCGTGACTGGGGGAACGTCCGGATCACCACCGTCTACACGCTGCGCGAGCGATCGGACCGCGTGGAGATCACCACGACGATGACCAACGAGGGTGACACTGAGCTCACCGGACTGCTGTCCGGACTTACGCTGTGGCCCAGCAGCGGGTTCCTGTTCGCGGTGCCCGGACTCGCCGGCGTGACCGAGGGCGACACGCGAGTAGCGCTCGCTCATCGCGTAAGCGCCTACGACGCGGACTGGACCGTGACGCTGCACGCCCCATATCTCGACCACATCGGATCCGGCTCGCGCGACATGTTCCTGCTGCACTCCCTGAAAGCCAAGGAGAGCCGCACGTTCACCGCTTGGCTGCAGGTCGGCTCGAGCGGAGACCTCGCCCCGGTGGTCGGCGCGGAGATTGAGGACGGGAAGCTCCCCGCCGGGACCGTGCACGGCACGGTAAGGACCCAGGGCGGCGGGACGCTCGCCGAGCCTGTCGTGGTGGTGGAGAAGAACGACAGACCCTACGCATGGGTACTCGGCCACGGCGGGGCTTACACGATCAGGCTGCCGGTCGGGGACTACTCGCTCTATGCGACGGGACGCAATTATTCGCGCAGCGCTCCGGCGCGCGTCACCGTCGCCGCCGACAAAGACCAGGCTCGCGACTTCGCGGATCTGCGGGAGCCCGGCAGCATCGAATTCACGGTTGTCGACGCCTCCAGCGGGGCGCCGCTGGATGCGCGCATCGACATCCTCGCGGGCGACAAGCCCGCGGTCGAATTCCTCGGCCGCAAGAGCTTCTTCACGGAGCTGGCGCGTAAAGGGCACGTGAACGTGCCGATCTCCCCGGGCGCGTACCGCTTCTCCGTCTCGGCGGGCGGGGGATTCCTGGCGAACGACGCGCTCGCCGACGTGGCGGTCGAGCCGGGTCGTTCCGTCGCGGCGCGCGTCCCCATCATGATGCTGTTTAATCCGCCGGCGCGCGGCTGGTACTCGGCGGACCTGCACCATCACGCCGACCAGGCCGAAGCTGTGACCCCGCCCGCTGACCTGGCCCGCTCGCAGCTGGCCGCCGGGCTCGACCTGCTGTTCGTCAGTGATCACGACTCGACCGCGAATCACGTGGCTCTGTCACAAATCGCCAAAGAGCGCGGGGTACCTTTCATCCCCGGCATCGAGCTGTCCCCCTCGTGGGGTCATTTCAACGCTTATCCGCTCACTCGCGGGTCCCAGCTCGGCATCGACACCAGCACCGCGTCCATCGACCAAGTCCTCGCGGAGGCACGCCGCATGGGCGCCTCGGTCGTCCAGGTCAACCATCCGTACATCCCCTTCGGCTACTTCACCAGCGTCGCGAACGGGGTGGCCCCTGGCGGCTTCAACGAGAGCTTCGACCTCATCGAGTTCAACTCCAGCCAGCAGAACGACGACGCCAAGGTTTGGGCGAGGCTGCGCCAGTACTGGAACGCGGGGCGGCACTATTACGTCACCGGCGGCAGTGACACCCATGACGTCTGGAACGAGCAGTCCGGGAAGATTCGCACCTTCGCGCACGTTGATGGGCCGGTGACCGCGGAGTCCTTCACTCAGTCGCTGAAGGCCGGCCACGCCTACGTCAGCTACGGGCCGCTGGTCTTCCCATCGGTCATCTTTGGCACGACCATGAAAGTGAAGGCCGGCGAGCGCTTCACCCTCGGGTTCGACCTCGCCGCCGCGAATGGACTGCGCAAGGTGGAGATCATCAGCGGCGAAGGCGCCACGAGAACCACCGCCTTCGCGGGTTCTCCGCTGAGGTCGCACGTGGACTTCACACAGAGCACCGACCGCGAGGCCTGGTACGCGCTCGTGATCGAAGACGGCGCCGGACACAAGGCGTTCACCGACCCGATCTGGGTCGAGCCGGCGACGACTTCAGCGCCGGCGCAACGGCCGTGACGCATATCCGGGGCCAGTCGCTGCGCCTTGGCCAGTTCCGGACCATCACCCTGCTCTTCGCAGGCTACGCGGCCTGTTACTACTGCCGCGCGGACCTCTCCGTGGCGACCCCGCTTCTGGTCGAGGAACTGGGTCGTCGCGGCATCAGCCACGGCGATGCGGTCGTGAACATCGGCCGGATCACCTCGCTGGGCGTGCTCGCCTATGCCTTGGGCAAGCTATTCCTGACCGGACTCGGGGACTACTGGGGCGGCAGGCGCAACTTCCTCATCGGCGTGGGCGGCGCGGCGGTGTTCACGATGCTGTTCGCGACCAGCGGAACGCTGCCTGTGTTCACGCTCGCGTGGATCGGCAACCGCCTTACTCAGTCGGTCGGCTGGGCGGGGCTGATCAAGGTCTCCTCGAAGTGGTTCGATTTCTCCTCCTACGGCACGATCATCGGCATCCTCAGCATCAGCTACCTCGTCGGCGACGCGCTGGCGCGGCAGCAGATGGGCATGCTCCTCGAGCACGGCTACGGCTGGCGGGCGCTGTTCGTGTTCGCGGGCA
The DNA here is from genome assembly GCA_025360865.1 of Pseudomonadota bacterium. Lineage (GTDB taxonomy): Bacteria > Pseudomonadota > Gammaproteobacteria > Steroidobacterales > Steroidobacteraceae > 13-2-20CM-66-19. The sequence goes on along the minus strand of JANYBG010000146.1, from coordinate 15,524 downwards.
TCGTCGCAGGCGTGGCGCTGCTCGCGAATTTGCTGTTGCTGCGCGAATCGCGCCGCGACGAAGGCCACGCGGAGGCGACGCCGAACCCACTGAATCTCTTCGCGGCCTCGGAAGCGACGCCCGCCGGGATACGCGCGTTGCTGGTACCGCTGCTGCGCAGTCGTGCCTTCCTGCTGGTTTGCCTGTTGTCATTCGGGTGCACGATCATCCGCGAGACGTTCAACACGTGGAATCCGGACTACCTGCACGACCTCGGTTTCAGCATGAGCCGCTCGGCGACGCTCAGCGCGATATTCCCGGCCGTGGGCGCGGTATCCGTGCTGGTGGCCGGTTGGGTCAGTGACAAGCTGGGACTGGGCGGCCGGTCGCTGCTGTTGTTCGCGGGGCTCGCGGCGACCGCCGCGGCCCTCACCGTGCTCGCCTTTGTGCATCCGGGAACCGAGACCGCGGTGCCCGTGGTCACGATCGGCGTCGTGGCCTTCTGCCTGCTGGGCCCATACTCTTATCTGGGCGGGGCCTTCGCGCTGGACTTTGGTGGCAAGCAGGCAAGCGCGGCCTCCTCTGGCATCATTGACGGCATCGGTTACATCGGCGGCGTCCTAGCCGGCTACGGCGTGGCCCGCATCGCGCGCGCGCTGGGCTGGGAGCAGGTTTTTCTGTGCCTGGCGGTGGTCAGCGCGGCGGCCGCGGTCTGCGGCGGCATACTCCACCTCCTCAACATTCGGGCGGCGAGTTCGGCTCATGAAATCCCATGACATCACCGGGGTCCACTGCGCACCTGACCGCCTGACGGTCGAATGGTCCGATGGCGTCCGCAGTGAGTTCGCCAGCCTGTGGCTGCGCGACAATCTGCCGGAGGATCGCGACCTCTACAGTGGCCAGCGGCTGATCGACGTCACCGACCTGCCGAAGAGCCCGCTGCTGCGCTCCGCCACGATCGAAGACGACGCGGTTCGCGTCGAGTGGCAGGCCGAGCGGCGGCCCGCGCGATTCAGCACCGAGTGGCTGACGGCCCACGCCTTCGGCCGTGCACCGCCACGTCCCGAATCGCAGGTCCATCGCTGGCTCGAGGGTGGCGCGATGGATGCCCGCCGCGACTTCGCGTGGGCGAGCGCCGGGTCGCTGAGCATCGATCCGGCCGCGCGCTCGCGGTGGCTGACGAGGTTGCTGCAGCAGGGAATGGCCTTCATGAGCGAGGTGCCCGCCGAACAGGCGGCGATCCTGGACGTGATGCCGCTCGTCGGGCGCGTGCTCGACACCAACTACGGGCTGACGTTCGACGTGCGCTCGGTCGCGCAGCCGGACAACCTCGCGTACTCTGACCTGGGGCTCGGGCTGCACACGGACAATCCCTACCGCGACCCGGTTCCGGGCTTCCAGGCCCTGCACGCGCTCGTTCCGTCCCTCGACGGCGGGGCGAGCCTGTTCGCGGACGGCTTCGCGCTCGCCGAGCACCTGCGCGCCACCGCTCCCGAGCACTTCCGCAAGCTCACGCTCACGCCCGTGCCGTTCCTGTACCGGTCGAAGGAGGCGGAACTGTACGCGGAACGGCCGCTGATCCAGCTCTCGGTCAGCGGACGGATCACGGCGGTGCACTACAACAGCCGTTCCATCGCGCCCCTGGCGCTGGCGGCCTCCGAGGCCGAGGATTTCTACGCGGCCTACCGCGGCTTCGCGGCGTTGATGCGCGATGGGCGCTTCCAACTCCGGACCCGGCTGGGCCAGGGGACACTCGTCGTCTTCGACAACCAGCGCGTTCTGCATGGGCGCACGGCGTTCTCGTCAGCCAAGCATCCGCGCCACCTGCGTGGCTGTTATCTCACCCGCGACAGCGTGTACAGCGAGGCGGCGCTGCTGCGCCGCGAACTCGCTCGCGCCGAGGGGCGCCCGTGAGCCTGTTCGAGGAGATCCTGGCGGTGTATGCCGCGCGCGGCGCGCGCGCCTACTTCGGTGAGCGTGTATCCATGACCGAGCACGGCCTGCAGGCCGCGCATTTCGCGCGGGCCGTGCGCGCACCCGAGCCACTGGTGATCGCGGCGCTCCTGCACGATGTCGGGCATCTGCTGGAGGACGTCCCGGACGCGATCGAGGACTGGCGCACGGATGCGCGACACGAGGAAGTCGGGGCGCGCTGGCTGGCGAAGCGCTTCGGTCCCGAGGTCTCGGAGGCCGTGCGCCTGCACGTCCCAGCGAAACGATACCTGTGCGCGACGGATGCGGCGTATTTCGGGATGCTCAGCGCCGCCTCGGTCCATACGCTTGCGCTTCAGGGTGGCCCGATGAACGCGGGAGAGATCGCGCGCTTCGAGGATGAGCCCAACCATCGCGAAGCGGTGCGCGTGCGACGCTGGGATGACCAGGGAAAGGTAGCGGGTCTCAAAACCGCGGCGCTGGCCGACTATGCCGGCATGATCGGGACACTGGGGCGGCCGCGCGCCTGAGGACGGCCGCGCCGGCGGCTTCGGCCGAAGCGGGCGAAAGCGCATGATGAGCGCCCGGCGCATTCACCTCAATGGAACCCGCATGGACATCGATTCTGGCAGTATCGTCTATCCGCCCTCGACCGGCGCGCGGCGCGTGCATGCGACACCGCTCGTGGCCGCCAGCGCGGCTGCGCTCGAGGGGTATGGCTGCCTGGTCGAGGAGCCGCGGGCTTTCGCGATAGAGATCGTGACCTGGCCTGCCCTCGGACGCCGCCCCATTGACGCCAACACCGGGAACCAGGGCGGGATCGCGGAAGGGATCTTCGAGATCTCCTGGAAGGGGGAGACGCTCTACGCGCGCAACAACGCGGTGGGCGACAGCTACCTGTTCGGCTGGAGCGAATGGCCAGAGCAGGCCACCTCGAGCGGCGCGGGAAGGCCACGTGAACGGGCGCTCATCTGGCGCGCCAACTACCATCCGGATGGCGGCCAGCTCTTCTATCCCATCAACGGCAAGAGCTTCGTCGTACCACTGGCGATGCCGGGCGACGATGTCACGCCGGACCGGTTCACCACCTTCTGGTGCGACGGAAGCCGCGGGCTCTACATCCATCCCAATGTCTGGCATGGCGCGATCGTGCCGCATGATGATGACGCGCGACTGCTCGACCGCCAGGGCAAGGTGCACGCCCGGGTCTCGGTCGACTTCGTCAAGGAATTCGGCTGCTACCTTGGGGCCTCGCTTTCGAGGCCCGCCGGCCATTGACGCGGCCGGCGGCCAGCCGTCCCTACGGGGCCGCCAGTATCGCCCGCCAGTTGATGATCGCGTTCCACAGCAACCGCTCGTCGCCGCGGTTCAGATCACGATGCAGCGGGTTGAAGTTGTAGGTGATGACATGGCCGCGGCCGACGTGGAAATCCATGATCGCGCCCCTGCCAAAAAGGTTCGACTCTCCCCACGCCTGGCCGCTCACGACGAAGGGCGCGCCCTCGCGGTCACCCCACTCGAGCACGATGCTACTGGTATCGAGGGGACCATCGAGGCACACCGTGCAGTACGCCATGCGCAGCCAGCGGCGCGGAATGGAGTACAGCGCGAAGTTCTGCCGGAACACATGGGTACGCGGGGCATAACCGTAGGCGATGGGGTGATCCGCGCGCGCGAACGAGACGCGCACGTGGGAGCCGGGAGTCTTGGTCTCCGAATTCTGCGAGGCCGCCATCGCGGCCGTCCCGCCCCCTGAGGTGCGTGGTACGCCGCCAGCCTCGCGACGCACCCCGCGGACCAGGCCGCCCTCGAGCGCGAGCATGCTGCCATTGCCAAGAGTGATCAGCAGTCCACCGGAATCCACGAATTTCTGCAGCTCGCCGAGACCGGCGTAGCCGATGCCCCCGGTGATGTCATCGGAGGAGGCCGGCGTACCCAGGCTGGGCGTCGCGGCCGTTTTCTTGAACGCCATCGGCCCCCAGGACTTGTACAGGCCCTCGATCTGCTCGGCGAGTTCAAGGTCGACGTGCCCGTAGAGCAGCACGTCATATTTGTCCTTGAGCTTGCCCGCGCGGATGTCCTCGTCGCGCACATAGACGTAGGGGATATGCCGCTGGTCGAGCGTGTAGCGTGCCCAGCCGATGGTATCGGTGTCCGCCCAGGGCACCCACAAGCCCAGGCGCGGCACCGGCGCCTCATGAGCCGGCACATCCGGGACCACGGCGACGCTTGCGAAATCAAGTCCGAGCCGGGCAGCGACATCGCGCACCGCGGCGGCGAGGCCACTCTGTCCGGCGAGGATCCACGAGCCGGCCGGATATTCGGCGCCGTTCACGCTGAAAGCGCGCTCGGCGATCCGCACCTTGAATTTCGCGAGAGCGAAGCGCGCTTCCATGACGCCCTCCTGCCCGGTGTCGCGCAGCAGCAGTACCGGGCCGGCGCCGGCGATCGCGCCGTGCGCCTGCGGGGCGTCCGTGAGCAGCGGGAGATTCACCGCGCGAACCCGCGGATCGGCGCTCGGGACCACGCTCAGGTGGTAGTGGGCGGGAAGTTCCCAGGAGACATCGTCGTACGCTTCCGCCGCGTATTCCTTCGGAAAATTCTGCGAGGTGAGCAGGTCCATCGCATAGTCGCGATAGGGTTGGTCCAGGCGCACCACATAGGTGCCGGCCGGATAGGTTCCTTCTGTGAGAGTGAACGGCGCCGCCGCGCGGCGCATCTCGATCCCCAGGGACATGAGGCGCGTCACCATCTGCGCGACGCGCTGCGGATCGCCCTGCCCGTCCGCGATGATGATGCCGTAGGGCGCCTGCTCCATCCCGCGCGTATAGGAATGCAGACCCTTGAGGTAGTAGTTGCGCAGGAAAGTCTTCGACTGCTGGGCGGTGTCGTCGAGAGCCGCCAGCAGCGCGGTCTCGTTGTAGTTGACGTTGTCCCGCGCTGACCACAGGAAGGACTTCTGAGCGGGCGCGGGAATGGGCCGGTACCACTCGAGCGAGGTCTCATTGCCCGGCTGGTCCGGCCGCAGCGTCTCGGCGGTGCCATTGCCGAAGGTCTCGTAACCGCGACCGTCGGAATTGTGGTTCGTGCCGATCGCATCCAGGTACAGATGCGCCCAGTCATCCCCGAAGTTCCAGGTCCACACCCCGGGCATCCCCAGCGAGCCCATGGCCTGCACTTCGTGGAAGCTCAGCTCCAGGCGTTCCGCGTACGTGAGCGGATCCACGTGGTCGTTGATCGGTCCAGTGCCGTTCCAGGTGAGCAGCAGCGCGATGCTCTCGTGCATGTCATGCACCACCTGCGGGTGCCAGTCCCAGAACATGCGGAACACGGCCTTGGTGGTCTCGTGCACCAGCTGATGAGCGTCGCGGTTGATGTCCACGTAGGCGTACTTGGACCAGTACGGTGGCGCCTGACGCGGCAGCGTCGCAAGGTCCGTCTTGCCCTTGAGGTAGCGGTAGAACCATTCAACCTGCTTGTCGCGACCGTCCGGGTTCGCGACCGGATTGATGATCACCACCACGTTCTCACGAATGCGGCGGATCATCGGCTGGTCGGATACCGCGAGGCGGTAAGCGAGTTCGAGAACCGATTCAGTCGAACCGGTCTCATCCGAGTGCAGTCCCGCATTGATGTAGTAGATCGGTCGCGCGCTGGCCACCAGCCGCTCGGCCGTCGCCGCATCCGTCTTGCGCGGATCCGACAGCGCCGCAGTGGCGGCTTTCAGGCGGTCGAGGTCCTGGATGCCCTTCTCATCCGCCACGGCGATCAGCACGATCTCGCGGCCCTCCTCGGAATGGCCGATGGTGAACACCCGCACGCGCGGTGACGAGCCGGCCAGCGCGCGGGCATAGGCGTAGGCGGTACTCGAGTTGACGAGTTCACCAGCGGCTCCGGGGATACGGTGCAGGAACGCGCGCGGGGAGACCACGGTGGCCGATGCGGGCAGGTACGACACCCAGGGCGAGAGGAACCGGGCCTCGGTGGTGTCGCGGGCGATCTCCTCGACCGACCCGGCTTCCGGGGTGTCCGGGGAGATTTCCTGCGCGCGCAGCGCCTGCGGCAGGAGCGTCAGCAGGGACAGCGCGGCGAGAAACGTGTGGGTTCGGAAGATCACCTGGCACCCCTTGTGTTGGAGGTTCGTCGGGCGGGTAGCGCGAGAGTGTGCCCCAAACACGCATCCGTGCCCAAGCGCATCGCAGGGACGCGCGGGATACCCCCTGGCCCAGGCGCGCGAGGCCGCGCGCTGGCGCGGCCTGGATTGTTGAACATCCGCCCGACCGCGGGCAGACTCGCCGTGCTGATAAGCGCCGAGCCACGGCCGCCGGCACCGCCCTCACTGGACTCAATATGGCTCGCAATCCACGCTACGACGTTCTCTTCGAGCCGGTGAAGATCGGTCCGGTCACGGCGCCGAACCGCTTCTACGCGGTACCCCACGCCGCCGGCATGACCAATTCCATGCCGAACATGCGCGCGCGCTTCCGCGAGACCAAGGCCGAGGGAGGCTGGGGCGTGGTGTGTTCCGGATACGTCTCCATCGACCCGACCTCGGATGACGCGCCGCTGCCTTACGCGACACTCTGGGACGAGGACGACGTGCGCTCGCACGCGCTGATGACCGAGGCAGTCCACCGCCAGGGATCATTGGCCGGGATCGAGCTGTGGCATGGCGGCGGGTCGGTCATGAACCGCACCAGCCGCGTGGCGCCCATGTCCCCTTCCGGCACGTCCTGGATGGCGACGCACGTGAACTTCATGGGCAACCAGCGGCCGCGCGCCATGGATGCGCATGACATCCGCCAGTTGCTCGGCTGGCAGAAGGAGGCGGCACGCAAGGCGCGCCGCGCTGGATTCGACATTCTCTATGTCTACGCGGGCATGGGTTACCTGCCCTATGAGTTCCTCCTGCCGGAATGGAACCTGCGCACGGACGAGTACGGCGGCAGCGTGGCCAATCGCGTGCGTATCATCCGCCAGCTGCTGGAGGTGACGCACGAGGCCGCCGGCGGCCAGTGCGCGGTCGCGCTGCGGATGAGCCTCGAGGAATTGCGCGCGCGGCCAAGCGAGGTGGCGGAGTCGGAGGCCCACGAAGTGGTCCAGCTGCTGTCCGAGGTGCCGGACCTATGGGACGTGAAGCTCGATTCCTCGCCGACGGACTGCTCGCCGTCCCGCTTTTCCGCCGAGGGGACGCACGAGCCGATCATTGAGTTCGTCAAGAGGATCACCACCAAGCCGGTCGTCGGCGTCGGGCGCTTCACCTCCCCGGACACCATGGTCGGGCAGATCAGGCGCGGCGTGCTTGATCTCATCGGCGGCGCCCGCCCCTCCATCGCTGACCCGTTCCTGCCGCGCAAGATCGACGAGGGTCGCGAGCAGGACATCCGCGAGTGCATCGGCTGCAACATCTGCATCTCCAGCTGGCACGATGGCGTGCCCGTGCGCTGTACGCAGAACCCGACGATCGGTGAGGAATGGCGTCGCGGCTGGCATCCCGAGCGCATCGCCCGCGCCGGCAGCGCCGCCTCGGTCCTCATCGTGGGCGCAGGCCCCTCTGGTCTGGAGTGCGCGCTTTCCCTGGGACGCCGCGGTTACGAGGTGAACGTCGCCGAGGCCGCCGAGGACATCGGCGGGCGGCTGCGCTTCGAGACGCGGCTGCCTGGCCTTGCCGCATGGGGGCGCGTGCTCGACTGGCGGCGGGCCCAGCTTGAGAAACTCAGTAATGTGAACATCTACCGTGGCAATCGCCTGTCCGCGGAGGAAGTCCTCGAGCTGGGTAACACGCACGTGGTGATCGCCACCGGTTCACGCTGGGCGCGACTGCTCTACTCGCCGCTGGAGATCCCGGTAGGCCTGGCCGAGGGTCCCGGCGTATTCACACCGGACGATATCGCCGCCGGCGTACCGATCGAAGGCCCGGTCGTCGTCTATGACTTCGACAACTACTACATGGGCGGCGTCCTGGCCGAATACCTCGCCAAGGCGGGCAACGCGGTGAGCTACGTGACGCCCGCGGGCCATGCCTCCGCCTGGACGATCATGAGCAACGAGCAGCCACAGGTTCATCGCATGCTGGCGGCGAACGGTATCGCGCTGCGTACGCTCACCCGAGTCGTCGGCTTCACCCCCGGCGAGGTGACCCTCGCCAACCAGTTCACCAACGCTGAAACGCGCCAGCCGTGCCGCTCCCTGGTGATCGTCGGGGCGCGCTTCTCCGCCGACTCGCTGCATACCGAGCTCGAGGCACGCGGCGCGCACCTCGCCAACGCGGGCATCCGCTCGATCACGCGCATCGGCGACGCGCTGGCACCGGGGGCCATCGTGCACGCGGTGTACAGCGGGCATCGCTACGCGCAGGAACTCGACGCGGATCCCAGGAGCATCGCCTACCGGCGCGACGCGCCGCTCCACCGGCGCGGGCCCGCGGCTGACGTCACTGAGCATATGGAGAATCCCGCTTGAGCACGCCTTTGGCACCTCAACTGGGCGGCCTCGAGGCCACGCTGCCATCGAGCTGGTACCGCTCGGAGAAGATCTTCGCCGCCGAGAAGGAGCGGATCTTCTGCCGCGAGTGGGTCTGCGTCGGCCGTGACGAGGAACTGGAGGGTCCGGGCGCGTACCGCGTGCTCGACGTACTCGGCGAGAGCATCCTGCTGGTGCGCAATCGCGAGGGGGCGCTGCGCGCGTTCTACAACGTATGCCGTCATCGCGGCTCACGGCTGTGCCGCGAGGCCGGGGCCGGAGCGCCGCCTTCCCATGCCGGTGGCATCGCGGGCGCGCGCATCACCTGCCCATACCACCAGTGGACGTACGATTTCGACGGCCGGCTGGTCGCCGCGCCCCACCTCACCACGGAGCCGGGCTTCGACAAGTCGCTTTTCAGCCTGTATCCGGTGGGGGTGGAGCGCTGGGGCGGATTCATCTTCCTGAACCTGACGCCGGCGAAGGCGGGGCCCCTGCGGCAGCAGATCGCCGGCATCCCCGAGCGCATCTCCCGCTATCCACTGGCGGATCTTCGCATCGGCCACACCATCCACTACGAAGTGGCCGCCAACTGGAAGGTGATCTGCGAGAACTACAACGAGTGCTACCACTGCGCGGGCGTGCACCCGGAACTGTGCGCGCTGGTGCCGGCCTTCAAGGATCGCGGCGGCTCGGGCCTGGACTGGCTGCGCGGCATTCCGCACCGCGCGGGCGCTTACACGTTCACCACCTCAGGTACCACCCGGCGCCGCCCCTTCCCGACGCTCAATGAGGATGAGCAGGTGCGTCACAAGGGCGAGCTCCTCTATCCAAACCTGTTCCTGAGCCTCGCCTGCGACCACGCCGCGGTGTTCATCCTGCAGCCACGCGGCCCGGCGCGCACCGCCATCGCCTGCCACTTCCTGTTCGAGCCGTTCGAGCTGGCCAAGGCCGACTTCGATCCGAGCGATACGGTGGAGTTCTGGGACATCGTCAATCGCCAGGACTGGTCGATCTGCGAGTCCGTGCAGCGGGGCATCAGTGCCCGGGTGCACGAGCGCGGCTACTACGCGCCGATGGAAGACTTCAATCTCGACATCCGCCGCTATGTTCTCGACCGCATCGGTGATGCGGCCGAGGAGGCGTGACGGTCCCCGCCAGCGGTTTATCAGGTTCGCCGGCGCCGCGCTTCCGCGTGCGCTGGCGAATCTGCCTGTTCATGCTCGGCCTGAGCCTGCTGTCGTACGTGCAGCAGCGCGGCCTGGCCGTGGCCAGCTACAAGATGATGCCCGAGCTTTCCCTGAGTCAGGTGCAGCTCGGCTGGCTCGAGACCGCCTTTCTGATCGCCTACGCCTCGATGCAACTCCCCGGGGGCATCATCGGCCAGCGCCTGGGCGCCCGCGTGATGTTCGTCCTTATCGGTGTCGTCGCCTTCGTGAGCACGTTGACGATACCGCTCGCGCCGCTGCTGCTGACGGGAACCGCGCTCTTCGTGGTCCTGCTCGGCGCGCAGTTTCTCTTCGGCGCATCGCAGGGGCCGATTTTCCCGGTGGCCTCGGGCGTCTTCGAGGCCTGGTTCCCACCGCGCCAGTGGGCCCTCGTCCAGGGCCTGTCCAGCACCGGGGCGAATCTGGGGTCGGCGCTCGTGCCTCCCGTGGTCGCCTGGCTGATGCTGGAGTTTGACTGGCAGCGCGCCCTCATCTGGACCACCGTGCCCGGGTTCGCGCTCGCGCTGTGGTGGGGCTGGTACGGGCGGGACTCGCCCGCCGAACACGCGGCGGTCAACGCCGCGGAGCGGGCCGAACTGGATGCCAGCTCGTCGCGGCCCGACCAGCGCATCACCGTGCACAGGATCTGGACGGTGCTGCGCAACAGGGACGTCCTGCTCGCGACGTTCTCGTACCTGTGCATGAACTACACGTTCTACCTGCTCACCAACTGGTGCTTCCTCTACCTGGTGCAGGAACGCCACTTCGCCATCCTTGAAGGCGGCGTTCTCGCCAGCGCGCCACCGTTCGCGGCCGCGGCTGGCGCAGCCGTGGGTGCGCTGCTGGCCGGCCCCCTCGTGGCCCGCTTCGGCCTGCGTATCGGCCTGCGTATCATTCCGGTCATCGCACTGCCGAGCGCCGGGCTGGTGCTACTCGTGGCGGTGAACGTAGCGAACGCTTACGTGGCGGTCGCCATGCTCACGCTGTGCTTCGCGCTCATCGAGATGACGGAGGGTTCGATCTGGGCCGCGGTGATGGAGGTCGCACGGAACGACACGATGGCCGCCACGGGAGTCCTCAATACTGGCGGCAACATCGGCGGCATCATCGCCACGCCGATCATCGCCTATCTTTCGGGACACCATCTCTGGGAGGCGGCCTTCCTGATCGGCGGTGTCTTCGCCGTCACCGGCGCCGCGACCTGGCTATTGGTGGATCCGACGCGCCGCATGGCCCCGGAACCCGTGCCAACCTAGGGCGCAGGCGACTCCGCGGCCACCGCCTCCGAGCCGAGCCTCCCGGTGATCGAGGCGCGCGGCTGGGCACTACCCTCTGTCCACTCGACCTCAAGCGTCCCATTGGCGCCCTGCGGCGCCCTCACGCGCAGGGTGCCGCGCACCGCCCCCGCGCGGCCCGCCCAGTCGATGACACCGGAGACCGCCACGTCATCGGTCCAGCGGACCTCGTCCAGCGTGATGCGGTAGCCCTGCGCGGTAGCCACGGAGGTGAACGCGCCGCCGCGCAGACCGACCCCACCTCCAGCGCCGTGCGCCACCGCGCGGCTGATCACGTCCGCGCTCGTCAGCAGCGTGGCGCTCACCACGCGCAGTGAGCCCTCCCCCGCGGCGTTGTCGGGCGCGGCGTGCGCGGGGGCGAGTTCGGCGGCGGTGCGCGCGAATCGCGGCACCAGCCGCACGGGCGGGACCTCCGCGGCGCAGCTGTCATCTCCGGTTGACAGGTTCTCGATGAAGCGGCGCACCAGCTGCGCGCCACACTCGCTGCGCGAGTGCGGCAGCGCGTTGACGTGGAAGCCGTTGGCGAGCACGACGTGGTGCGCGCGCGGGAAGCGCGCGGCCGCCGCCGCCCCATCCGCCATCGAAGTCATGTTGTCCAGGTCCCCGGACACCACGAGCACAGGAACCTCCGGATACGGTTCACCCACCGGAACCGGGGCCACGGGTGGCGTGCGCGGCACCGGCCATTGCACGCATTGGTCGATGAAGGCGTAGTCGAGGGGCATCCGCCGGTATTCGGCGATTGTGAACGGCGCATAGGTGTCCGGAGCCGAGGCTTCACGCCTGGTGATCGCCAGATCGCGGGCCACCAGCCTCTCCTTCGGCGCGAGCGCCATGTCGAAGATCTGCGGCGGGTCCCCGCAGGACACGGCCGCGGCGAGGCCCGCGCTGTATTCGAGAATTGAGTGCGTCGCTTCGCGCGAATCCACCCCGGCAAGTGTCTCGGCCATGAGTCGTAGCAACGGTTGGTGGTCACCGTCCACGTAAGCGCGCGCCGCCGCGTCGACCTCGCGCACGCTGGCCAGCGCCGGCGCGCTGCCGAACATGACGATAGCCAGCTGCGTCGCGTTCGCCGTGAACGTGGCCAACTCCCCCTCGCCGGTGCGCACATGGGCGGTGAAGGGTCTCTCGCGCAAGGACTTGAGCGCCGGCGCTATGTGATCCAGGGAGCTGCCGGGAATCGCCGCGCACTCAGGCGAGCGCTCACAGGCGCGGTTGAACTTCTCGCGCATGGCGGGGGCGTAGTGCGGGTACCAGGGGTAGTCAGGACCGTCCAGGGGATACGCGCCATCCAGGACGAGCGAGCGCAACCTGGCCGGGTGTCGCAGCGCGAAGATCTGCGCGAAATAGGTCCCGTAGGAGTCCCCGTACAGGTCAATCGGCCCAACCCCGAGCGCGTCAATGACGGCGGCGAGGTCGTCCCCGGCGAGGGCCGAGCCATAGAGCGATGCCGACGTCCCGAGCGAGCGACCGCAGGCGCCGATATTGGCCTCCGTCAGCGCCGTCGCCTCCTGCAGCGGCTTGCAGTCGATCGCCGCGGAGCGACCGGTGCCCCGGTTGTCCATGATGACCACGTCATGGGTGGCTCGCAGGGGCTCGAAGAGGCCGAGGTATTCCTCGCGCGACTCGGTCGCCGGAAACCCCGGCCCCCCCTCGGTCGCGACCAGCGTTGCGGCCGCTGCCGGGGCCGCGGTGTGTGGGTAGTACTCGAAGTAGATCGTTATCTTGCCGCCAACGACTCCCGTGGGGTCGAGCGCCCGCTCGAGCGTTCCGCACCACGGGGCGGGGGTGGCGCAGTGACGCAGCTTCAACTGCCCGACCTGCAGCGCCGCGGGGGCGACGGGAATCGGTGGCGCGGCCGCGGCGGCGATCGCGACGGCCAGCAGCGTCACCGCCGTAATCAGGGTTCGACAGGGTCGTAAGCAAGACATGGGTACCGCTCGCTTTACCCGCGCCCCGCGGCCTGCCGCGGGCGGGAAATGGGAATTAGCCGTGCTGGAGATTTCAATCGCGTGACGCGCGATGTTATTGCAAGACAGGCGCCGCTGGCCAGATGAAGCGGGTACTGCGTGTCGACGGACTCGTCTTCTCATCCCTGATCGGGCACGATGCCCCGGTGCGTGAGGGCCGCGATCGCGGCTGAAACACGCACCGCGCAGGACCATCGACAGGAAACCCAGGAGGTCAAAGATGTCACGTCGGGCCGGATACAACTTCGCCGGGTTCCTATTACTGGCATCGGGGGCGTTTTGCTGCGCCGCGCTGGCCCAGACGGCGCCGGTCCTGAAGACCCGCAACGTCGTCCTGATCGTCAGCGACGGGCTGCGCTGGCAGGAGATCTTCACGGGCGCCGACGAACAGCTGATGAACGAGAAGAACGGCGGCATATGGGAGAAGGAGGACGCGCTGAAGGCGCAGTTCTGGCGCCCAGACCCGAACGAGCGACGCAAGGCGCTTTTTCCCTTCCTGTGGACGACCGTCGTCGCCCGCGGCCAGATCTTCGGCAACCAGACCAAGGGCAGCATCGCCCGCGTGACCAACGGGCTCGGCTTTTCCTACCCAGGCTATAACGAGATGACCACCGGGCATCCGGACCCTCGCATCAACAGCAACCAGTTCGGGCCGAACCCGAACATCTCCGTGTTCGAGTGGCTGAACAGCCTCCCCGAGCTGCGCGGCAAGGTCACCGCCTACGCGACCTGGGAGACCTTCAAGGACATTTTCAACATCAAGCGCAGCAAGCTGCCCATCCACGTGGGCTGGGATCTTCCCTACGCCGGCACGCTTGACGCGCGCCAGCAGCTGATGAACACGCTGTACCAGACCACCACACGGCTGGACGACGAGGATGTCTACAACGCCTTCATGCAGGTGCCGCTCATGGACTCGTTCTCGAATGAGCAGCCGCGCGTGCTGTTCGTCGGCTATGGCGAGACCGACAACTGGGCGCACGCGGGGCGCTACGACCTGCTGCTGCACAGCGCCCACCAGTTCGACCGCTTCGTCGAGGAGCTGTGGAACAAGATGCAGAGCATGCCTGAGTACCGCGACCAGACGACCTTCATCATCACCACCGACCACGGGCGCGGCAGCGGCCTGGTGGAATGGAAGGAACACGGCGTGCAGGAGAAGGGCTCGGAGAACGTGTGGATCGCCGTGATGGGCCCGGATACCGCGCCACTGGGCGAGCGCACTCAGACAGCTGAGGTGCACCAGGCGCAGATCGCCGCGACGCTGGCGGCGCTACTGGACAGGGATTACCGCGCCGCGATCTCCGTCGCGGCCCCGCCGATCGACGCGGTCCTCGGCAAGCAACGCTGACCCAGGCCGCCACCGGAGTAACGTCAATGAATACCACCCGCCGTCATCTCCTCCGGATCGCCGCCGCGCTCGCCGCGGGCGGCGCGTTGCGCGCTGTCCCGGCGACGCAGGCGAAAGTGAAGACGCTGCTGATACTCGGTGGCACCGGCTTCATCGGGCCGCACCTCACCCAGGAGGCCCAGCGGCTCGGCTGGACGGTGACTCACTTCAATCGCGGTAAGAGCGCCACCGCTGGCGTCAGGGAAGTCGAAACACTCATCGGCGACCGCAAGGGACAGCTGGAAACGCTCAAGGGTCGCAAGTGGGATGTCATGATCGATGACACCGGCTACATTCCCAAGTTCGTTAAGCGGTCGGCCGCGTTGCTGGCGCCAGCGGTTGGCTATGGGCTCTACATCTCCAGCATCTCCGCGTACGCGAGCTTCGCGAAGCCCAACGACGAGGACTCGCCTCTGGGGAAGCTCGCCAACATCGAGGAGGAGGAGATCACCGAGACCAGCTACGGTCCGATGAAGGCGCTGTGCGAGCGGTATTCAATGGAGGCTTTCAAGGGGCGCATGAGCGTGGTCAGGCCCGGCTACATCGTCGGGCCCCTGGATCCGACCGACCGCTTCACCTACTGGCCGGTGCGCGCCGCGCGCGGCGGTGAGATGCTGGCTCCCGGCACGCGCGCGGACCCGATACAGATCATCGACGTGCGTGACCTCGCGGCCTGGATGATGAAGCTGGTCGAGGCGCGCGCCGTCGGTTACTTCAACGCGGTGTCGCCTCCGGGCGCATTCACCATAGGCGAGCTGATCGTGGCCAGCCAGAGCGCATCACCCACCGCAGGGACAACCGCCACGTGGGTGCCGGAGGAATTCCTGGTCGCGCACTGGAAGGCGGAAGACCTCGACCTGCCCCCGTGGGCGCCCGCCAAGGGAGATGAGGCGGGAGCTTCGCTCAGCACCGCGGCACGGGCGGCGAAGACGGGATTGCGCTCGCGGCCGCTCGCCGAGACGGTGCGCGACACGCTGGCGTGGTTCCAGACGCTGCCCCCCGAGCGCCAGGCCAAGCTGCGCGCGGGACTCGACCCTAGTAGGGAAAAGGAGACGCTGGCCGCATGGCACGCCAGCGGCGCCAGTAGCTAGCACTTACCGTCCGCGCGGCGAGCCACGGATGCGCCTTCGATGAGCTACCTCGTGCTGTTCGCGGCGGCCCTGTGGGCCGGAGTCCAGAACGCGCTCGCCGGTGGCGGCTCTTTCATCACCCTGCCCGCGCTCATGCTCACCGGCATGGACGCGCGCGCCGCCAACATCACGTCGACAGTGGCGCTGTTCCCGGCGCA
>JANYBG010000131.1 GCA_025360865.1 Pseudomonadota bacterium | reverse complement strand
CCGGCGCTTAGACTTGGGAGTCAGCCTGCCGGCTATCAGCACCGTGCACGCGGTGCTGAATCGGCACGGCCTTGTCAGCCGCGGTCGGCGACGGCATCACTTCAAGGCTCAAGGCAGCACCCTCTCCCGACCCGACCAACCAAAAGCCGAGGGAAGGCGAGGCTATTCCCAGCACGGTTGCTATTTGTCGAATTGAGCCTACTTCCGGGTTTGCACTGCAAGCGTACTCTTCCGCTCGGGGCGGTTCGAGGCCTCGCTACGGGCCGATCGGCCGTCCAGCCTTATGGACGAGATTTTCTCTCCAGCGCGTCCTGCATGAGTTTGGCAATCTCAAGAGAATCGGAGCCGCTGCCGTCAGACAACGCGGCAATGACTCCCTTCACGTTCGCCTCGGTATGATTTTGGTTGAGTTTGAACTTGAGCTGTATTTCGTCAACTACGAGATCGAAGCCGACGATGCCGCTCAATCTGCGCCTGGCGCCTTCCGACTCGGCCAGGCGCCAGGGTACCTTTGCTCCGCTTTCGTATTTTTCAGCCAGAGTGGATACCACTTTCTGCAGGCGCTCAGGCTCGTCGAATACCCGTACGCGTCCATAGATGTGAGCTGTGGCGTAGTTCCAAGTGGGAACGTTGAGCTTCGGCTCGGCGTACCACCGTGGTGAAATGTAGGTGTGCGGACCGTGGAAGATAAACAGCACGCGCTGCTCTTCAATCGCGTTCCACTGCGGATTGGGTTTGGCCCAATGACCGGTGAGGAGCACCTGGTTACGATCGCGCTGATAAAGCACCGGTAAATGGGTTGCAAACGGCGCGCCATCAACTAGCGAGATTAGCGTTCCGAATGCATCGTGTGCGGCCAACCAATCAAGCCAGGCAAGATCTGTCCTGCGGAAATGAGCTGGAATGTACATGGTTTACAAGATCCACCGCCATTGAATGGTTCCGGGATGTCCACGCCTTCCGGGTTGTGCCCACCTAGTCGGCGTCATACGGGCGAGCGTTTCGGATCTGTCGGCCCGGGGTATTGACAACGCCTATCGCTGTGGTTGCATCGCCCGCGTGCCAAAAAACGCAAGCACGGCGGATGCGAATGCGCACGACGCCAGGAAATACAGGCCGGCCTCGAAGCTGTGGGTGCGGTCCTTTACCCAGCCAACGACCAGAGGCCCGACGTAGCCGCCGATACTGCCAATCGAGCTGATCAGCGCAATACCCGCGGCCGCTCCCACCCCGGTCAGGAACTGCGAGGGCATCGGCCAGAAGCACGGCTTGCACCCGTAGATTCCAAGGGCCGCAACCGACAGTGCGAGCAACACCCAGTACGAGTCCACCGATGCGCCGGCACACGCGAGAGCGGCGGCCGCGAGAGACATCGTCCCGATGTAGTGCCAGCGACGCTCGCCGAACCTGTCTGAGGACAAGCCGATGACGACGGGGCCGATTACGCCGATTGCGTACGGAATCGCCGTCAAGACGCCGACCATCGCATTGGACGGGCCGAGCGCTTTGACGATTTGCGGCATGAAAAACGTAATGCCGTACGTCGGCACGAGGCTTAACATCCAGACGGCCGCCAATATCAGAACCCGCGTATCTGTGAGCGCCTGAAGGAGTCCGAGGCGTCCGCTGCGCTCCGCCTGCACGCATTCCGCCTGCAGTTCAGCCTCCAGCCAGTCGCGCTGCTCCGGTCGTAGCCAGGTCGCGAGTAAGGGCCGGTCCGTGAGCAGTCGGAGGACGAGAACGCCGAGCACCACGGCGGGCACGGCCTCACCGACGAACACCCACTGCCACCCTTTCAGGCCGAGCGTGCCATTGAGTTCGAGCAGTGCGCTCGAGATCAGCGCCGCGGCCGCGTTCGAAATTGGTACCGCAAGGTAAAGCGCCGCAAGGACGCGCGCTCGGTAACGAGTCGGGAACCAGTATGTGAAGTAGAAAACCACTCCGGGAAAGAATCCCGCCTCGGCCACGCCGAGCAGAAAGCGCAGTGTCAGGAAGCTAGCGGGTCCCGAGACCGCAGCCATCAGGCCGGCTATGATCCCCCAGGTGATCATGATGCGGGCGATCCAGACGCGCGCGCCGACGCGAACCAGCACGAGGTTGCTCGGCACTTCAAAAAGCGCGTAGCCCAGAAAAAAGATGCCGGCACCCCAGCCGTAGAGATAGGCGGTGAATCCGAGATCCTTGTTCATCGTCAGCGCCGCGAAGGCGACGTTTGAGCGATCGATGTATGCGACGAGATAACTGACTACGATCAGCGGCAACACTCGCCACGCCACCTTGATGACGGTCGCACGTTGCAACGCGAGCGCAGAATCAGCGTTCACCGGATTCCCCCCAACGTATTGTATATGCACACGCTGCGGTCGACGCAACGCGACCCGACTGGCGGGTCGCCACACGTCAACGGTAGCCTTCCCAGAACAACCGTGAGATGGCGAGCGACCACTCCGGGTCAGGATCTGACCCTCAGCGGGGGTGGTCTGAGTTTGCCCGGGCCTGTTAATTTCCGGGTGATATATCTATACCCCCCAACGATTGTTAGACGGCGCCTTGTCCGAGGACTGATTCCAGCCGCTGGCGACCCACATACCAATGCTCAGGACCGAAACAGTGGATATGAAGAAAGCCATTCCTCCCGCCGTGCTCGTGGCGCCCTGCAGCTTGAGACGATGCAACAGTGCCGCAGGTGCGAGAGACATGGCGCCTACCCCGAGCGCGAAGTGCAAGCCGATTGCGGCAGTAGCGAGCCATCGAGGCCACCCCGCTCGGCCTACACGCGCCTTGATGAATGTTAGAACCGCCGCATAGCCGATGAATCCCAAGCCTAGTAAATAGCCCAACGCCGCAGATATACACCAAGCCATCGGGGACGCTGGGTCGTCTATAACAATTGTCACGCCATTTGCTCCGAACCGGTAGGGCAATCCAGGAAATGATGCGCCAGAAAGAGACGCGGGCGCTCCATGCGCCGTTTAACGGTGAAGTTGAGGGGCCGCACAGAAGCGCGGGCCCAAGGCGCCGAGGGCGCACAATCTCTCAGCGCCCGAGGCGCCACCCCAAAAGCGCTTCACGGACCCCTCCAACGATTGTTAGGCGCCCGCATCAGGAGACCCCAGTACTGCTCGCAGTGGAGACTAAGAAAATGACCATGGCGCAAAGAGCGGACGGGATATTTAGATAGAAGAACCAAGCTCGAGACAACGTACGTCGGTTTCGGGTGCTGACCACGGTGACAATGATGCTCGCAGGAATCGCGGTAGCAAGCACCATCACCGCGCCTTCCAAATATTCTCGAGAGTGGCCCGAGTCGCTGTAATACGAAGCAACGAAGGCACATGCGCCACAAACCGAGGCAAGTGCGATAACCCAGCACGCGAGAAGTGGTTTGGAGAGGCCGACGGCTGGCACGATGGTATGAGGGCGCCTAACGGACAAGCTGAGCGGCCGACCGCCGCACGTTGGCATGCGCTGTGCGCGCACAATAGTCCTGGCGCGCACAGCGCGCCTCACTGGCTCTCACGGCCGCTCCAGTGGTGAGATGGACTCCTCCTGGATGGCAATACGGCATCGATGTGCCAAGCTGAAAGTGTGGTGACAGCTAAAGCCCTTCCAGAAGGAGTCCGTGTATGCACTCTACGACTGTTGCAGTGGACCTGGCAAAGAACGTCTTCGAGCTCGCCGTAGCCGATGCCGAAGGCCGCATCAGCGAGCGTTTGCGACTTAATCGTACACGCTTTTCGGCCTTCTTCGTGCAACGCCCGCCCTGTCGGGTGTTGATGGAGGCGTGCGGCAGTGCGCACTACTGGGCGCGACGTATTGCAACCCACGGTCACTCGGTGGAACTGCTGCCCGCACAGTACGTGCGGCGCTACGTTCGTCGCAGTAAGACCGACCGGGCCGATGCCGCAGCCCTGATCGAGGCGGCCCGCTGTGGCGAGATCCGCCCCGTGCCGGTGAAGAGTGTTGAGCAACAGCAGCTGCTGGCCCTGCACCGACTGCGCGCGCAGTGGATGAGCACACGTCATCGGTATCTGAACACCCTGCGAGGACTGCTGCGTGAGTTCGGACTGCCGATCCCGCTCGGTGCCCGGGCGGTACGTACGCAGGTGGGACAGCATCTGGCACAGCCTCCGCAAGAGCTGCCCGCGGCCCTGCAGCCGCTGCTGGCCCAGATGCTCAGCGATGTAGATGCGATCGAGACGCGCATCGAGCAGGCTGAACGGCAACTCGCCGCGCTCACGCGCGAGGACCAGATCGTCCAACATCTTCGACAGATCCCAGGCATCGGACCTCTGGCCAGCACCGCCTTGCGCGCCACTGTCGGCAACATCGAGCGCTTCAGCTCCGCCAGGCACTTCGCTTCCTGGCTCGGCCTGACACCGCGCGAGTACTCCAGCGGCGAGCGACGCCGCCTCGGCGGCATCTCCAAGCAAGGCGACATCTACCTGCGTACGCTCCTGGTTCACGGCGCCCGTTCGGCTCTGCTGGCCGCCCATCGCCAGCAACGCGCAGGCCACCCCATCGATCGGCTCAGACACTGGGCTTCGCGGTGCGAGCAGGAGCGCGGTCACAACGTCGCGACCGTCGCTCTCGCCAACCGCCTCGCGCGCATCATCTGGGCCACCTGGAAATACAACCGGCGCTTTGACGGCAACTGGGCCGTGCCCGCCACCTGATTCTCATAACCCTTCAGCCAAGTTGCCAAGCTCGCTCTCATGATCAGCGGATCGGTCCACGGCGCGGTTAAGCCGATAACAATCGTGGCCTCAAAGGCCCTTCCAGCGGTTGGCTCCGCGCCGGCGGATCTCATGATGTCCAGAGCACCCTCAAAAGGGCCGCTCACCTACAGGACGAATACCCGAATGCAACCGTTCTTGCTGCTCAGCGATCTTTACTTGACGGAGGAGTCCATACCCGATTTTTAGGGATTCGGCGCGCATTACCTACGCTATCGGTCGCGCCTCGACAACTACGGCGTGCTGCAGAGCACGTTCCAAATCTTCCGCAACAAGCGACTTATCAGGGTTGAGCCTAATCTCGTGGTATGCGGCGTCCTGAGGAAAGATACCCAGGTAATGTCTGAGGGCTGCGCGGGTCGCGTCGGGGTTACCCTCAATCGGCGCAGCAAAGTACGCCCGATCCGCGCCCTCAAGGCGGAGCGTCACGGCAGCCCCACCGCGGAGATTTCGCCACCAGAGATTCTCGGCGGAGGTGAAGCAGCGCACAGCATCGCCCAGCCGAACGTACCGAACCGGCGTTGTGAAGAGGCGACCGCTCTTCCGACCTTTAAAGGTGATGAGCATGAGGTTCTTGCTCTGCAGGAAATGAAGCGGAGAGCGCAGCAACATGCGCATCATCGGGTTGATGATTAGGAAGAGAGGTTCGGGTAGACGCATGTGCTTTTCCGAATCCCTAACGGTTAGCTTGAGCGGCCGGCCACTGCCGGTGT
>JANYBG010000077.1 GCA_025360865.1 Pseudomonadota bacterium | reverse complement strand
GGCACCTCAAGGACGGCGTGTCCGAACCGGTGTTGAAGCGGGCCCTGGAGTACTGGCACAACGTCGACAAGACCCTCGGCGATCGTATCGCTAAGGGAATGATGCAGAAGTAGAAAGCATCGGCTCGATGAAACAAACCCGCGGCCGCGAGGCCCGGGCGTTTCCGTATTACTTGAAGGCGGCGTCTCGCCTGGGCCGGCGGATGGATCTCACCTTCGCGCCGGGGCGTGAAATCCCACACTTCCTTATGCTCTCCCTGACGCGCGCTTTCGAGGAGGCCTACAAGATCGGCCAGAAACCCGTCGGCACCGAAATCGTCGAGGGCGTCTTGGCGCCCGACATCGATGCCCTGGAATTCTGCGGCCTGATGCACCTGACCGAGTACAACGCCGCCGAAACGGACGCCGCAGCGGACCCGCACGTGATGACCCAGAGTGCCATGAATACGGTGCTCACTGCCTACGCGGCATTAGAGGCGCTGGTTTTAGAGACGGCCTTTGCACTGTACCCCTCGCTCTACGCTCAGCGGCACGACTTCAGACGCAAGAGCTTGCTCAAGAAGTTCGAGCTGCTTCTTGCCGCCGACGGGCGCGAAGGAGAGACCTTGCCGGAGATCCTAGCGAAGGTGGATGAGCATCGGCAGGCCCTCACGCACAGCGAGCCGGACAATCTTAGATCTAGACGCATCAGCGAGGTGACCTCGGGTGAAGAGGCGACACAAATCGCCGCCGACGTGCGAGCCGCGGCCGGATGGTTGTGGAAGGGACGGCGCCCGAGCGGTCTTGCGCATGACTACGAGAGGTTGAGCGCGCCGACGACTGAGCCAAAGAGCGGAGAAGCGAAGCACAGGCGCCAGCGCGGCGTTAATGCTGCTGAGGTAATGCGAGCAAAGGCACAATGATAAAACGCGCCTCATGACACAGCAGCTCGTCTGGCGCTACGCGGTCGGTATCCGCGCCTGGGACATCCGTTACGCGGGAGCGATTCGTCCGGCTACCGCACCGCAGGACGGCGGACGCGCCGTCGTGTGGTTCTCAGCTAGGCAAGATTGGGAGCCTACGGCAAGCAAGACGGTCGTGGTCGACGACGTATACCGTGCGATGACGATTCCGGAGATGGCGGACCTCACGGGCGGGCTGTGGCGCTTCGGCCATCCGCGTCAGGGTCTGTTAGGTTGGAGATCGTTGCGGTACGCGGCGCACATGAGCGGCGAGGCAGCGCTGCGGCTGCTGGTTGCTGCGAACAAGGTCGGTGCCGAGGCGGCTCTGTGGTTTGGGTGCCTTGATCCCGTGCCGCTAAACGCATGCACAGTGCAACGCCTGCACGATCCGGAAGGGGAATTGACGGCGTGGTAGCGGCTCGACGCCGGCCTCTTAGGCCCACCCAGAATACGCGGTTACATCACAGGCTCAAGATGTGCAGAATCCGGAGCCTATGCCTACAACGCTAGCTTGGCACTACACAACGGGCGCCGCAGCCGAACGGATTCTGGCCTCCGGTCTGTTGCTGCCGGGCGCGTTGCATGTTCCGCGCGATGAACGGCCTATTTTGTGGTTCTCCGCAAGCCCGCGCTTCGAACCCACAGCGCGAAAGCGAATCCCCGCTGAGGACGGTAAACGATCGCGCCTGCTGACCATGGTGGAAATGGCGGAACTGCCGGACGGCCTTTGGCGCTTCGGGCTGCCCACCACGGATCTGCTGGACTGGCGAAAACTGAAACAAGCAGCTCACCTTTCGCCAGAAACAAAACGAACACTGGAAATGACTGCGCGCGCACTCGGGGCGCGGCGCGAGCTGTGGTACGGCTCGTTTGAACCCATCGAGCTCGCTGTATGCAGGGCGCAAAGGTTCAGTGTGGAAGCCGATGAGTGGCGCGATGCGTTGAGGCTCGTGGAGCCTTAAATCCATGAAGATGCGGCGCACAACTGCGCAGGCCGGACGCGGCTGGCGGGCAGCGCTAATCCTGCTGGCGACGACGGCGCTGGCCAGCCTGTTGGCCGGATATCAATGGGCACGCTAGGTCCGACTCGATTCTCCCTACCACGATGTCACTGTGGCGGTGAGGGCTTACGCGATTGTGATAAGCGACTTCCGAGCGCTCGAACCAATTCGCATTGCCGAGCGCACCTGCTACGAATTAACTCGGATGAGCATCTGCCGCCTGCGGCGCTAGGCCGCCCTTCCGGGGTATGATCGATAACGAGAGAAGTTCACAGCTCTAGGTGGAAAAGTTTCCACGGAAACCGGCGGCTCAGGGACCACGATCGGTCCCGTGGCGAGTAACGTGATCGTGAAGAGCCGGATCTCCGCAGACGCGCAGGCAGGCCTGCAGCAGTCGCGGCGGCCCGACAAATCCCGGTGTGGGCCCTGGTCCGGGAGATGATTGAGGCGGCGGTTCGGCGTTACAGCAGCGAAGCGCATACACTTCGCGGCTGTAGGACGTCCTACACCAAACGCCGCGAAGGCCCGACCGATGCGCACCTGGCTCACACTCATGGCTGCCGTATCCCTTTGCAGCACTACCAGCGCCGCCAAGCCCTCCACGCCTCGCAGCATCGACCAGCGAGGCACGTTAGGCCATCATCTAGCAGCTTGATGCAAAACGCTTTCGAGCATTGACACCAACACGCTTGTCAAAAGTCGAGATTAATGAAATCAACAACATCGAGACTACCTTCTCGTAGAACACCGCATTTGCACGTGCCTGTAAACCGTTTTGCATCAAGCTGCTAGTTGTGACCGTAGAGCCGCCCAAAGACGCGCTCGCGTTCCGTCCCGACGATGAGCGAACATGGAAGGAGCCTCTGCAGGTGCACCAGCAGCTGACAGAGCAGGAGCTGGCGGACCGGGCCAGGTAGCAGGTCATTCACCTGCGCAATGACTGGATCACGATGCTGATCGGCCTCTGCACGCTGCTGATACTGGGCATGCAGGTGATCATGTTCAAGCGCCAGGTGGCTAAGGCCGATGAGACCGTCGCCGAAATGGGCAGGGCGACCCAGGCGACACAGTAAGCTGTACTGGCGCAGCAGGCCTCGACTGAAATGACCGCACGTATCTCCCGGCTGCAGCTCGCGGCCTATGTCGGGATCGAGAACTTCCGGCTGGAACCACCCAGGGCAGGGCAGCTCCCGAAGGTGATCCTTAACCTGCACAACTACGGCCAGACCCCGGCATGTAACGTGTCCTCGTACGGTGCGGGCTTTCTCGGCGAGACGTTCGATCGGGCCACTGCGCCTGATCCGAAGCTGCAGCCAGCTGCCGGGCTGCTAGGTATGGCGCCAGGGCAGCCGACGCATGTGACCATCACGCTCGATTCCGCCATGGGCGGACACGCAGCTCGCCGACGTGCAGAGCGGCAAGGAAGTGCTCAATATCTATGGCGGCATTGGGTACACCGACGCATTCGGGAACAGCCAGCGATTCACCAAGTATTCGCTGGTGACTGCAGAACGCATCGCGGGGCACAGTTGGGGCGAGTTGGTGCCGACCGCAGAGGGCAACGAGGTCGATGTGCCACCGCCGTTCGATATCGAGGCGGCGATGAACCGAGCGCCCGTACAGCCCGCGAGTCCCGCCACTGCTGGATAAGTCTCCGTAGTAGCGCGCCCTAGACTGCGCGCATGCCCAGTAACGTAGATCTCACCGACGCCGATATAGCGATCCTGGCGATGGCTTGCCGTACCGCGGCCCAGGTCACCATTGATCGAGAGATCGCAGTCCGTAAGGCTTCGAGTGCCGCCAGGCGCAGGATCTCGCCGCTCGCAGCAACACCGCAGCAGCTGACAGCATTGGTTGAGCGACTTGAGTCAGCGCGGGCTGCGCGGGCAGAGCACGGCATCGTGAGAAAACTGCGCCCGCCAGGCCGACCTGGTCCATAACGTCTCTATGTAGTGCCCGGTTGCGCCGGGAAGGTATGGAAGTAACGACTAGCATCGAGCCTGGTGGGCTGAGTGGCGCGCCTAGGAGTAGGGCATCGGACTGATAGGCATGCAATGTTGGAGCAGTGCGAACGAGAGTGAACGCCGCTCGACTGCGTTCGAATCCGCCCGCAAAGCTCAGTCCGTTACCGTGCCTTGCTGAGTCGTTCAGCCATGCGGGTCTGCCAACCGGGCCCAGTGGCCTTCCAGCGTTCGATAACGTCTGCAGGGAGCCGTAGCGATATTAGCTTTCTGGGGTTGAGTGACCGCGGACGGCCACCCTTTTTGACCTTCGCGCATGACAGCATCTCTGACGTGAGTTGCGGGAGTTCCCGGTACTCCTTGGCGGCAACGATATGTGCATCAACTCGAGTCAAATCAGACTTCGAGATACGGCGCGAGACGCTCTTGTTCGCGGGCATTGGCTTTCCTCATGCTGAAAATGTGACGCGTAGAGCCCCGAGGGACGTACCCAACCACAACCATTCGTCCAAGGAGGCGGCGGTAGCAAATAATGCGCGTCTCTCCATAGTGCTTACGTGTGTCTTCGACTTCGACAGTGACGCCCGCAAACACCAACGGTGCGTCGGAGAAATCGAGCCCTCGTTCCGCCAGGGTGCTCTCCCGCTTGGCTGGATCGAAGGTTATACGCATGAGTTATTGTATCTACAGAAACAGGCTATCGCAAGGGAGCCCAAGCGTCATTGAGCGTCGCGTTTCGTCCCGAACGCAGGCAGTTGCGTACCGCGCGCTGGTGCGGATTAGAGGGCGCTCGGCTGAATCCGCGACGTCGCGAAGCCGTTCAGCGCTCCGGAGCTGCTCGCGCGTGTGCGCGCGGCGGTTCGTCGCGCCGCTCGTATCGCGGCGCCCGCGTCAATTCTGAAATTTGGCGCAATAAAGGTCGATCTCGCCACGCGCACGGCGGCCGGATCCGACCGATCAGTGCACTTGACGCCGTTGGAATTTCGGCTGATTGAGTGTATGGCGCGAAGCGCTGGCATGATCGTCACCCAAGAGCAGCTGATATCCGAGGTGTGGGGACCTGATCGGGTGGGTGATACGCGAGGACTGCGCTCATACATCAAGCAGTTGCGTCAGAAGTTAGAAGTCGATCCGCGTCAGCCAAAATTCCTCGTCACCGAAGTGGGCGTTGGCTACCGGCTGAACGTTGAAGAGACGGAGACAGACCCTTAGCCGTCGGTCACGTGGGATGATGGCGCTCCGGGAGTGTTCTCGAGAGCCGACTCGCGGCGTACCGAATTACGAAGATTGAGCGCCTACCGAGCGCGGCAGCGGCTGGCGCTTAACGCACTGCGAGCCTGCCTCCACGACGCAATGAGTGTAGTGGGATGACAGGCGATGCGCGCTTTGGGTATAGGGGCACCATCCACGCGAAGACGCTTTACCGCCGAAGATGCTCACGCAAAGTCTCCCAGCTAGCGGAACTCGTTACGGCGGCCAAGCCCTTGACCACGGTAGCACCAAGGCCACGTCCGGGTAATGATAGGGGCAGAGCAATACGGGGAAGAGCGACGTTATGGATAGACGCAGCGGCATTGAGTGAATGCCCCTAAGGTGAATGGAGCAGAGTCAGTGCATGGAAAGGCAATTGTCGAATGAGCGTTACCCACGTCCAACGCTATTGGAGTCTTCTCCTACTGGCGCTGCTTGCTTGTGGCTCTCCGGCCGCGCTCGCCCAAACTCCGTCTCCGCTGCAAGAATGGCAGTACTCCGGCGGCATTATCCTAGCTCGGCTGTTCGAGCCCGATCTTCCCCGGTGGCGCACGATTCTAGGAATCGCTGCGGAGGTGCAGCCCGTCTACGACGGCGCGCGCGCATACCGGGGCAGTGGCG
Source organism: Pseudomonadota bacterium (assembly GCA_025360865.1). GTDB lineage: Bacteria > Pseudomonadota > Gammaproteobacteria > Steroidobacterales > Steroidobacteraceae > 13-2-20CM-66-19. Next base: position 15,572 of record JANYBG010000077.1, on the reverse strand, counting down.
GACCGGTTATCAACATTCACTTTCGCGACATCGTATACCTATCCAGTGGCGAGGGTCTCGGGTTCAACTTCCTTCGCGGCGACCACTACCAGTTGGGAGTTGGAGTTACGTACGACCTGGGCCGCAAAGAGAAAGACGACCTCACCAATCTGCATGGTATGGGAGATATCTCGGCAGCCCCCGTCGCCAAGGTGTATGGCTCTTGGGTACTCGCGCGAAAATTTCCGCTGATTTTGCGAGTCTCGGCCAAGCAGTTTCTCGGGGGCGCGCAAGGTGCGGTGGGTGATGCTGCTGTGTATCTGCCGCTTCCCGGAAGCTCGCAAACGTTTGTGATGTTCGCGGGTCCGTCGATCACACTCGCCACTCGACACCACCTGCAAACGCTTTACGGCGTAACACCGCAGCAATCGCTGGCTTCTGGACATCCCGTCTACGACATTTCACACTCCGGCACTAGCAACGCCGGGGTTGGTTTCAGCGCGACTAAATTTCTCGGGAAGAACATCCTAATCAACCTCGATACGGCTATCAGTCAAATCCGCGGTGCTCCCGCTTTCAGCTCATTGATAGAAAGAAAGACTGAGCGCGTTTTGGCAGTTTCGTTTAACTATCACTGGGAGTAAACGGCAGCGCGGGCGAGGCGTAGGTCGGTGATTTGGAATTAACTGAAAACGTAATGGAAATATGGAGGTCAACCCGATATTTCGTAGTCATTGATAACTAGAGTGCGGTGCCTCCTGAGTCCAGCCTCTGGTCGCTTCCTGAAGGCGCTCGCTTAGTTTCCTCCGCGGCCGAATGACGTCGCTGTTCGTTGACTGCGACTTCCGGCTCCGTCGCTGATTCTCGACCGTAGTTGGATCTACGACTCTTGTTTCTTAACTGCTTGGCTACACGCTCGCGTCTGATTATCATCAGGCCTGGCGTTGGATGGCGTGAACTACGCCGGCCGTCGCTCCCAGGCGTCTTCCACCTGGAGATTGTCGGCGAGCAGGGCGCGGCGCCAACTACCACTCCTCGTCAGTTCCCCGCCACGAGCCCGGACTAAACGACTATCACGCTCGACCGATGTGCGGGATACTGGTACCGACGCGCTCCCGTTACCTGACAAAAAGTCATTCGAGCCAGCCCATGGGCACTTCGTTGCGAAAATTCGCCGTAAATCACGCGAGGCTGTTGATCGCCGTGGCGGTGGGGCTCGCTCTGTATCTGGTCTTGCCGCCTCAGTGGTCTCAGCTCGCCCGAACTCTGGTCGCGTGGAATGCCACCGTTCTGCTGCTTCTGGTGGCCATCTTCGCGCTGCTCGCCCGAATGAACTCGGCCCAGCTCCGGGACCGGTACAAGGAAGATGATCCCACCGCGCCGGTGATACTCGTGGTGGTGATCGTCGCGGCGATCCTGAGCGTGGCGTCGATTGTCGCGTTCCTGACGACGCTCAAAGGCGTCGCCCCATCGCAGAAGGCGGCGCAGATCGTGCTGGCTGCCCTCACGATTTGTGACTCGTGGATACTCGTGGCAACCGTTTACGCACTGCACTACGCGGACATGTACTACAGCGCCCCGCCGCAGCAACGACCGCTATCCTTCCCGGCCACGCGGGAACCGGTCTTCTGGGACTTCGCCTACTTCTCCTTCACGATCGCGGCCGCTTGCCAGACCTCGGACGTATCGACCCGGGGGGTGGAGATCCGAAAGGCGGTCTTGGCGCACAGCGTCATCTCGCTGCTGTTCAATGTCTCAATTCTCGGGTTCGCGATCAACGTCACCGCGGGGCTCGTGGCGTGAAAAAAGACGGCGCGTCCCGTGCCACCCGCCCCTCGGCGCGCGCACTCCGGCAGCAGCTAACTATCCATATAGCCGGCAAGCAGCTAGGCGGGCTGCGAATCGCAACGCCGATCGCGGTACCAAGGCGGCCGCCCGCGGGGATCGAGATTCATTGAGTCGATGGCCACGACTGCCCTGGTCAATCACCGGGCGTTTGCCGCGCGGCGCTATGTGATGAGGCCGCGTGGTGGGGTGTCCACGGATTCATCTGCGGCGCCCGCGCGGAGCTTACGTCTAGGCGTGTCAGGTCTGGGAGGCCCTCGGGTTGGGCGGGAGGGCCTGCGGGGCCGTCCATCAGGGAAAAGTGATTGTGACTGCAACAAAGTATGGGACGGCAGATGACAACCAACGATAGTCGACGCGCTAAAGGTAAGAGGATTTTCTATGACGTTTACGGTGGCGTGGTGCCGCTTCCACCGAACAGCGACTCAATCGGGTTCATGCAACTGTTGCTCGATCAGTCGTTCGCTGAGGTGTGGTCGCGGGAAGCGCTTTCGATTCGCGATCGCCGGCTGCTCGTCATGGGCGTCCTGGCGGCGCTGGGTGAGGATGCCCCTTTTGTCATCCAGATGAAGGCGGCGCTGCTGAAGAACGAGCTCACGGCGGAGCAGGTGAAGGAAATTCCGGTGTTCCTCGCGCACTACGTGGGCTTCCCACGGGCCGCCCGCCTTTTTCAGGCGGTCGCGGCGGCCGGCCTGCCGGTGTAGGAAAGACGCCGGGGCCGCGCCCGGAGGCTTTCACGACGAGGAGAATCGCGATGCGCGTTGGCTTTATCGGACTGGGCGACATGGGCGCTGCGCAGGCGGCGGAGATCGCGCGCGCGGGCTTCGATCTTGCCGTGTATGACGCCTTGCCGGCGACGCTCGCGGCTTTCACAAGCCCAGCCACGCGGGCGAGCTCGCCGGCTGAGTCCGCGCGAGACGCCGAGCTTATCGGGATCTGCGTGCGCGATGACCAGCAGGTCAGCGAGGTTATCCAAGGGCCCGGCGGCCTGATGGAGACGATCGCGGATGGTGCGCTGGTGCTCGTTCACAGCACCGTGAGCCCGGCCACTGTCATCGCGATGGCGGAGGTGCTGGCGACACGCGGTGCGCGGCTGATCGATGCCGCTTTGACGCGCACCCGATTCGCGGTCACGGAGGGGCCCTTCGTGCTGTCGATGACTGGCGGAGATCCGGCGTTGACTGAACGGGCGCGGCCCGTGCTTGAGGCGTTCTCGACGGCTGTGGTGCACGCCGGTCCACTCGGAGCCGGAATGGCGCTCAAGATCACTAATAACTTCGTCACCTGGACCCACATCCTGACCATCCAGCAGGCGTTCGCGCTCGCACAGGCGGGCGGGGTGGATCTTGGCAAGCTGGGGGAGGTTATGACCGGCAACGGGAACCTCACGCCTGTCTCAAGTGCGGTCCTCGACGGATTGGTCCGGGATATGGGGGGCATGAGCGACGAACGCCGCGCCTTCGCCGAGAGCCAGGGAAGGATCGGCGAGAAGGATCTCGCGCTGGCGCTGGAGTTCGCGCGCTGCAGTCATGTTGATCTGTCGCTGGCGCGCCACAGCGGCGAGAACATCCTCAGGGGGATGCTCGGCGGTCGCCTTTAGGACTTCTCAAGCGACGTTGCGGGAAATTTCAGAATTTGCTTAAGTTAAGAACCGGTAAGTCAGCCGCCAGCAGCACGTGCTGGCTCAGGGAGTCGATCTTGAAACCGCTCCGACGAATGACCACGACGGGCTTGATGATGGCGCTGGCAGTGATGGGGATGGCCCACGGCGCGACCAGCGACGACGACGGCAAGGTCCGGTTCCTAGCGACCTATAAGGAACTCGTCGAGACCAATACCACCCTCTCCGCCGGGGACTGCACCCTCGCGGCGACACGCATGGCCGCGCGCCTGAAGGCCGCCGGATACCCTGATGCGGATGTGCGGATCTTCGTTCCCGAGGGTCACCCGAAGGAGGGAGGCCTTATCGCCGTGCTGCCAGGCTCGGACCCCAAGGCCAAGGCGATCCTGATGCTGGCGCACGTTGATGTCGTGGAGGCCAAGCGCGAGGACTGGACGCGGGATCCGTTCACGTTGATCGAGGAGAACGGCTACTTCTATGGACGCGGGACCAGCGACATGAAGGCCCAGGCGGCTATTTGGGTCGACAACCTCGTGCGTTTCCGCGAGGAAGGCTTCAGGCCCCGGCGTGCCATCAAGCTAGCGCTCACCTGCGGGGAGGAGACCAGCGGCGCGCTTAATGGCGCGGGCTGGCTGGCCGAGCACGCCCGCGCTGAGATCGACGCGGCCTTGGCGATCACAGAAGGGGTGGATGGAGACCTCGACGCGCAGGGGCATCGTGTAGCCCTCGAAGTTCTGGCCGCGGAGAAAATGTCGCAGAATTTCGTATTTGAGGTGACCAATAAAGGGGGTCACAGCTCGCGGCCGGTACCGGATAACGCGATCTACCACCTCGTGCGCGCCGTCGACAAGGTCAGCCACTACGAGTTTCCGGTCCAGCTGGATGATGCGAACCGGGGCTACTTCTCAGGCATGGCGAGGATCGTCGGTGGGCAGAACGGCGCCGCCATGACTGCCGTCGTCTCGAATCCTGAGGACGCCGCGGCTGTGGCCATCCTCGACAAGGACCAAAACTGGCACGCGATGCTGCGCACCACCTGCGTGGCGACGATGCTCACCGCCGGGCATGCGACGAATGCGCTGCCGCAGCGGGCGCGCGCCAACATCAATTGCAGGATCTTCCCCGGCGTTTCGCGGGAGGAGGTACTCGCGCAGCTGGTGAAGGTCGCGGACGATCCGGCGGTGACCGTGAGCGTGCCCGAGGTGCGCGGCCCCGTCGCCGCGCCTGCGCCGCTGACCGCGACGATCATGGCGCCGGTGGTCACGGTGGCGCACCAGATGTGGCCCGGGGTCCCGGTCGTTCCAGCGCTCGAGCCGGGCGCCTCGGACGCCCAGTTCCTGAACCCGGCCGGCATCCCGACGTACGGTATCACCGGACTGTTCACCGATCCGGATGGCGGCAATATCCACGGCCTTAACGAGCGCATCCGTATCCAGTCTGTCCACGAAGGCCGGACATTCCTCTACCGGCTCGTCAAGATCTACGCGAATCAGTAGTCGTTGGTGCACGGGTACGTCGGCCGACGTTGGTGAGACTCAGCGCGCCCTATCCCCGCTTTTCGCCCTGGCATCCAGCGCCTGGCTCAGCGTTTTTTAGTCGGCGGGTTCGCGGGTCGGCGCGTCCAGCGGGGTCGCTGATGCGCTCGCGCCGGGGATGGGCAGTTGTACCGTCTCCGGCGGCGGCTGACGCGTCAGGGGCGTGAGGTTCCGGCGGCTGGGCGAAGGTCTGCGCCGGGGAGCACACCCGGAAGAGGTGTTTTTGGGTTGTCCTTGATAGGCGCAGCTCAAGGACAACAGCCATCGGCCCGCCCTGACGACAGTATCGTCCGCACGGCCAATGAACGGTTGCGACATACCCACGGCCGGCGGCCGCACGCCGAAGTACAGGAGCAGGCATCCAATCGACTACCTCATGGCGCGCCGCCCTCACGATATGCGCGGAATGCCACCCGATAACCCGCTGACCCGAGGCCTGGAAGTCAATGCCTCGAGAAGCGGGTCATCCTGTCCAGGATGATCGCCAGCAGCACGATAGTGAGTCCGGCCTCAAACCCGACTCCGACCTGCACGCTGTTCAGCGCCCTTACCACGATCACGCCAAGTCCGCCGGCGCCCACCAGGGCGGCGATCACCACCATGGAGAGGCTGAGCATGATGCACTGGGTGACGCCGGCTAGAATCAGTGGGGCGGCGCTGGGTAGCTTGACCTTGAAGAGCAACTGCATCGGCGTCGCCCCGAAGGCCTCGCCTGCCTCGACTAGCGACTTGGAGACACCGCTGATACCCAGTTGCGTCAGGCGCACCGGCGCCGGCAGCGCGAAGATCACGGTGGAGATCAGCGCCGGGACTACGCCCAGCCCGAAGAGCACGAGCGTCGGGATGAGGTATACGAAGGTCGGCAGCGTCTGCATAAGGTCCAGCACCGGTCTCAGGACCGCGGCCAGGCGCGGGCGCTGCGCCGTGACGATTCCGAGCGGGACCCCGATCGCGCTCGTCACGATGGTCGCGACGAGTACCAGTGCCAGGGTTTCCAACATCGCCTGCCAGTACCCCTGGTTCATGATGAGCAGCTGCGCCGCGACCACGAAGAGCGCCAGCCAGAGCGAGCGTTGCAGGTACCAGGCCAGCAGTCCGAGGAGCACTACCAGGGCAGGCGAGGGCAGCGCATGCAACAGATAGCTGGCTCCGGCGATCATGCCGCCGACCGCCGCGGTGACCCCGGCGAAGAATCCGGCTCCGTGCTCTTTCAGGTACTGGACCTGAGTGGCGACGGCTTCCCCGACTGGGATCTTGCGCAGGGTCACCCACGACCTAAATGCGTCGGCACGACCGCCCAACGCGCGTGACGCGCCGTCCGGCGCGGCCGGCCGCCGGTCGATTGTGGTCACGCCTTGCAGCCAGGCGGCGCGCTCCCGCGGGTGCGAGCTGAGCCATGCACCGGCGGCCTCGTCCGGTGCCTCGTGTCGGTCAAGCATGCCGAGCATCACCTCGCTTTCCCCATATGAGGTGAACTCGAGATTGCGCAGCAGCCGGCCGACGTTGGGGCACTGGGTCAGATAGTGGCGCCTCGCGAGCGTCAGGACCGAGGCACCGCCGAAATTGGGGCCGAAACTTTTGTCCCCGCCGCTGAGGTAACGCATATCGAAGCGGAGGTTCATGGGATGCGGGTCCCAGCCCAGGAACACGATCGGCTCGTGCGCGGCATAGGCGCGGGTGATCGCGGCCAGCATGCCCTGTTCACTTGACTCCACCAGTTTGAATGCGCCCAGTCCGAGTTCGTTCCTGGAGATGAGCTCCAGGATGTGGTGGTTACCGTCGTTGCCAGCCTCGATCCCGTAGATCGTGCCGTGCAGCGTCTCGCTGAAGCGTTGGATGTCGCTGAAGTCCCGCAGCCCCGCCGCGTAGGTGTAGGCCGGCACCGCCAGAGTGTATTTCGCGCCCACGAGATTCGTGCGCACGATCTCGACAGAGCCATCATCGAGGTAGGCGCGGCGATCCTTGGTCTGCGCGGGCATCCAGTTGCCGAGGAAGACGTCGATATCGCCCGCCTTCATGGATGCGAAGGTCACCGGCACGGCCAGCAGGGTAGTGCGCGGGTGGTAGCCCAGATCGCGAAGCAGGTGACTCAGCACCGCGGTTGTAGCGGTGACATCGGTCCAGCCGACATCCGCGAGGCGTACCTCACGGCAGGAGTCAGGTTCGCGCAGCGGCGCTTGGGTCGCATTCGCCGCGAGCGCCGCTGTGGTGGCAAGCGTCAGGCACAGGAGCACAGACGCCCCTGCGCACACCCAGACGGCGCGAAGCACGGCCGCCGACTCAGCCGCGTTGCGGAAAGCGGGCCATGGCCTCGAGATCGTTCAACTCCTGATCGTTGCGTATGTACAGACGGGTTGCGTCCCGCTTGGGCTGGAAGTCCCAGGGCTCGTAACGGCCCTGCCGCAATGCCGCGTACGTGAAGTGGCGGCGCTGCTGGCTTGCCAGAACCGCCGCATGCAATTCGGTCAGGTTCCAGCGGCGGGCGACTTCCGCGCGAAACTCCGCGACGAGGGCCGCCGCTTCAGGGCGGGGCGCCAGATTGACCAGCTCGCGAGGATCGCGCTCGAGGTCGTAGAGCTGATCGGGGTCGACGGGGCAGTGGATGAACTTGTGGTCTGCCCGGCGGATCATCACCACCGGTGCGATCGCCCCTTCCGCGAGGTACTCACCGACGACCTCCGCGGGCCCACCGCGCCCTTCAAGCGCCGGGATGAGACTGTGGCCATCTATCGGGGCCGCATAGACTTGTTTCCCCGACTGCGCGAGTTCCCTGAGGGTGGGAAGGATGTCGAGGAGAGAGGCGGGCTGTGCGACCCGATGCGCTGGGAACCGCCCGAGTGCGTGCACGATCAGCGGGATGCGGCACGCCGGCTCGAAGAAGCTCATTTTGTACCAAAGTCCGCGCTCGCCAAGCATGTCCCCATGGTCGGCGAGCAGCAGCACGATGGTGTTCTTATCGAATCGTGCCTGCTTGAGGGTGGCCAGCAGGGCGCCGACCTGATCGTCGACATACGAGACGGCGCCATAGTACGCGCGTCGCGCGTCGCGGGTCTGGGTGGCGCTGATCTGGGTCGTCGCGAGTCCGATGACGTGCCGCAGGCGGTTCGAGTGCGGGTCTTCGGCGGGTGCCGGCTCGCTCGGCATGTCGATCTCGGTGTCGGCGTAACGCTCCCAGTACGGCTCAGTTGTCACGTACGGATCGTGAGGGTGGGTCAGCGAGACGACCATGCAGAACGGTCGGTGATCCTTGCCGCGGGCGATGTCGAACAGCTTCTGGCGCGCGGCGAAGACGACCTCGTCGTCGAAATCCATCTGGTTGGTCCGCGTGCAGGACCCGGCCTGGGCCACCGAGTCCATGGTGTGGTACCAGCCCGGGCGATCCTCGAAGCGGGTCCAGTCCGGCGTCCACCCGAAATCGGCCGGATAGATATCCGTGGTCAGGCGTTCCTCGAATCCATGCAGCTGGTCCGGGCCGCAGAAGTGCATCTTGCCGCTGAGCGCGGTCTGGTAGCCGGCGCGGCGCAGGTAGTGGGCGAAGGTGGGTATCTGGGCGGGGAACTCCGCCGCGTTGTCAAAAGCGCCGATCTTCGAAGGCAGCTGGCCGGCGAGAAAAGAGAAGCGCGAAGGGGCGCACAGTGGACTGTTGCAGTAGAAAGAATCGAACACGACGCCCTCACGCGCGAGCGCGTCGATATGGGGGGTCTTGGCCACGCGGTTGCCGTAGGCTCGCAGGGCGCCGGCGGTCAGCTGATCGGCCATGAGGATCAGTATGTTCGGCTGGTGTGGCATCTGTGGGATCCGGCACTGCGCGGAGGCGCTGCGCAAAGTATGTCATAAACGACTGCGTCGTCCCGCGCGGGCGTATCCGGCGCCGACGCAGCAGCCGCCACGATACACGGCCACAGGCATGGGTGCGGTGGACGCGACAGGCCGTGGTGTGGCGGGGACGAAGCTGGTAACCACCTCCCACCGCAGTGCCTATAATGCGGGCAACGCGACTTAACCGGGTTGATCATGCGCCATCTCGTCGCACTCGCCGCACTGTCAGGCTGTTTCACCGCCATGGCATTCGCGCAACAGCCGGTCGCTGGCGCTTCAGGCAGCCGGGAGTGGATCGAACAGAGCAACGCCTTCACGAACCAGTTGCTCGAAGTGAAGTTCCAGTACGCACCCGAGGACGGTTCGCACGAGGGGCTGGCTCGCTTCGACGAGCGGATCTCAAGACCCACGCTCGCGGACCAGCTCGCCGAGCGCGAGCAGCTCACGGCCGTCCTTGCCAGGATCGAGGCGGCGCGACCGGGCGTCTCCGACAAGCGCGTCCTCCAGGACATGGACATCCTGCGCGGCGCGTTTGATCTTAAGTTCCGCAAGCAGGACTTCGCCATGCGGCGCGAGGTGCCGTTCCTCAACGCCAGTGCTCTGGTGTTCGAGGGAATCCACGTGCTTCTCGACGATCAGGTCGCTCCCGAGCGCCGTCCGGCGGCGCTCGCGCGCCTGCGCAAGTACGCAGGCGTCGATGCTGGCTTCAGGCCCTTCACCGCATTGCTGAAGACGCGCGAGCTGCAGCAGATCGCCAAGCCCGGTGTCATATATCCATCCAAGGGTGAGATCGAGACCGAGCTCGGTCGCAATCCGGCCTATCTTGACGGAATCGCCTCCCTGTTCCGCAAGTACCGGATCAAGGACTGGGAGGGCCCGTACCGTTCGCTCAAGCGACAGCTGGCCGACTACGACGCATGGGTTCGCCAGGCCATCCTTCCCAAGGCGCGTACGGACTTTCGAATGCCCGCGGAGCGATACGCGCTCGCCTTTGAGGAGTATGGCATCGACGTCCCACCGGCGAAGATCGCCGCGATGGCGCACACGGCCTTCGCTGAATACCAGTTACAGATGGCGCCGCTCGCGGTCGAAATCGCCCGCGCGAACGGCTATCCATCAAATGACTATCGCGCGGTGATCACGCAGCTCAAGAAGCAGCAGATCACCGGGGAGGCGATCCTGCCGTTCTTCGAGAACCGTCTGCACGAGCTCGAGAATCTCATCGTGGCCAGAAGCCTGGTCACCCTGCCTGACCGGCCCGCTAGCATCCGGCTGGCCACACCGGCTGAGACGGCGCAAAGCCCCGCGCCGCACATGTCGCCGCCGCCATTCCTGCACAACACGGGGCAGCGGGGGGAATTCGTGCTACCGCTGAATATCCCGTCAGACAACGGTGGCGCTGCGGACCCCTACGACGACTTCACCTTCGATGCGGTGACCTGGACGCTGATCGCGCACGAGGCGCGGCCGGGTCACGAGTTGCAGTTCGACTCGATGGTGGAGCGGGCCGTGAGCCTCGCGCGCGCGCTGTACGCGTTCAATTCCACGAACGCCGAGGGCTGGGGGCTGTATTCGGAGTACATCATGCAGCCCTACGAACCCGTCGAAGGACAACTGCTCACGCTGCAGCTGCGACTGCTGCGTGCCGCGCGCGCCTTCCTTGACCCGGAGCTGCAGAGCGGGGCGGTGGGCCCAGCGCAGGCTTACGAGGTGCTTGAGAAGGATGTGGTCCTCAGCCACGCCTTCGCCAAGGAGGAGGTGGAGAGGTTCACCTACCGCGCACCTGGGCAGGCGAACAGTTACTTCTACGGGTATACGCGCCTGCTGGAGCTGCGTCGGGAGACCGAGGACGCCCTGGGCGCGAAGTTCGACCAGAAGCGCTTCCACGACTTCATCCTCAGTCAGGGACTCCTGCCGCCGGATTTGATGCGCGAGGCGGTGCGTGAGGAGTTCGTGCCGAGCCAGAAGTAAGTGACCCGACCGCGCGTCGACGATCGATATACCAGGGAGACATGCACATGTGGCGTAAGTATTCGCTGATGATTCTGGGCGCGCTTTTCGCCGTGAGCGCCGGATGCGATAGCGCGGTGAATGGCGACGTAACGGCGACACGCGAGGGGGGTAGCACCGTGAACGGCTCTGTGCGCGTGCCAGCAGGCCAGACCACCGGCGCCCTGAATTCAGTCAATGGGTCGATCGCCATCGGGGAGGGCGCCACGGCCGGCGCTGCGCACGCCGTGAACGGGGCGATTGAAGTCGGAGCGCATGCCACGGTCGAGTCGGTTGGCACGGTCAATGGATCAATCACCCTGGGAGACTCCTCGCGCGTGAAGGGGGACGCCAAGACCGTCAACGGGGAAATCGAGCTCAAGAACTCGGCTGAGGTGTCAGGCGCCGTGCAGTCCGTGGCTGGCTCAATCAGCCTCACCGACGCGCGCGTCGGCGATGGTCTGCATACAGTCGCGGGCAGTATCGATGTCATGGGCGCCTCTCATGTGGTTGGTGGGATACTGGTGGAGAAGAACGGCGGCGCCCTCTTCAATTCCACCTCGTCCTCGAAGCCACGCGTGGTGATCGGACCAGGGGCTGTGGTAGAGGGGACTCTGCGGTTCGAGCGGGAGGTCCGGCTTTACGTAAGCGATAAGGCGACTGTTGGGCCGGTCGAAGGCGCCACGCCTACGCTTTTTTCGGGCGACAAGCCGCCGGCCTGATTCGCACGCGAAACTGACGCGGCGAACCCCGCACGGGTAACGCTGTGCCAGTCGCGGGCAGCCAGTCCTAACGGTTAAGCGTCTGCGCGGACAGGGAGATCTGACTGATGGGCTCGTTCATGGAGCGCTTGGCGGTCTCCAGCAGCTCATCAATGGCAACGGGGCGATCCGGATTGAAGTGCGCCACGCCGACGCTCAGATTCACCGTAGGCAGGGCGCTGCTGCGCTGGGGACGGCGAACCCTCAGCATCACAGCGTGACGATCGGCGTACTGGGCGCTCGTCGTAAGCGCCGCGAATTCGTCCACGCCAAGGCGACCCAGTACCTCGTATACCCCGTAGCTGGGAAAGAGGTCCCGCAGCAGGTTGCCGGTCTGGCGCACGAGGATCTCGCCGGCCGTGGCGCCCAAGGCCTCTTCGAGTCGCTCAAGCTGGTCAATGCCGAAGTAAATCAGGTGCGCGGTCTGGCCGTCGCGGGTAGCCAGATCCAGCAAGCGAGTGCCCGTTTGCACAAATCCCCGTGCGTTGGGAAGTCCGGTCAGGTCATCACTCAGGGTCGCCGAACGCAGGGAGCGCACCAGATTGAGAAGTGCCGTCTGCTGCAGGGCGATTCTCTGTCCGCGTGACAGCCCCTTGCATCGCAGTAGTTCCGCCACCAGGCGCGTGATACGCGCGTCATCGCCGTCCAGGGCGGCGGCTCGCAGTTGGTTGGCGAACTCCCCGCTACGCGCGCGGGACTTGGCGGCGGTGGGGTCTGCGATACGTGAAACTGATGCGGCTTCCAGCATGGGGGCTCCCGTTAGTTACACAGTGAGCGCACGTTACGTTTAATCCTAGCGAGTACGCGACGGCTGCGGGCGCATGTGACCGTCAGCGTGGCTTCACGAACCGCGTAGTACACGGCCTACAAGCAGAAGCCAAGAGACCGCGCGTCGTGTGCCGCCGCCGCCGCGCCGCCTCAGCGCCGCTACGCACTACTGCTGTGTTGAGGCACGCCTATTCGCTGAACAACCCGAAAGACCCAGATCGCGTCGAAGTGCTGGCCGGGTTTGTGCGCCAGCACCCCCGGAAATCGGTGGCTGACCCGGCGAACGGAACAGTGCGCTGTAGCCCGGGTCCTACAGGGATTGAGCATCGGTCCCGACCGACATGCGAACAAGGACAATGGATATTAAATCACATATCAGGTCGGAGTCCCTTCGCGGGCTCTCACCGATTTTTCGTCATGAATCAAGGAGCGGAACTGTGGAAACGACAGCGGGTGACTTCAAGCGGGCGGACGTGCGTGGACTGGGCGCGGCGGCGCGTAACACGGCCAAGCAGGCCGGTGCGGCGGCGAGCGATGAGGTGCAGAACCTGATCGCCGATGTCGAGGATCTCATTGACCGAGTGGGCGAGGCCGCAGACCCCGAAATGCGCCGGTTGCGCGCCAAAGTGGCCGCGGCTGTGGCTAGCACGAAGAGTTCGCTCGCCGACGGCGCTGAAGTCGTGCAGCGACAGGCCCGCGAAACCTTCGAGGCGGGTGACCGCTATGTGCACAGCCGCCCATGGGAGGCCATCGGTATCGCCGCTATAGCGGGCCTCGCCGTGGGATTCCTGGCATCCCGCCGGTGACCGTAGAGTCCCAGCCATGATGGATCGGCTCGCGCAGACCGCGGCCATCGCCGTACGGCAGGCAGGCGCTTACACGGACCTGCTTCTCAGCGATCTCAAGGCCGCATCGAGGCTAATGCGACGGCGCATCGCCTTGGGAGTCACGTTCGTCCTGTGCGCGCACCTCGCGGTCCTCATGGCCTGTGGGTGGGTGGTGGCGTTGAGCTGGGACTCCTCGTATCGGCTGTGGGTGATCGGGGCGCTCCTGCTGGGGTTCGCCGCCATCGCGCTTCTTACCGCATGGCGGCTCGGCGAGGTGGATTCGGGCGCGCCCGGGGTGCTGCAACGCACCGCCCAGGAATGGGCCAAGGATCGGCGCCTCCTGGAGGATCTGCTGGCTCGCGAGCGGGCGGTGGAGCCGTGAGCGGACCTGAGGACCCATACGCGGAGGCCGCGCTGCTGACCATGCGGCGCAACCGTCAGCAGCTTCTGCGGGTCTATCAACCCGCCGAGGCCGGAACAGCTCAGTTCCCGCGCAGCGTGACTTTCCGCTGGCTGGCCTCGCACGTCACGGGTAGATCCGTCGCGTCGACCGTGGTGTCGGCCTTGTTGTTCAGGCCGTCCTGGCTGCGACTGCTTTCCCACCTCGCCGCTCGGCGCCGCAGGAAATAACGCTATGAGGTTCGAACCATGAACAGGATGTGGGTACTTGGGCTGATCGCTGTCGCGGCGGGCGCGGTTGCCGCCTGTGATGGCTCCCGAAGCGCCGCGGACGTGGCGCACGACACGGCCTCCGCGGAGCAAGCCGCCGCGGACAACGCGGCGAAGGTACAGCAGAAGGCTGACGCTAGAATCGCGAGCGCCCGCTCGGAGGGGCGCGACGAACAGCGCGACTTAGCGCACGCTGAGGCGACCCAGAAACTCGCGGACATGCAGGCTGAAGGAGACCTGAAACTCGCTCTCGCGCGTTGCGAGAGCCTGAGCGGCGCCACGCAACAGTCGTGCCGGGACCAGGCGAACGCGGACTTCGATGTGGCCAAGGCGAAAGCCAATCAGCTAAGCGCCAGTCCAGACCGGAAGCCCTAGGCTTCATTCTCATCAACTGGCAGGTACGGTTGCCCCCGGCGCCCATCCTCCCCCGGATTTTCGCGCTCGACGTGCCTGCCTTTTTTATAACCCTCCTAAAGCGCAAGGGCGGGAAGGACGAATGTGAGTCTGAGAGCAACGGCCATGCGCATCGTGATATTCGGCGGAGCCGCGATCGCGCTGGGCGCGCTGCTTCTTGAAGCGCGCCGGCGATCCCGGCGAGCGTTTCACACGATCCGCAGCGCCACTGAGCGATGGGAGGATGAAGGGGGCGCCCTGCGTGGGCGCCGCGATTGAATCCCCATTCCTCCCCCCTCAGTCGGCTGGCAGCCGGCTATGATGCGAACCTCAGTTCTGACGCGGCGGGGTGCGGTTTGGTCGCGGTATTGGCGGATGCGCGGCTGGACCGGCATGTTGGTGCCTGGGTGACCCCCAGCGACGTGCGGCGGCGGTACGGGTGATGTCCACGGCTCGGCAGGCCATTGTTGTCGGGCTGCTGTTGACGGCGATCGTGGGCCTGTTCATCGCCGCGACTACAGGGCAGCGATGGCTCGAGGAAGCCAGCCATCGGATAGAGCAGGCGGCGCGGCGGGCGCACGCTCTGGGCGAGGACATGCAGCTGCTCAGCCAGGCCGAGAGCGGGCAGCGTGGCTACATTCTCCTGGGTGATCCGACCTACCTCGTGCCCTACGAGGATGCCGTGGAGAAGCTTCCCGTTACGCTCCAGCACCTCGACGCCGCGTTCACCTCCTCGGATCCGGCGGTACAGTCGGACGTCGACGAGATCGCCCGCCTGAGTCGCGCCAAACTCGCGGAAATGCGGGAGACGCTCGACCTATACCGCAGCAGCGGCCGGGGTGCCGCGACCGCCTTGATTCGCAGTGACTTCGGGCAGCGGACCATGTCCCAAATAAGCCAGCGCGTCGGGAGAATCCAGGCGGCTGAGACGTACGACATGCTGGATGCCAGCCGGTCGTGGCACAGCAATCGCTGGCTGAACCTCGGGATCATGAGCGGCGCGCTGGCGGCGAGTATCTTCCTGGTATTCCTGCTGCGTCGCCTGTTGGTGCGCTACATCTATTCAAAGGAGCGCGAAGCTCAGGAACTGACCGAGCGCCAGGCGGAGCTGGAGCACTTGGTGAAGAAACGCACGGAGGATCTGTCTGAGCTGTCGACACAGCTGCAGTCGGTCGCTGAGAAGGAGAGGGCGGCGCTGTCGCGGGAGTTGCACGATGAACTGGGCGGGCTCCTGGTGTCCGCGCGCATGGACCTTTCATGGCTCGAGGAAAAAGTCGGTTCCGAAGACCCTGGCATCAGGGCGCAGTTCAAGCGCGTCCAGGATGCCCTGCAAGCCGGGGTGGATCTCAAGCGACGCGTGGTCGAA
>JANYBG010000024.1 GCA_025360865.1 Pseudomonadota bacterium | reverse complement strand
AAAAGACGTCGAAGGCGTAATGTGCGTGATGCCAAGGTGCCCGACGCCCCCTAAGCCCGCCGCAGGGCTACCTCGGGGAAATCAATCGCGTGCAGGCCCCCGCTACCAACAATTCCTTCCATGCGTCCGACGGCTCGTTTCAGAGCCGCCTGGACGAAGCCAGTCTCTGCAAAAAGCAGCATTTCCGTAGGCTCAGCGACTACTCGCACGCTCCCGAGCAGCCCTTTCAGCTCCTGCCGCGCGAGATCCACGTTGCCTTCGGCGAGCGCCTTCGGCAGGTCTCGCACGGCGCGCTCGATCTCCTGAGCAAGCTTGGGTAGGAGCAACTCGACGTCGGCTGTGGGCGCCCTCGCCTCGGACTGAAGCCGCTCAAGCTCGTCCTCGGCCTCCCTGAGCTTCGCCGCGATCGAGGGGGACGCGCGCAGCGCCCCAGTGGCGATCGCATCGGCGAGGTTCGCCACCTGGCCCTGAAGCGCCTTGATCCTCGGTGCGGCGCTCTCGACCGGCTTCGCCGTCCGTTCACGGATCAGCGCGCGCGCGCGCCGCTTTGCCTCATCCAGTACGGCAGGATCGAGGAACCGCTGCTGCACGCCAGCCAGGACGCCCTCCTCCGCTCTGACGCGATGCAGCCTCGCCCCGTTCGAGCATCCGCCCGAGCCGCCGCCGATGTAGGTGCCGCACGCATAGTGCATAGTGCCCGCAAGGGTGTAAGACGCGCCGCACTCTGCGCACTTGAGCAACCCAGACAGCAGGTGCTTAGGAGACCGGCCTGTGTGGTTCGCGGTCCTACGCGCCAGGCCGCGCGAGACCCGCGCCCCCACGTCGTCAGACCTCTGTGCCTTACGCGCCCGTACGCGCTCCCATAGCGCCTGCGGCACGATCCGCAACCGCTCCTCCTCATTGACGATCCAATCGGCGCGGGGATTCTCGACCCGCCGACGCTTGTGGGAGTTTGCCGCGGACCGCACCCAGTGCACGCGGTTCCAAATCACCTGACCGCGGTACGTCGGGTTATGCAGAATTCCCGTCATCCGGCCATCGCCATTGAGTGCGGAAGCAACCCAGCCGGCTTGGCGGCGTTGCGTGCGCGCGTGCGATGCGCCAGGGGACGGAATGCGGTCGCGATTCAGCAGATCAGCGATCGCGCCCGCGTGCTCAAGAACTCGTTTGTGCAAGTGTTGACTATAAATAGCATAATAATGCTACTTATATTGCTTTAGCCTATAACTAGCATTATATTGCTATTACTATGGCTAATACGCTTACCCCGTTACGCACCCTGGAAGAGGTTGGCAGGGCTATCCGCGCTCTGCGCCTGGCGCAGAACCGCACCCAACGCGACCTTTGCGCCGCGACGGGACTCTCTCCGCGCGCTTTATCGGCGCTAGAAAGCGGCGCGGCCGGCGACATGCGCCTGCAGACGCTGCTCAAGGTGCTCCGCTACTTCCGCCGTCAGCTAATGCTGGCGCCAGAAAGCACGCTCCCCACGCTCGATCAACTCGACTTCGAGCGAGACTTGGCCCGGCGCGGTACGCCAGAACCCACTCCTTCTGCGCCCCCAGCGCGCGCGCGCGCGCGCACCTCCCGTCGTCGGCGCGCGCCGGAGTAAGCCGTGCGCACGCTGTACATCCTCAAACAGGACCGCGTAGTAGGCGAACTCCGTGCTGAGGATACGCAGCCCTCGCAATATACCTTCGTCTACAGCGCCAAGGCCTCAGAGGCGGACTTCGTTTCGCTGACAATGCCTCCTTTGCTGCAATCAGTCTGGGGGCCGCGCACAAAATTGCACCCGATTTTCGACATGAACCTGCCTGAGGGCGAACGGCGCCTCTACCTCGAACGCGCTGCTCGTGTAGCTGGAGCTGACGATTTCACGTTACTGCAGGCGGTGGGGGCACGACAGATTGGACTCCTGCGCTTTGTCACCGACCCTGCGAACCCCCGGGCGAAGGTAACGCCGCTAAACCCGCAGCGCCTACAGAATATCGAGCGTGGGCTCGAATTCTTCGAATCCGTGTTCAAGGACCTCGCTTTGGGCTCGGGTATTTCTGGGGTGCAACCGAAAATACTTGCGGCCACCGAACAACTACTGAATGGCGCGACAACCACTCCCGGCACGCTGATCACGGATAGCCACATTCTCAAGCGCGATCGAGACGCCTATAACGGCATGGTGATCAGCGAATACCTGTGCACGCAGGCGCTAAAGCGAGCGAATTTGCCCGTTGTCCATGCCTCACTCTCGGAGGATGGGAAACTCCTGATTCTCGAGCGCTTCGATCGTCGGGACGGCGTGGCCCTGCACTTCGAGGAATTCTGCTCCCTAATGGGCAAGTCCTCGCTCGACAAATATGACACCACGTACGAGCGTTTGGTACAGAGCGTACAAGCCTTCGTTGAACCAGAAACTCGGCAACGAGCTGTTACAAACCTTTTCCGCGCGCTCGTCGCCTATCGCCTAATAGGTAACGCCGATGCACACCTGAAGAACTTTGGTGTGCTTTGCACGAGTTTTGACGACATCCGTCTCGCACCGTTCTATGACGCGGTCTGCACTCGGGCTTTCGAGGATGTTCCGCCCACCATTACGCTCCAGGGCAAGGCTTCTTGGTGGCCACATGAAGTTCTGGTGCGATTTGGTCGCTACTGTGGACTCTCTACGGGAGATGTGGATGCCCATATCAACACCGTCTGTGACGCAGTCGAGGCGACGTTGCCGCAGGTCGACGCGGCCGGAGGCGGGTACCCCGATTTCGCACCAGTTGCCGAGCGCATGCGCGTCCTCTGGGTGCACGCGCTCGAGGAAATACGAACTAAGCGTCGCAAGCCGCAGCGTCCGGCGTTGAAGTACCCCCGTCGTCGACGTCGCTTGCGAACCTTGGGTCCCGGATCTTGAGTGCCCGAGCCGGCCAGTAGGGAACCTTCGGTGCTCAAATCGGGTGCCCGCTCTGTACACTCAAAGGCCCCTACTTATTACTCGCTAGTACCTCCTCGCAGGAAGGTTCGAGCCAATAGGAAGCCCCAAGAACTGCGCGTCCCCTACCCGCCACCGGACAGCGTCCCTCGACTGCCATGAGGTAGGCGAGTCCGGTGCGGCTCCGCCGGTGCCTGAGTCCCCTGAGCGCCTCGCCGTCCGCGAAATCCAGGACGTTAGTCGGTAGTGGGGGTACCGTGGGGGCGTCCCTTGGATCCCGGCTCACGTAGACGTCGGGCAGGATCACGACCATGCGATTTTTTCGAAGGATGGCACTTGCGCTAACGGCTTGTCTTGTATTCGGAATGGCGCGCGCGGACACCTCACCGCCCAGGACATTTGGTGTGTGGGTATTCGCCGACGCCCACGTTGGGACTGATAAAGCGAATGGACGCGATAGCTTGGCCACAGCGCTGCAGCAATCCGAAGGCGGAACTGGCTTTGCATGGGATATTGCTCTGGATCTGGGCGATATGTCCGGTGCCCAGGGCACTCCGAAGGACGATGAAGGAAAAGAGCTTGTCCGGCAATTCGGCGCACTTCAGCGGCATCGTCGTGAACAGATTTACGATTTATCGGGCAATCACGATCGAAGCGGCCTTGATGAGCCGCATGCCTGGTGGTGGCGGAAATGGATTGATCCGACAGGCGAGCATACTGAATTTTCTGGTGTGGACCCAAAGAGGCGGCCCTTTCCAGTTGAAGGAACGTGGGAGAGGTACTCGGTTCGGGTCGGAAATCTTCTTTTCCTGATGATGAGCGACATTAACGAACCGTCGCAGAAAATAGGTCGCGGTACGCTCGGCGGGAACCCCGGCGGCGTAGTGTGTGGCGAGACATTTCGCTGGTGGAAGCGAATGGTCGAAGCGAACCGCGGGTCGAT